>JAQZBG010000060.1 GCA_029239165.1 Microbacterium sp. | reverse complement strand
GGCCCGTCGAAGTCGAGTTCCAGGAGCTTTTCGCGTATCCTGGTGAGGAAGAAACTGACTTCGAGGTTCAAGACGACCACGTGGATCTTGAAACTCTCGTCAGGGATGCGGCCGTATTGTCGCTTCCTTTTCAGCCGGTGTGTCAGCCGGATTGCCCGGGTCTCGACCCGAAAACGGGTGAACGACTGGCCGCGAACACCGGAACGGAGCAGGTGGCTCCCATCGATCCTCGGTGGAGCGCGCTCCAGAACATCACAGACCAAGACGGCGCGGAAGAATCTCGTGCCGCCGAGAAAGAAGAGAGCTAGTCATGGCTGGTAACCCCCCGAAGCGCAAGGTTTCACGTTCGAACACCCGCTCGCGTCGCGCGCAGTGGAAGGCGGCTCCCGTCGCCCTCGTGAAGACCATCGAGAACGGTCAGGTCGTCTACAGCCGTCCGCACCAGGCGAAGGTCGTCACCGACTCGCAGGGCACCGAACTCTTCCTCGAGTACAAGGGCCGCAAGGTCGCCGACGTCTGAGTCGCGTAGTACCGTGACGGAGGTCCCCGGGGGGACGAGGCCTCTCCCAGATAAGCTCCGCGTCGATATCGACGCGGAGCTTCTGGAGTTGGCCCTGACCCACCGCTCCTACGCGTACGAGCATGGCGGGATCCCTCACAACGAGCGCCTGGAGTTCCTCGGCGACTCGGTTCTGGGTCAGGCCGTGACCGTGATGCTCTTCACCACTCATCCCGATCTCGACGAGGGGGAGCTGGCGAAGCGGCGGGCGAGCGTGGTGTCCACGGTCGCCCTCGCCGAGGTCGCTCGCGGAATCGATCTCGGCAGTCACCTGCTGCTCGGGCGCGGCGAGGAGCAGACCGGTGGTCGCGACAAGGATTCGATCCTGGCGGACACGATGGAAGCCGTGATCGGTGCCACGTATCTCTCGGCCGGTCCGGAGGCCGCGACGGCGCTCGTGCTGCGGTTGACGAAGCCTCTGCTCGCGGATCCGGAGCGCTATGGCGCGGCCATGGACCCGAAGACCAGTCTGCAAGAGCTCGCTGCCCGTGTCGGCGCGACGCCGCCGCAGTACTCCGTGGAGGCGAGCGGCCCGGATCATGACCGCCGCTTCACCGCCACGGTGGCCGTCGGTGATGTCCGCATGACTGGACACGGCAGCAGCAAGAAGACCGCAGAGATGGCGGCGGCCCTCAGCGCCTGGCGCACGCTCAGCGAGCGTGCCTGAGCTTCCCGAGGTCGAGGTCGTCCGAGCCGGTCTCGAGCCAGCCGTCGTCGGATCGTCGATCACCTCGGTCAGCGTCTTCGATGAGCGTGCACTCACCCGCCACGCAGCGGGTGCCGCTGATTTCGTCGACCGACTGGAGGGCCGGAGTTTCACCGCAGCCTCGCGCCGTGGCAAGTTCCTCTGGCTCCCGCTCGAAGGCTCGCCGTCCGCACTGATCGCGCACCTCGGCATGAGCGGGCAGATGTTGCTGCGGGCGCCGACCGCCGGTGCGGAAAGGCATGAGCGCGTGCGCATCGGTATCGAGCACCCCGTGCACGGCGAACTCGCGATCGTGTTCGCGGACCAGCGCACCTTCGGCTCGCTCGCTGTCGACGCGCTGATCGAGGAGGGCGGCTCGCGGATCCCCACTCAGGTGGTGCACATCGCTCGCGACCCCCTGGACGAGAAATTCGACGACGCCGCGTTCCGCGCGGCCCTCGCCCGCCGTGGCAGCGCGATCAAACGTGTGATTCTGGATCAAGGCGTGGTGAGCGGGATCGGCAACATCTACGCCGACGAGTCGCTCTGGGCGGCGCGCATCCATCCGGAGACACCGGCGAGCCGGCTGTCCACCCGAGCTGTCCATCGCCTGCTCGCGGAAGTGCGGGTCGTGCTCGCGAAGGCGCTGGCCGAAGGCGGGACGAGCTTCGATGCGCAATACGTCAACGTCAACGGGCAGGCCGGCTACTTCGCGCATTCTCTGAACGCGTACGGGCGACAGGGAAAGCCGTGTCCGCGCTGCGGAACGGCTATCGTGCGCGAGACCTTCATGAACCGGGGTTCGCACTTCTGCCCGACCTGCCAGCGCCGCCGCTGACCTGCGGCTGGACAGGCAGGTCGACGACGCCGCGAGCCGTCACGCGGTCTGGAACGCTCCTCGCAGCAGGGGACGGGTGGCCCACGTGCTCGCCCAGACGATGGCGATCCCCACTCCGACCACTGCGGCGATCGTGAGGAGCGAGAGCGGTGCCGTGATCAGGGCGATGCCGATCAGGGGGATCACGAGGACGGCCGCGACCAGCGCCGAGCCGATCGCGGTGACCAGCAGGGGAGACATGATTGCTCGTCGCCGGGCGCGGTCGACGGTCTCGATGGGCATGCCCAGGTGATGCAGACTGCGGTGCAGTTCGCGCTGGTCGAGCACGTCGGACGCCTGGTTGACCCCGACGGATGCCGCCACCATGAGGAATGACCCGATCAGGGTGATGATGAGTCCTGTGCGGATGTCCTCGGCGAGTGCGAAGTCGGTCGTGGAGGCGTCCGGTCCGGTCATAACGTTCATCAGTGCGACCCCGGTGCCGGCGAAGACAGCCATGAAGCTCGCCATCGCGATGCCGCCGACCTGCCGCCATGCAGCTTTGGGGGAATCCAGGACGACGCGTGCGGCGAGCAGCCGCTCGGGCTGTTCTGCTCGTCGAAGCTGTCGCGATGCCGACACCTTGAGCGCCCAGGGCCCCACGACATTGAGCAGCGCGAGCGAGGCACCGAACAACCCGGCGAGGACGACGATGGTCGTGACCAATCCGCCGATGGACGGGAAGACCTTGATGAGCACGACGGAGATCGCGATGGCACCCGCCGCGATCAGCGCGCGGATCCAGTGCACGTTCGCGGTCGTGGAGCGGGTGCGGACCCCGAGCGGTGAGATCACGACACGGCGAAGCCCGACGACCGCACTCGCCGACGCGAGCAGGAGTACACCGGCGAGCACCATGGAGATCTGCGCCGGGGGCAGCACGACCGCACCGAACCCGAGAGCTTCCCCGCGGAACGGGATCAGGCCGATGAGCGGACTCAGCGCGACATGCCCGATGACGCCGATGAGGGCACCTGCTGAGGCGACGAGGACGGATTCGGCGACCGTCGCGACCGTCACGCCTGCGGGGGAGACCCCGAGTAGACGCAGGGTCGAGAGTCGCTCGTCTCGCCGCCGGGCGGAGAGCCGAGCGGCCGCGCCGCCGAGCGACATCAGCGGGACGACCAGGAGGACGAGCGCGATGGCGGCGAGTGCCTGATAGACGGGCGCCTCCGGGTCGGTCCAGCCCCAGAATGATTGGGCCCCTCCGATCACGGTCAGCACCAGAGTGGTCACCACGCCGAACGCGACGACGGGGAGGGCGAGCACGCTGTTCTGCCCGGGCGCGGGGCGCAGCAGCAGAGCGAGGACGTTGCGGTTCATGCCGCCACCGCCGAGGAGACGATGCGGCCGTCGCGGACGGCGATCGTGCGCGAGCACCGACCGGCCACCTCGGGGTCGTGGGTGACCACGACGAGAGTGCGGCCCTGGCTCGTGGTGGACCACAGCAGAGCATCCATGACCTCGGCGGACGTGTGCGAGTCCAGAGCGCCCGTGGGTTCGTCGGCGAAGACGAGCTCCGCGCCGGTCGCTTGAGCGCGGGCGATCGCGACACGCTGTGCCTGGCCTCCGGAGAGCTCGCCGATCCGACGGTCCTCCATGCCGGCGAGTCCGAGCGCGGCCAGCCAGGAGGCTGCGTGGTGGATCGCGTCCTGGCGCCGGACACCGTTGATCATCGAAGCGAGGGCGACGTTCTCCACTGCCGTCAGCTCGGGGATGAGCAGGCCCTGCTGGAAGACGAAGCCGAACCGCTCGCGGCGCAGTCGCGAACGGGCGGATTCACCGAGCGCGGTGACCTCGATGGGCGCTCCTTCGGCCGGGCGGAAGACAACACTGCCTGCTTCCGGGGCGGTGATTCCCGCCAGCACGTGCAACAGGGTCGTCTTGCCGGAGCCCGAGGCGCCCATGATCGCGACGGACTCGCCACGGTGGATCGCGAGATCGACTCCGGCGAGAGCGCGCGTCATCCCGAAGGTCTTGGTCAGGGCATGGGCTTCGATCACGGGGATGTTCATGTCTCCACTCTCGTCAGCCGCCCCTCCGATGTCGTCGATCCGGCGGATGACGATGCGGGCCCGACCTCATCCCGGAGAATGAGATCGGGCCGACACGTGCGTCAGAGCTTCTTCTGCCACGCTCCGGCATAGGAGACCGGCCGGAAGCCGATCCTTTCGTTGATGCTCAGCATGGGGCGGTTCTCTTCCGCGTTGAACGTGGACACGACGGGGGAATGGGGCATCAGCTCCTGCCACCGAAGCAGGTTCGCGCACTTCACGATCGTCCCGAGCCGATGACCGCGGTGATCCTTGGACACCAGGGTGCCCTGCTGATGGGTGACCCCGGTGCGGTCGGTGCCGATCACCAATTCGTTGTAGGCGACGAGATCCCCCGTGGGGACGTGCTGCACCGCCGTGACGGAGACCGCGCGTCCGGACTCGGTCATCCGTGCATCCCGCCGTGCGACGCGATCCGCGTCCCACACCTCCGCGACGAAGTCCATCTCGCCGCTCGGCGCGTCAGTCGACAGGCGCGCGAGGATCGCGGCGTACTTCGAGCGCAGCTCCGGCGGTGTCGGCAGCATCCACTCGACGATGCGGTACTGCGCACCGGCATGGGCGTTCGCCTCCGCCAGAGCGGTGCGCAGGAGCGCCGGATCGGAACGCAGATCGAACTCGCTGTTCCGCTCCACCTGCTCCAGCGTGAACCCGGCGGACTCGGCGAGATCGCTCAGGGGCGTCGCGGGAATTCGGCCCCACCCCGTTCGCGGTACGAGCATGCGTTCGGTCTCTTCCGGCCGGTGCAGGCTCCACAGCTGCAGAACGGTACGACCGCGCGCTCGGGCTTCGTCCTCGGCGTGCGCGAGCAGCGCCTTCTCGATCCCGTGACCCCAGTGCGCCTCCGGCACCAGCATGTCGAGCTCGGCGGCGTTCGCCTCCTCCTCCTGTGCGAAGGAGATCGTCACCATGCCGACGATCTCCCCCGCGACACGGGCGACGAAACCGCGGTCGAGGGAATCGGTGTCGTCACGCCAACCGGGCAGCACTTGCGCTGCGTCCTCGGCCAGATCGGGGAGACCGACCTGCTCGTCGCAGATCTGCCGGTTGAGTTCGCCATACGCGCGGAATTCCGCTGCGGTGTCGTCGTCGATCGAGGCCGGCACGATCAACGGAGTGATGGTCGGTTCGGTCGTCTTCATGTCAATTCCTTCGTGTGGGGTCTTCGGGCGTCCGCCTCCGCATCCGCCCGCGGAAGCTCGCGGACGGATGCAGAGGGCGTTGCGACGGAGATGCTCATGATCTGCGGGGTCAGCGCATTCCGCGCTGCATGTCGTACGTCAGCAGAGCGTAGGACTCGGCTGCCGAGCGGTGTCGCTGCTCTCCGAGCAGGAAGATCTCTGCCGGAGCGATGTTCAGGCCGCGGCGGTGTCGCTGCGGACGCTGAGCCCTTTGGAACAGCCAGAGGCCGACTCGCAGGGAGAGGCGATCTGCGAGCGCGAGGCGACGCAGTTCGTCCGGGAGAGGGATCTGGAGGACCTCGCGGTCCTCGATATCGGGCGGGTGGGCGACGCTGCGGTGCAACGTGGTGTTCACGGTGATTCCTTCGAGAGTGATGGTGGATGGTGACGGAGTCACCACACGTCGACGGCGACAGCCATCGACGTGGGTGCGGAGGAAGGCGGCCCATCGGAACCACGGGAGGTGGTGGCCGAGAGCGGCGGAGATCCTCGATCTGGTCGCAGATCAGAGGGCGGGGCGCGGGAGCACCGACCGGAGAAGACCCACTACGGGCCGTGATTCTCGGGGTGTGCTGCTACGAGAGCGCGCTGAAGCGGACGCCGGCGGTTACCGAGAACGCAGGGCGCGGCGCAAAATGCGCTGGCGCTGTGAGGCCGGTGGCCTGTGCGTTGAGCTGAATCATCATCATCGGTAACCTCCTTTCGTGCGTCGATCCGGAGGACACGGTAGCGAACTCCAGAGCGCAGCGTCAAGCATTTCCCTCTCGCACGGCGTGTCGCCGAGGGGCGCGGGTTCGATGAACGCCCGCGCGGGATGACGGCCGTGGCGCGGGATTCCGGTAGCGTGGCGGCGTGATTCTCCCCGGACGAGTGGTGCCCGCATGCATCTGAAGAGCCTGACGCTCAAAGGGTTCAAGTCGTTCGCTCAGCCGACGAGCTTCGTCTTCGAGCCCGGCGTGACCTGCATCGTCGGCCCCAACGGGTCGGGCAAGTCGAACGTCGTCGACGCCCTCGCCTGGGTGATGGGGGAGCAGGGCGCGAAGACACTCCGCGGCGGAAAGATGGAAGACGTCATCTTCGCGGGTACTTCGACGCGCGGTCCGCTGGGCCGCGCGGAGGTGCAGTTGACGATCGATAACGCCGACGGGGCCCTCCCGATCGAGTTCGCCGAGGTGACGATCAGCCGCACGCTGTTCCGCAACGGGTCTAGCGAGTACGCGATCAACGGCGAAGGATGCCGGTTGCTCGACGTGCAGGAGCTGCTCAGCGACTCGGGGCTGGGCCGGGAGATGCATGTGATCGTGGGGCAGGGACGCCTCGACACCGTGCTCCAGGCCTCGCCGGAAGATCGTCGAGGCTTCATCGAGGAGGCCGCGGGAATCCTCAAGCACCGTCGCCGCAAAGAGAAGACCCTCCGCAAGCTCGACGCCATGGAGGCGAACCTCACGCGCCTCAGCGATCTGGCGGGAGAGATCCGTCGTCAGCTCAAGCCGCTCGGTCGCCAGGCCGAGATCGCGCGCGAGGCCCAGACGATCGCCGCCGTCGTCCGTGACGCGAAGGCGCGGATCTTCGCAGACGACGTCGTCGCGCTGCGGACCGCCCTCGCCGATCACACCCGCACGGAGCACGAACGCCACACAGAGCGACTGGTCCTGTCGGATCAGGCGGAAACGGTGCGGGCGAGCATCGCGCGACTCGAACAGGATCAGAACTCGGTCGCCGTCGACCAGGCGCGGAGCGTGGCCTTCGGTCTGGAGCAGGTGCAGGAGCGCATGCGCGGGCTCTACACGCTGGCGAATCAGCGCCTCGCGCTACTCGGCTCCGAAGACGACGATGCCGCTGTCACCGCGGTCACCGTGACGCAGAGCGTCATCGATGAGGCGAAGGAGGAGATCGACGTGATCTCCGCCGGCCTCGGCGATGCGCAGGATGCCGCCGCATCGGCGAGCCGTGAAGTCGTGCACGCCAGAGCCGAACTCGACACGCTCGATGTGGATATCGCCGAACAGAGCGCGCTGGTGTCGGAGTACGACATGCGCCTCTCGACGCTGCGCGGGACTGCAGACGCTGCAGCCTCGGCTCTTGCCGCGGTGCGCGGTGCCGTGCTCCGACAGGAGAACGCGCTCGAAGCGGCGAACGCGCGCAGGCGCGAGGCTGCCGAGGCACTCGAGGCGATCGACGACGCTGAAGCGCCCGAGGGTACAGCCGTCGAACACACGGCGGCCTACGACAGTGCGCAGCGCGCGGCGACGGCCGCGGAGGCCGAGCGCGAGACCCTGCGTGAACGGCTGCACGCCGCTGAGCGGGAGGTCGACTCGCTGACCGCGAAGGCTGCGGCTCTGAGCAGCGCCCTGGCGCTGTCGGGCGGCGCCGCCGAGATCGTCAAGGCGGGCGGAAAGGGAGTTCGCGGTCTGGTCGGGGACGCCGTCCAGGTCCGGGCCGGATTCGAAGCGGCGATCGCCGCGGTCCTCGGTCCGCTCGCCGAGGGCGTGCTCATCGACACTGCTGCCGACGCATTCGCCCAGGCGGCGGAGGCCGCGGAGAACCGCAGGGGTGTCGTCGACTTCGTCGTCGCCGACGCTCGTCGTCCGGAGTCCGTCACTGCCCCGATCGACGGTGTCACGCCCGCGGTCGAGACCGTGACGGCCCCCGAAGGCGTGCTGGGTATCCTGTCGCACGTTCTGATCGCCGACGATCTGGAGTCCGCCCGTTCCGCGCGTACCACGCTCGACGCCGCAGGGGACACCTCGACGACGATCGTGACCATCGGCGGAGACGTGATCACCGCTCAGACGTTGCGCACCGGATCCGGCGGTGAGCGGTCGCGCCTGGAACTCGCCGCCGAGCGGGATGCGGCCGCGGAGCGCCTGGCCGAGATCCAGATCGTGGTGGATTCCCTGCGCGAAGCGCGGGAGGACGCGAACGAGGCGGTCGAGATGACCAGGCGCCAGGCCAAGGACGCGCTCCGCGCACTGCGTGAGCACGACGCCGCTCTCGCCACCCATGCCGAACAGGTGAACCGGGTCACCGTCCGTCACGAATCAGCGGTGGCGGAGTGCGAACGACTCGAGACCGGACTCGCACAGGCTCAGGCCGCCGTGTCCGATGCCGAGGCGAAGGCGGAAGCCGCCAAAGCGGCGCTGGACGAGGCGATCGCGGCTCCCCGTCCCGTCCTCGACGCCTCTGCCCGAGACGGACTGCTCGAGACGCTCGAGTTGGCCCGTGAGGGCGAAGTGCGGGCGCGGCTGGAGATCGAGACGCTGCGTGAACGGGTACGTGCGGCTCAAGCACGAGTCACGAGTCTCGAGCGGCAGCGCGAGCAGGAGCGGGACGCCGCGGCCGAGGCCGCCCGACGTGCAGTGATCCGTCGGACCCAGCGGGAAGCGGCGTCGGGCGTGGCAGAGGAACTCCCGCGGATACTCGATTCCCTCGACCGATCGGTCACCGAGGCGCGGGTCGCCCTCGCCGAGGCGGAGGCTGCGCGTTCGGCACAGAACGAGGAGCTCGTCGGGCTGCGTGCCCAGGAGACGTCGCTTCGCGAACGTCTCGCAGGTCTGACCGAGAGCGTGCACGGCCTCGAGCTGCAGATCCACGAGAAGAAGCTGCACCTCAACAGCCTGCTCGAGCGGGTCTCTTCGGAGCTGGCACTCGACGAAGATATTCTCGTTGCGGAATATGGCCCTGATCAGCTGGTACCTCGGGATCCGGGAGCGGAGCCCCCTGCCGATGAGCTTCTCGACGACACGGCGATCCCCTTCGACCGCCGCATCCAGCAGCGCCGTCTGGCGGAGGCCGAAAGAAAGCTCGCGCAGCTCGGGCGCGTCAACCCGCTCGCGCTGGAGGAATTCGCCGCGCTCGAGCAGCGCCACGCCTTCCTCACCGAGCAGCTGGCTGATCTCACGCAGACGCGTCAAGACCTGCTCACGATCATCGCCGACCTCGACGAGCGGATGCAGACCATCTTCGCGAGCGCATTCGAGGATACGAAGGAGGCGTTCGGTCAGGTCTTCCCCCTGCTGTTCCCGGGGGGCACGGGGAGCATCTCGCTCACCGACCCCGAAAACATGCTGACGACCGGCATCGAGGTGTCGGTGCGTCCGGTCGGGAAGAAGATCGAGCGACTCTCGCTGCTGTCCGGTGGAGAGCGATCCCTGGCTGCGGTGGCGCTCCTCGTGGCGATCTTCAAGGCGCGGCCGAGCCCGTTCTACATCCTGGACGAAGTCGAGGCCGCACTCGATGATGCGAACCTGGGGCGCCTGCTCACCGTGTTCGAGCAACTGCGGGAGAGTTCGCAGCTGCTGATCATCACGCACCAGAAGCGCACGATGGAGATCGCCGACGCCCTCTACGGTGTCTCGATGCGTCAGGACGGCGTGTCCGCGGTCGTGGGCCAGCGCGTGGGGGACCGGGCGACAGCCACCGTCTGACCGGTCCGTATCGGGGAGACGTGCCGGGTCGGGGAGGCGTGGTTCAGTGCGCGCTACCCGTAGGCTGGAGGGATGGCGGAGAAGTCCTGGTCTCTCGGTCGCGCACTGCGCGGCATGTTCGTCAAGCCCACCATCGATGAGACGACGTGGGAGGACCTCGAGACCGCCCTCATCACCGCGGACTTCGGGCCGGACATCAGTGAGCGCGTCGTCGACGAGCTGAGGGCGAAGGTCGACAAGTACCGTACGACCGATCCTCGGGATCTCCAGCGCATGCTGCGCGAGACTCTCGAGGAGCACTTCGCGAAGTTCGACACGACACTCAAGCTCACCGAGCGCCCCGCGGTCGTGCTGGTCGTCGGGGTCAACGGCGTCGGCAAGACGACCACGATCGGCAAGTTCACCAAGTTCCTGCGCGGCTATCAGCGCAGCGTCGTCGTCGGGGCAGCGGACACGTTCCGCGCGGCGGCCGTCGACCAGCTCGCGACCTGGGCGCAGCGTGGCGGAGCGGCGATCGTGCGCCCACAACAGGAGGGCCAGGATCCGGCATCGGTGGCGTTCCAGACCGTCGAGTACGCCAAGCGCGAGGGAATCGAGATCGCGATCATCGACACGGCCGGGCGTCTGCACACCAAGGGCGGGCTCATGGACGAGCTCTCCAAGGTCAGGCGAGTCATCGAGAAGCAGGCACCGATCAGCGAGGTGCTGCTGGTGCTCGATGCCACGACCGGACAGAACGGCGTGATGCAGGCAGAGTCGTTCCTGGAACACGCAGGTGTCACGGGACTCGTGTGGTCGGTTGATGACGGGACTACCGCAGTGAGCACGAGGCTGGTTTCATAGCGTTATGGCGATCGAACACGACTACTTCGGACTCCTGTCCTCGGGCCCTGACGGCTCGATCTTCTGGTCGGAGACCGTCGAACTCGGAGACCAGAGCGTCACTGTCGATCTGACTGCTCCAGACCAGGACGACGTTTCCGCAGATGCTCTGGACATCGCTGCCGGTCTCATCGCCGGACTCGAGAACGTCGACGACACGGCCCGGCGCGGCATGCTCGCCGAAGTCGATGATCGCACCAGCGAGGTGACCGAGTACATCCTCCAGCAGCAGGAGGCCTACGGCGACGATCTCCCCGAGGTCCTCGTGGACGTCTCCGGGGATGCCGCCGTAGACATCATCCGCTCCCTGCGACTGATGAGCATGACCATCCTCGCGGACGAACACGGCGGGTCAGAGCCCTTCGCCGTCCTCGAATACGCCCTGGATGACAGCTCCTCCGACGACGTCCTGCTCGTGAACCTCGGCTCGGACGGAACCGTGCAGTCGGTCATGAGCGCCGACTGAGCCACCGCTCCACAGCGCACCCGGGAGGGGCGTCGATCAGACGGCCTGCGCGAATCCGAGGTCGGCGCTCTCCGCGATGTGCGACAGGTGGCCGGGGATATCCCGCCCCTTGGAGATCATCGACTGCGCCCACAGGCGGCCTGCGCGGTACGACGACCGCACCAGCGGTCCCGCGAGGACGCCGAGGAAGCCGATCTGCTCCGCCTCCTCCTTGAACTCGACGAACTCCGCCGGCTTCACCCACCGCGCGACCGGCAGATGGCGGGGCGTGGGGCGCAGATACTGCGTGATCGTGATGATGTCGCAGCCGGCCTCGTACAGGTCGTTCAGCGCCTGCACGACTTCTGCCGGCTCCTCGCCCATGCCGAGGATCAGGTTCGACTTCGTGATCAGTCCCGCATCGCGGGCCTGGGTGAGGACGTTCAGCGAGCGCTCGTAGCGGAACGCGGGCCGGATGCGCTTGAAGATGCGCGGCACCGTCTCCACGTTGTGGGCGAACACTTCGGGACGCGCGTCGAAGATCTGGCCGAGGAAGGCCGGATCGGCGTTGTGCTCGTTCGCGAGCAGTTCGACCCCGGTGTTCGGATTCAGTTCGTGGATCTTCCGCACGGTCTCTGCGTTGAGCCAGGCACCGGTGTCGGGCAGGTCATCGCGGGCCACACTCGTCACCGTGGCGTAGCGCAGGTTCATCCGGGCGACGCTTTCGGCGACGCGACGAGGCTCGTCGGTGTCGTACGCGTCAGGCTTGCCCGTGTCGATCTGGCAGAAGTCGCACCGACGTGTGCACTGTGAGCCACCGATGAGGAACGTCGCCTCGCGGTCTTCCCAGCACTCGTAGATGTTCGGACACCCGGCCTCTTGGCACACCGTGTGCAGGTCTTCGCTTTTCACGAGGGAGTGGAGTGCCGTGTACTCGGGCCCCATCTTGGCTTTCGTCTTGATCCACTCCGGCTTGCGTTCGATCGGGGTCTCCGCGTTCCGGATCTCGAGACGGAGGAGCTTGCGGCCCTCGGGTGCGGCGCTCATGCACGGGCTCCCGTCAACTCGTTGCGACCGTATTCGGTGACGAAGCCCTCTTTCACGGCATCGACGATGTCCGCGGGGGCAAGCGCGTATCCCGTCACTTCGCTCACGGTCGTCACGCCGGCATCTGTGATGCCACAGGGGATGATGTCCCGAAAACCTGCCAGCGTGTTATCGCAGTTGATCGCGAATCCGTGCATGGTCACGCCCTGCTGCACGCGCACGCCGATCGCAGCGACCTTGTCCTCCGACAGTGGGCGGCGCACCCAGACGCCGCTTCGGCCGTCCACCTGATAGCCGTCCACTCCGAACGGGCGGAGCACATCGATCAGCAGGCGCTCCAGTCGTCGCACGTGGGCGACGACGTCTATGGGCTCGACCAGGCGGACGATGGGATAGCCCACGAGCTGTCCCGGACCGTGCCAGGTGATCTTGCCGCCGCGGTCGACATCGATCACGGGCGTGCCGTCCTGGGGTCGCTCTTGCGGTTCCGTCCGCTTTCCCGCCGTGTACACGGCGTCGTGCTCCAGCAGGATGAGCGTGTCCGGTCGAACTCCCGCGACGACGTCGGCGTGTACGCGGCGCTGGAGATCCCAGCCCTCGGAGTAGGGCACGGTATCGGGGGAGAACCCCGGCGTGAGGATGTCGAGCATTCTGGAGGCCACCTTCGCAAGTAGTTGGA
>JAQZBG010000470.1 GCA_029239165.1 Microbacterium sp. | reverse complement strand
TGCGGCGAGGCAACGCCTGATCGACGGCAACCGCGCATCGGGCAGGCGGCTCGGGCACGACGCGGCAGCGTACGCCGACGAGTTCTTCGACGAGCTGCTGTCACAGGGTGCAGCGACGCCGACAGCACGGGTCATGCGGATCCTCGACGAGGATCGGCGCGAGCTCGGCACCCTGTGGCTGGTGCTCGCCGGTCGGAAGCTGTTATCCTCACCATCGCGCGCGATATGGGCGCCACCCAGATCAGTGCGCCGCTGTTCCCGCAGGATGCCGCCGGCCACGCGCTGCTCGGCGGCCGCGGCTTCGTGGTCGCCTCCATCCAGATGGTGCTCGAGCCGCTGCCCTCGCGCGATGTGGCAGCGCACGTCGTGGTGGCGCCGATGACCGAGGAGCGGTTCCCTCGTTTCGTGACGGACTCTGAGGAGGGTTTCGCCCACGATCTCGTGGCATCCGGGCGGTTCACCGCGGAGGAAGCCGCCGCGGAGTCGCACCGGCAGTTGATGGAGGAACTGCCCCTCGGGCTCGACACCGAGGGGCAGAGGTTCTACACCGCCGCAGTCGACGGCGTCGAGGTCGGCATCCTGTGGCTCGGTATGCGTGAACGCGACGGCCGTCCGCACGCGTTCGTGCTCGACGTCGAGGTGGCCGCGGATCAGCGCCGCAAGGGATACGGGCGTGAACTGATGCACGCCGCCGAGCGTGAGGCACGCCGGCTCGGCGCCGACTCGATCGGACTGCACGTGTTCGGCTTCAATTCCGCGGCCGTGGAGCTGTACGAGGGACTCGGCTATCGGCGCACCGAGGAGAGTCTGCTGCGCGATCTCTGATGCGAGTCATGAGACGACTCGAAGGGAATAGTCCGGTGTGCTCGACGTTGCCCCCAGCATGACTACTCTCGGAATCATCGGTTCAGGACACATCGGCAGCCAGATCGCCCGAGTGGCGGTGGCCAACGGCTACGACGTGGTGATCGCCAACTCGCGCGGACCGGAGACGCTCGCGGACCTCGTGGCAGAGCTCGGTCCCCGCGCGAAGGCCGCGACGGCGGAGGACGCCGCGGCAGCCGCGGATGTCGCGGTCGTGACGGTCCCTCTTCGGGCGATCGACCAGCTCCCCGCTGCCCAGCTCGCCGGCAAGATCGTGCTTGACACCAACAACTACTACTTCGAGCGCGATGGACACATCGAGGCTCTCGACAAGGGCGAGACGACGACGTCGGAGATGGTGCAGCGCGCGCTGCCGGATTCGAAGATCGCGAAGGCGTTCAACCAGATCCTCGCCGCCGACATCACGACCGACGGCAAGCCGGCCGGAGACCCCGATCGCCGCGCGCTGGCCACCGCCGGTGACGACGCGGAGGCTGTCGCCTTCGTGACGCGCTTCTACGACGAAGCCGGTTTCGACACGGTCAACGTCGGACCGCTGAGCGAGTCGTGGCGCGTCGAGCGCGATCGTCCGGCATATGTCGTCCGACAGAACGCGCAAGAGCTCACGGCGAACATCGCGATCGCGAACCGCCTCCCCTGAGCCGTCCGGGGCGCGCGACCGACTCCTCGCGCGTCGCCCCGGCCGCCCGGCGATCGATGCGTCCCGGGCGTGTTGGGATACCAAAAGTTGAGTAACCGGGCCCGTGATGCGAGAATGCCCAGATGGCGGGGGCTATGGGGACAAGCGGCGAACTCGAATCGGTCAGGGTCACGCGCATCCTTCGCGACGACATCGTGCTCGGGCGACGTGCGCCGGGGTCGCGATTGGTGGAGCGCGACATCGCCGCCGAACTGAACGTCTCCCGCCTCCCGGTGCGCGAGGCCATCCGCACCCTCGTCGCCGAAGGGGTGGTCGTCGCACGTCCGCGCACCTGGGCGGTCGTCCGCGAGTTCACGCGCCGCGACATTCAGGATTTCGCCGAGGTGCGCGAGGCCATCGAGACGCTCATCTTCGTCTTCGCCGCCGAACGGCACGACGAGGCGGGGATCGCCCGGATCAGAGCTGCCTACGAGCGTGAGCTCGCGGCGGCCACGGCCGAGGACTCGGAGGCCGCGCGGATCGCCGCGGCCGAGTTCCATGAGATCGCCGTGGAACTCGCGGGCAACGAGATGCTCGGCGAGCTCATCGCGGTGTTCCTCACGCGCCTGCGGTGGCTGTTCGGGCAGCACGACGACCTGCTCGCGATGGCCGACGAGCACCGAATCATCCTCGAGGCGATGACCGCGCGGGATACGGAGGCGCTGCGCCGCATCGTTCCGGCTCACCTCGCCAGCGGCCAGTCGGCGGCGGAGCGACGACTCGCAGACGGCAGCGATCTTCTGGTCTGATCCCCGCGTCTTCGGCCCGCGCGCATTGGGGGGCTAGAACGACGCTTCCAGTTGTATATTGGTGCGATCGGAGTCGGTCCGGAAACGTTGCGCTGTTCTGGGGAGCGAGATGCGGAGTCTTGCTGTCGGGGTCGGGTGCCTGCTGCTTCTCGGGGGAGTCGCGCTGATCGCGATCGCCGATCAGGAGCGGGTGGCGGCGATCACCGCTGTGAAGGCGGAGATCGTGCGCGTCGAACGCGCCCTGGACGAGTCCCAGGGGCAGAATCT
>JAQZBG010000059.1 GCA_029239165.1 Microbacterium sp. | reverse complement strand
CGCGCAGGGCGGACAGGAATCGAACCTGCAACCTGCGGTTTTGGAGACCGCTGCTCTGCCAATTGAGCTACCGCCCTAGAGACCGGGAGGTCTCGGGGTTCTCTCTCCACTCTGCCACCGCGACTGTGATCGGGAGACCCCAGGCATAGCGAAAGAATGCAGAGAACAACTGCCCCACAAGCATACGGCATCGATCCGGTGGCGCCGAACCGGGATCACGAAGGCGTGTTCTTGTTAGGCTCAGCGAGCGTATGCAGGAGGAGGGAGCGCCGGTGAGCGCTGAGGTGCAGCAGTTCCAGGTGGATCTGCGCGGTGTGGTCGATCTGCTCAGCAGACACATCTACTCCAGTCCACGGGTGTACCTGCGGGAGCTTCTGCAGAACGCCCGTGACGCGATCACGGCCCGCCGCGAGGTCGACGGCGAGGGCGGACGCATCCGGATCACCCCGCTGACCGCGGAGAACGGCGAGTTCGTCCTGCGCGACGACGGCGTCGGACTCACCATGTCCGAAGTGGCGGATCTGCTGGCCACCGTCGGGCGCAGCTCCAAGCGCGACATCTTCGACCTCCCCCGAAGCGACTACCTCGGTCAGTTCGGCATCGGTCTGCTCAGCTGCTTCATGGTGGCGGACACCATCGTCATCCGCTCCCGCAGCGCCCGCGGTGGCGCCTCCGTGGAATGGACGGGAAGCGCCGACGGCACGTTCCAGGTCGCCGAGATCGAGGAGGAGCTTCCCATCGGCACCAGCGTGCACCTCGTTCCGCGTTTCGACGCCGACGAGCTGCTGCGTCCAGCCGCGGTGCATGAGCTCGCGACGACGTTCGGCGAGTTCCTGCCGGTGCAGGTCACCCTCGACGGTCCCGGCGGCGACATCGACATCACGAGGGATGCGCCGTTCCTCGACGCCGCTCGAGACCCGGATGCCGCCGTCCAGTACGGACGCGACCTATTGGGTGCGAGTCCCCTCGACGTGATCGAACTGAGCGAGCCCGCCACCGGCACCCGCGGCCTCGCGTACGTGCTCCCCTTCGCCCCGCCGCCCGGCGCACGTCAGGCGACGCGCATGTACCTGGGACGGATGCTGCTCTCCGAACGTGTCGACGACGTACTCCCCGAGTGGGCGTTCTTCGTCCGCGCCGTGATCGACTCCACCGGACTCGCCCCCACCGCCAGCCGGGAGTCGCTGGTCGAGGATGCGGCACTCGAGCGCGTCCGCGAGCAACTCGGCGCCGGCATCCGCCGCTGGGTCCTCGAGCTGGGCCTGAGCGAACCGCACCGCCTCGCACAGTTCGTCGCCGTGCACGAGGTCGGCCTCAAGTCGCTCGTGCGCCACGATGAGGAGCTGGCACACTTCATCTCGCGCTGGCTGACCGTCGAGACCACTCACGGCACGGTGCGGATCGGCGACCTCGTCGAGCGCTACCCGCACGTGCGCTATGCGCAGACGGTCGACGAGTTCCGGCAGGTGGCCGGCATCTCCCCCGCCGACGAGGTGCTCGTCAACGGCGGCTACCTCTACGATGCCGACCTGATCCGGATGCTGCCGGAGCTCTACCCGCACATCACCGTCGAGCAGGTCGACGTCACCGGAGAGCTCGACCGCCTCGACCCTCCCCCGCTCGACGACCGCGACGCCGCGGTCGCGCTGGAGGCGCGTGCGGGCGCCGTGCTCGCGGCATCCGACTGCTCCGTGGTCGTGCGCTCGATCGACCGCCCCGACCTCGCCGGGTTGTACGTCGCCGACCCGGAGGTGCTGCGCGCCATCGACCGCGGCCGCACCAAGGGTGTCACCGGCGCACTGTGGGGAGGCGTGCTGGACCGCATCGACAAGACACTGTCCGCGGCGCGCGAGGACGATCTGCGCGCCCGACTGTGCCTGAACTGGTCCAACCGGGTTGTCCGTGCCCTGGTGCGCGTGCAGGACGACGCCGTCTTCGCCCGCACCGTGCAGCTCCTGTACATCCAGGCGCTGCTCGCCGGGCACCATCCGCTCGCCGACGCCGACCGCGCGCTCATGACCAGCGCGCTCGCCGACCTCGTCTCCCTCTCGGCCGGCATCGAAGGGGACCAGATCCCCTTCGGCGACGTCCGCTGACACCTCCCCACCGAAGGGTTCCCCCATGGCACGTCCGAAGAAGCGCTTCCAGCAGCTGATCGAGGAGATCGATCGCACCCCGTGGGGACCAGCCGAGCAGGCGCTGGTCTCGGAAGCGGTGGCGCTGGCCGTCGAGCTCGGGGATGAGCGGCTCGAGTACGAGGCGCGGATGCGGCAGACCGCCTCGGCGAACATGGGCGGCGCCACCGATGTGATGCTGAACTCGTTCGCCTGGTGCCTCGCGCACCACGAGGCCGACCCGCAGCGCTTCCCGGCCGACCTCGACAACGGCGGCGCCGACCTGATGTGGCAGTTCAAGTGGATGGCCGCGTCCCTGCGCTCATCCCCGGCCTTCTCGCAGGAGCAGATCGCGGCCGTGCTCGACGATATGGAGAAGCACTACCGCGCCGGCGGCCTCGGTCTGAGCGGTGTGCTCACGGCACGGTTCGAAGACGCGTGGGACGCCGGACGCATGGACGAGGCGGAGGCACTGCGGGTGCAGCTGGAGGCCACGCCCCGCGACGACCACAGCCACTGCGACGCATGCGGCCGGAGCCAGATCGCCGGCTTCTTCGCCGACACCGACCGCGATGCGGACGCCATCGTCCTCGTGGAGGAGATGATCGAGGGCGGCTTCTCCTGCGGTGAGGAGCCGGAGCACGCCCTCTCGCGCGTGCTGCTCCCCTACCTCCGCGCCGGACGTTTCGACGAGGCGAAGACCGCACATCTGCGCAGCTACCGGTTGGCCAAGGACAACCCGGACAACCTGCGTATCGTCGCCAACAACATCGTGTTCGCGGCGCTCACCGGGAACGAGGCCCGTGCGCTCGCACTCGTCGAGAAGCACATCGCCTGGCTCGCCCATGACGGCCTGAACGTCGACGCGCACTTCGCCGCCCTCGCCGCCCTCGCCGTCGCGCTGGACCGGGTCACCGCAGCCGGCCACGGCGACACCCCCGTGCGCGGTGCCGAGTCGGCCGCACTCGTGCCGTTCTTCGGCGAGCATGAAGGTCGCTGGAGCGCCGCCGAACTCGCCGCATCCGCGTGGTCGGCCGCAGACCGCATCGCCGCCGCGTTCGACGAGCGCGACGGCACGGACGGGCACGCCCGCAGCCTGGCACGCATGCGCGCGCTCTCCGACGAACAGTACGACGTGCCGATCCGCTCCGACGCGTTCGTCGCGGCTGCCCCCTCGACCGTTCCGGCGGACCCCGACGGATGGTTCGAGCGGGCCATGCAGCTCGCGCAGTACGGTGCGGAGCACGAGACCCTCGCTGCCCTTCCCCGCGCCCTCGAGATCGAAGACCCCGACAAGCGCGCCCAGTTGCTCTCGATACGCCTGGGGATCCTCATCGCCCTGGAACGCGCCGACGAAGCCCTGGAGCTGCTGCCCGAGCGCATCGCCGCCCTCCGCGCCGCCGGCCGCGACGAGCAAGCCGACCTCGAAGAGCGTCTGGGACTCGCGACCTTCGGGATCGACAGCCCCGAAGCGACCGCCGACCTCGAGGATGCGATCGCCGATGCCGCCGCGCTGCCCGCCTGGTCTCGGGGCGACCTGGCCATCAGCCGCGCCGCGCTGCACCTGCGAGCGGGAGAAGCGGATGCCGCGCTCGACCTCGCCGAGCTCGCCGCTCGTTCCTTCGCCGAGGCCGACGACACCCGGCTCGCCAACACCACCACCCTCCTGGCGATCTCCGCTGTGCTGAGCAAGGGCGACATGGAGGCGGCCACCGCACTGCTCGACCGGTTCCTCGCGCAGGACGACCTCAGCACCGGGCATCGTGCACAGGCACTCCAGACCAGGGCTCGAGTGCGCGGCGGCGGCAACACCTATGCGGAGGGCGCTGCTGACGCCGACGAGGTCTGCCGCCTGCTCGCCGAGCTGGGTGCGACCCGTGCCCTCGGCGACGCGCACCTGCTCGCCGGGGCGCTCTGGGAAGACGCCGACGAGCCGGAGAAGGCCGTCTCGCGCTACCGCCTCGCCGCGCGCATCGCCGGCGAGAGCGGAGGCGACTCCACCGGCGTGGACTTCCGGCTCGCCAGGGCCATGCTGCGTGTCGGCGACGCCGAAGAGGCGGCAGAGCTGTTCGGCGACGTGCTGCAGCGCGAGGAGGAGGCCGAGGTTCCGGCCGGCTCGCGCGCGATGACCGCCTCGATGCTGGCCCGTTCGTTGAGCGCCGCGGGCGAGTTCGGCCAGGCCGTCGGCGCCCACAGCTACGCCTCCGAGCTCTTCGGACAGGCGGAGGAGCACGCCGATCAGGCGATGTCGATGACAGAGCAGGCCAAGATCCTCGCCCGCTTCGACGAGCACGATGACGCGATCGGCCTGCTCGAGTCGGCTGCCGAGACCGTGCGCCGTGCCCCGGACGCCGTGGGAGCGCTGACCGAAGTCCTGCACAGCCTCGGACAGGCATACGGCGGCCGCGGAGACGAACGTGCCTTCGCCCTCTTCGATGAGGTCGCCGCCCTCGCCCAGCAGCACGAGGCCGAGTGGCTTCTCGCCGACGTCACCGATTCGCGCGGACGTGCGTTCGCCGAGCTCGGACGGATCGACGAGGCGGTCGCCGCCGCGCTCACCGCAGCTGACGGGTTCGCGGCGCTCGGCGACCTCGGTTCGGCCGGCGGGTCCGAGCTCTTCGCCGCCCGCGTGCTGGCCGGGAACGACCGCTCAGCCGACGCGGTGCCGCTCTATCGCAGCACCATCGACCACGCTGCAGAGCACCCTCCGCTGCTCCAGGTCGCGGCCCTCGAGCTCGGCAACATCCTCGAGTCGCTCGGGCGGCATGGCGAGGCCGCCGAGGTGCGCGCTCTCGTGCAGAGCTGACCGGCGGCTCAGAACAGCTGGCGCCAGTTGGCCTTCGCGAGGTCGAGGAGCTCGTCGCCTCGACCCGACATCACCGTGCGGATCGCATAGAGCGCGAAGCCCTTGACCTGTGCGGCCTCGATCGCCGGCGGCATGGACAGCTCCTGTCGCTCGGTGACGACGTCGAGCAGTGCGGGCCCGTCGTGCGCGAGCACTTCGCGCACGGCATCCGGGAGGTCTTCGCTGCGCTCCACCCGGCGCGCGAAGATCCCCATGGCCTCGGCGATCGCGGCGAAGCTCGGGTTCTCCAGCCCCGTTCCATAGGTGACGAAGCCCGCCGCCTTCATCTCGAGCTCGACGAAGTTCAGCGAGGAGTTGTTGACCACGATCGTCTTCACCGGCAGCTTGTTCTGCGTGAGGGTGAGGAGCTCGCCGAGCATCATCGCGAGTCCGCCGTCGCCCGCCAGAGCGACCACCTGCCGGTCGGGGTGCGCGACCTGCGCACCGATGCCGTGCATCAACGCGTTGGCCATCGACCCGTGCGTGAACGAGCCGATCAGGCGGCGCTCCTCGGTCATCGACAGGTAGCGCGCGGCCCACACGGTCGGCGACCCCACGTCGGCGGTGAAGATCGCGTCGTCCGCCGCGTGCTCGTCGATGAGCCGGGCCAGGTACTGCGGGTGGATGGGGCGCTTGCCCTTGGCGGGCACGGCGAGCTCGTCGAGCTTCTTCCGCGTCTTCCGATAATGCGCGGTGGCGTCGTCGAGGTGTCCGCGATCGTCCTTCCTCGCCACCCTGGGCAGCAGCGCATCCGCCGTCGCACGCACGTCGCCGACCAGGCCGAGATCCAGCGGATGCCGTTTCCCGAGCTGCGCACCGCGGATGTCGACCTGGATGGTCTTCGCATGCTCCGGATAGAACTGCTCGTACGGGAAGTCGCTGCCCAGCACCAGCAGGGCGTCGGCGGCCTCCATGGCCCGGAAGCCGGAGGCGAAGCCCAGCAGGCCCGTCATCCCGACGTCGAAGGGGTTGTCGTATTCGATGAACTCCTTGCCCCGCAGGGCGTGCACGATGGGCGCGCCCAGCTTGTCGGCCAGAGCGATGACCTCGTCGTGCGCGCCCTCGACACCTGCTCCGGCGAGGATCGTGACGTTCTTCGCCGCGTTGAGCAGCGTCGCCGCTCTCTCGAGTTCTGCCCCGCTGGGGACGACCACGGGCCGCGCACGTTCGATCACGACCGAACGGTCGTCGGCGATATCGGCGAGGGCCACGTCGCCCGGGATCACGAGCACCGCGACCCCGCGCTCCTCGATCGCGGCGCGCATGGCGATCTCGAGCAGTCGCGGCATCTGCTTGGGGTCGGCCACGTACTCGACGTAGACGCTGCATTCACGGAACAGCTCCTGCGGATGAGTCTCCTGGAAGTAGCCGGTTCCGATCTCGGTGGTGGGGATGTGCGCGGCGATCGCGAGCACGGGCACGCGCGAGCGGTTGGCGTCGTAGAGGCCGTTGATGAGGTGCAGGTTGCCCGGCCCGCACGAGCCGGCGACGACTGCGAGCTCCCCCGTGGTGGCGGCATCCGCGGCGGCGGCGAAGGCGGCGGATTCCTCGTGCCGCACGTGCACCCAGCGCATCGTGCCGTCCTTGCGCAGCGCGTCCGTGAAGCCGTTCAGCGAGTCCCCGGGGATGCCGTAGACACGGTCGATCCCGTTGGCGTGCAGAGTCTTGACGATGTTCTCAGCGACGTTGGCCATGCTTCGACCCTACGCCCGGTGTGCTCGTGCGGGGCGGGCTACACCCACGCTGAGAGGTCGAGAAACGTCGCTCGCACACGACGGCAGCCGACCTTTCTTGGCTACTCACTTCAACGAGCCGCCGTGAGACGACGACGGATCCGGCGCACGAGCGCATCTGGATCGTCGAAGTCTCGTCGAGTCACCACGATCATGCGATAGCCGAGGGATTCGAGCTCGGCACGGCGGATCTGATCCCGACTCCACTGATCAGGGTCTCGGTGGTGATCCCCGTCGTACTCGATGATGAGCCGTTCGTCGGGATAGAGCATGTCGACTCGCGCCACGAATCGGCGATCGTGCCAGATCTCGACATTGCACTCCGGACGCGGCAGACCCGCCTCGATCAGAATCAGCCGCACCATCGATTCGCGCGGGGACTCGGCACGACCATCTGCCAGTTCGAGCGCGCGCTGCCTCACCCTCGCCCCGCGCCCACCGGGGAATCGCTCGTGATGACGCGCGAGCTCCTCGGCCGAGACGAGAGGGTGCCGGGTGCTGAGGAGCGCATCCGTGAGGGCGAGGAACCGCGGCAGACGCATCATGCGAGAGACGTCCACCCACGTCCGTGCCGGCGACAGCACGGCCAGACCCCGGCATCGGACCACATCGTCGCCTTCCAGCGCGAGCCGATGACCGAGAACACCCGTCCGGCGAATTCGGGTCTCCTCCGACGGCACGCCGATCTGCGGTAGCGCCCAGGCCTCGGCTTCATGCTGTGCAGCGAGTGGCAAACCCCACAGGCAGGCGGCCGTCGTGCCGCACACGAACGCGTGCCGCGGAAGCGCGGCCAACAGCAGGGACAAGGTCTCCGCTCCGACGAGACGTCTGCGAGCGCGCGTGCCGTGGAAGGGGCTCGAGAGATCCTTCGCTCGCAGACGGCGCGGGGTGATTCCCCAGGCGAGCGCATCGGGGACGGTGAAGCCGAACGGAGTTCCGGAGGGCAACGGCGATGGATGCATCCGCCGATCTTGACCTCTGCGCACGACTGGGGCGTGCGCCAGCCCCAGCTGCTGTGCACACACCTCCCTCTTGTGCTGCCGTGCAGAGCGACATAAGCAGCAGGTGAGGAGTCAAAGAACGCCGCCTCCCGAGACCTGGAGGCGGCGTTCTTTGACTCTTCAGAGCGAGAGCACTCAGCCGATACGGATCAGCTTCTTGTTCACGAACTCGTCGGCAGCGAGGTGACCCAACTCGCGAGCGGTGCCACTGCGCTTGATACCGCCGAACGGCAGCTCGGGGCTGTCGGCGAGCACGAGGTTGACGTAGACCATGCCGGCCTCGATCCGGTCGGCCACGCGCTCCGCCTGCTCCGCGTCCGTCGTGAAGACATAGGAGCCGAGCCCGAACGTGGTGTCGTTCGCCAGCGCGACCGCTGCATCCTCATCGGCCACACGGTAGACGACGGCCGCCGGGCCGAAGAGCTCCTCGTGATAGACGTTCATCGCCGGGGTCACGTCGGCCAGCACGGTCGGTGCGAAGAAGGTGCCCTCACGCGTCCCGCCGGTGAGCAGCGTGGCTCCCTGCTCGACGGCCTGGTCGATCTGCTTCTGCAGATTCTCGGCCGCCGTCTCGGAGGACACCGGTCCGAGGACGGTGTCCTCGAGCGTCGGGTCGGTCGCCTCGACCGCCGCCATCTTCTCGGTGAACTTCTCCACGAAAGCGTCATAGAGCTCGTCGACGATGATGAAGCGCTTGGCTCCGTTGCAGGCCTGACCGTTGTTGTCGAGGCGCGCATCCACGCCCGCCTGCACCGTCGCGTCGAGGTCGTCGGTCGACAGCACGATGAACGGGTCGGAGCCTCCGAGCTCGAGCGCGACCTTCTTGAGGTGTCGTCCGGCGACCTCGGCCACTGCCGCGCCCGCACGCTCGGAGCCGGTGAGCGAGACCCCCTGCACGCGCGGGTCGGCGATCATCTTCGCGATCTGCTCGTTCGTGGCCAGGACGTTCTGGTAGGCACCGGGAGGGAACCCGGCCTCGTCGTAGATCGCGGCTATCGCGGTCGACGACTCCGGGCACTGCGGTGCGGGCTTCAGCAGGATCGTGTTGCCCACGATCAGGTTCGGCGCAGCGAAGCGGACGATCTGATAGGCCGGGAAGTTCCACGGCATGATGCCGACGAGCGGTCCGAGCGAGGAGCGACGGATGACCGCCGACCCCTCGCCCAGGATGTCGATCGGCTGGTCGGCCATGATCGACTCGGCCTGGTCTGCGTAGTACTCCGCGATGTCGGCGGCGAAGTCGACCTCGCCCAGGGCGGCCTCGCGCGGCTTGCCCATCTCGCGCACGAAGATGTCGGCCAGCGATTCGCGGTGCTCACGGTGCAGCTCCGCGACCCGGCGCACCAGTGCTGCACGTTCGGCGACGGTCGACGAGCGGGACCACTCGCGGTGAGCCTTGTCCGCAGCGGCGACCGCCTCGTCGATCTGGTCGTCGGTGAAGGTGTCGAAGGACGCCAGCGTCTCTCCGGTGGCGGGGTTGATGACGGCGTAATCGGTCATGTTCTCTCCTCCTCTGGCTGCTCGGTCAGGAGACCGGGATCAGCGTGTACTTGGTGGACAGGTACTCGTGGATGCCCTCGAACCCGCCCTCGCGGCCGACGCCGGACTGCTTCACTCCGCCGAAGGGTGCGGCGGCGTTGGAGACGACGCCCACGTTGAGACCCATCATGCCCGTCTCGAGCCGGTCGATCATCCGCTGACCGCGCTGCAGGTTCTCGGTGAACACGTACGAGACGAGTCCGTACTCGGTGTCGTTCGCGAGGTGCACGGCTTCGTCCTCGGTCTCGAAGGTCGCGATCGCCAGCACCGGTCCGAAGATCTCCTCACGGAGGATGGCGCTGCCGGCGACGACGTCGGTGAGCACGGTGGGCTCGTAGAACGTTCCTGTACCCTCGACGGCCTTACCGCCCGCCAGCAGCGTCGCACCGCGATCGACGGCGTCCCCGACGAGCTCGCCCGCCTTCGCGACGGCATCCGCATCGATGAGCGGGCCGATCGCCACGCCCTCCTCGGTGCCGCGGCCGATCTTCATCCCGTTGACGCGCTCGGTCACCCGCTTGGCGAACTCGCCGGCGATGTCCTTGTGCACGATGAAGCGGTTGGCCGCGGTGCACGCCTGTCCGATGTTGCGGAACTTCGCGGCGAGCGCGCCCTCCACCGCCTTGTCCAGGTCGGCGTCGTCGAAGACCACGAACGGCGCGTTGCCACCGAGCTCCATCGACACCCGCAGCACGCCCTCGGCGGCCTGGGCGATGAGCTTGCGCCCCACCTCGGTCGACCCGGTGAAGGAGAGCTTGCGCAGACGCGGGTCGGCGATGATCGGGGCGGACAGGGCGCTCGACTTCGATGTCTGCACGACGTTGACGACGCCCGCGGGGAGCCCGGCCTTCTCGAGCAGCGACACGAAGAAGATCGTGGTCAGGGGGGTCAGTGCCGGGGGCTTGATGACGACGGTGCACCCGGCCGCGAGCGCCGGCGCGATCTTGCGCGTGGCCATCGCGAAGGGGAAGTTCCACGGCGTCACGAAGAACGACGGTCCGACCGGACGCTGCGAGACGACCATGTGCCCGGTGCCCTCGGGGTTGATGCCGTAGCGGCCGCTGATGCGCACGGCCTCCTCACTGAACCAGCGCAGGAACTCACCGCCGTAGACGACCTCGCCGCGGGCTTCCGCGAGCGGCTTGCCCATCTCGAGCGTCATGAGCAGCGCCAGATCCTCCTTGTGCTCCTGCACGAGGTCGAACGCCTTGCGGAGGATCTCGCTGCGCACGCGCGGCGCGGTGCCCGCCCAGTCGTCCTGAGCGGCGACCGCGGCGTCGAGGGCCCGGATGCCGTCGGCCGGTGTCGCGTCGGCGATGGTGCGGATCACGGCTCCGGTCGCCGGGTCCTGCACATCGAAGGTGCCGCCGGTCTCGCCGTCGATCCACTGGCCGCCGATGAAGAGCCCGGTGGGGATGCTGTCGAGGAGCGCCTGTTCGGTCTGAGTGCTCATG
Source organism: Microbacterium sp. (assembly GCA_029239165.1). Classification (GTDB taxonomy): domain Bacteria; phylum Actinomycetota; class Actinomycetes; order Actinomycetales; family Microbacteriaceae; genus Microbacterium. Next base: position 165 of record JAQZBG010000059.1, on the reverse strand, counting down.
ATTCTCTTTCTGTGAGGAGGGCTATGCGCGCTTGCGTCGGCTGGGCGGTGCGTCGATGCCCAGCGTCTCGCCGCGGAAGAAGGCGGGCCGACGGACCGCGTTCCAGATCATGACCGCGATGCCGACGACGATGATCAGCATCCCGAGGATGAAGACGATGCCGAC
>JAQZBG010000058.1 GCA_029239165.1 Microbacterium sp. | reverse complement strand
CCCGGACGAACCGTCGACCGGGCCTGTCGATCCGGGGGTGATGGCGCGGCCGACGGTGGAGGTGGCGCACGCTCCCGACACGAGTCAGCCTCACAACACACCGGACGCACCGGAGGCGGGGACGCCGGGGACGCCGACCCGCGGAGCCACGCGCCGGTGGACGATCGTGACGCTGGCTGTCGCGACCGCCGCCGTGCTCGCGATCGGGGTCGGTATCGGCGGGGCGCTCTTCGCGCCGCGAGAGGCGAGCATCCCGCTGACGCCGGAGCAGCAGCAGCGCCGGGGAGAGCTTGCGGCCGAGGCGTTCGACCCCGGTTCCCTCCGTGCGGTCGCTCAGGACGCCGACGCCCTGGTCTGGTACGCGACGCAGGATGATGGATCGGTCGCCTGCCTGATCCTCGATGTCGATGTGCAGTCGCAGACGAACTGTCTCGCGGTGGAGGAGACGGAGCGCGGGCTGTCGACGGCGCTGTCGCTGCCGTCCGGAAGTTCCGGCGAGTCGGCAGCCTCCGACACCGTCTACGCCACGCTGCTGATGTCGACATCCGGGGAGCCCCTGGTCACCATCCAGCGCTGGGGTGGGGTGCATTCGCTCACGGCCCAGTTCCCGGAGGAGGTGCGCGACCGCGCGGAATCGTTGTTCACGGAGGGGTTCGAGCTCGGCCTCTCGCTGGTCGGCAGTCTCCGCGGCGCACCGGTGTGGCTGGCCGATCGGCTCTCCGACGCCGGAGCGACGGAGCGATGCCTGATCGTGGATGCCGCCGGTCCCGTGGTGTGCAAGGCCTTCGACACCGCGCTCGCAGAGGGGCTGCGCGTGGAACTCGTGTCGGTCGACACGGCGACGGGCGGCATGGAAGCGGTCACGGTGCTCGACCTGCTGTTCACGAACCAGCAGACGCCCTATCTGACCGTCTCGGTCGATTCCGCGGTGCCCGATGCCGTCGACGACCCCGTCGAGATCCAGGTGCCGCCGGGCGACCCGATCGAGATCCAGGACCCGGGCGGCGGGGGCTGACCACCGCCGGGGGTGCCGCACGGCTCAGCTCGCGGCAGGAACCCGATCGGCGAGGATCGCCCGCCGCTGGTCGCCGATGCGCGCGAGGAGCAGCGTGGCCTCCTGATCACCGCGGAGCACGAGCTTCTTCCGGAACGCCGCGGGGTCGATGTCGACGCCGCGCTTCTTGATCTCGACGCGGCCGATACCGTGCGCCTTCAGAGCCGCGCTGATCGCCTTGGGGTTGGCAGGCAGCGTCTCGCGCACGCGGAAGGACTGCACGAAAGGGCTCGTCAGCGCGGCATCCGAGGTGAGGTAGGCGATGTGCTCGTCGAGCATCCCGGCGTCGAGGCTCCGTGCCACGTCGCCGATGAGGCGTGCGCGGATGACGGCACCGTCGGGTTCGTGCACGAAGGCTCCGAGCTCGCGCACCGGCTCGTCGGCGACGTCTGCGGGAGCGGTCAGCTCGTGCGAGCGCTCATCGCGGATCACGAGGGCCGAGCGCCGGACGCCTTCGCGGGCGAGGGCGCCGCTCCACAGGACCAGCTCGACGACGCTGCCGTCGGCGCTCACCCATTGCGCCTCGGCGTCGGCGGGAAGCGCGTCGCGGTCGTGTGCGGGACCGAGCTTGATACCCGTCGGCACGCGCGCGGCGACGTCGAACGCCCAGTCCAGCGAGGGGGAGTAGTCGTCGGCGGACACGCGGCGGGTCTCGCTGTGCCCGGAGGTGCGCCTCGCGGGGTCCATCCAGATCGCGCGCGCGGGCGATTCCTCCACCCCGTCGAAGGCGTCCTCGGCCGTGCTGTGACGCACCACCGCACCCTCTCCGAACGGGGCGAGGTTGTAGGCCGCGATGGCGGCAGTGACCTCGTCGGCGTCGACGGCGAGCACATCGAGACCGGCTCCGGCGAACGCGAGCGCGTCTCCGCCGATCCCGCAGCCGAGGTCGGCCACCGCCGTGAAGCCCGCACTGCGGATCCGCTGGGCGTGGCGCGCGGCCACCCCGAGCCGTGTCGCCTGTTCGAGGCCGGCTCGGGTGAACAGCATCCTCGCGGCGAACGGGCCGAACTTCGCCGTCGCCTTGGACCGCAGATGTGCCTGGCCGACGACCGCCGAGACGAGTTCGGGGGAGTGCCCGGCGGCCCGCAGCCGCGACACGGCGCGTGCGACGTCGGCGGTCGACCCGACGGTCCCGACCGCGTCCAGCAGTTCGAGGCCGGCGGGGGTCAGCAGGGCACGCAGCTCGGACATCTCCACGTGCTCAGCCTAATTCCCGCCCGCATCCGCGAATCGCGGCGCGCGTTGGCACTCGCATTGCATGAGTGCCAACTCAGCGCATAGACTGGATTAGCACTCTCGGGTTGAGAGTGCGAACAAGTCTTTCGTGTCAGTGTCAAGAAAGAAGAGGTAGACCGTGTCGGTTTCCATCAAGCCGCTCGAAGACCGCATCGTCATCCAGCAGGTCGAGGCCGAGCAGACCACCGCGAGTGGCCTGGTCATCCCCGACACCGCCAAGGAGAAGCCCCAGGAGGGCGAGGTCGTGGCTGTCGGCCCCGGCCGCATCGACGACAACGGCAACCGCGTTCCGATCGACGTCGCCGTCGGCGACCGTGTCCTGTACAGCAAGTACGGCGGCACCGAGGTCAAGTTCGGCGCAGACGAGTACCTCGTCCTGTCCGCTCGCGACGTCCTGGCGGTCGTCGTCCGCTGATCTGCAGAACCGGGTTCCGCCCCTCCTGAGGGGGCGAGAACCCCGGTCCTCGAAGGGGGCTCGGATGCTTCGGCATCCGAGCCCCCTTCTGCATCCCGCCATTCGGCAGCAACTTCCTGCCGAACCGAGCGACGACGACGGGCCCCCGCTCTCCTGCCCGTCCACGCGGGCATAGGGTTGTGCGGTGACCCCCGAGACGACCCGTGCCACTCAGACAGCGGGAGTCGCCTACGCCGGGGCCGCCTACCTCCTCTGGGGCGTGCTTCCCCTCTACTTCCTCCTCCTGGTGCCGACCGGTCCGTGGGAGGTCGTCGCGTGGCGGGTGCTGCTGTCCTTCGTGTTCTGCCTCCTGCTGCTCACCGTCACGCGAGGCTGGGCACCGTTCGGCGTGATCCTGCGGCAGCCGAAGCTGCTCGGGTGGACCGCGCTCGCCGGTCTCCTGATCTACATCAACTGGCAGGTCTTCCTCATCGGAACCCTCAGCGGCAACGTGGTCGAGACGAGCCTGGGCTACTTCATCAACCCGATCACGACCGTGCTGCTGGGCGTCTTCGTACTGAAGGAGAGCATCCGGAAGCTGCAGTGGGCCGCCATCGCCATCGCCGCGATCGCGGTCGTCGTGATCGTCGTGGCCTACGGCGACTTCCCGTGGATCGCTCTCTCGCTGACCGCGTCCTTCGGGGTGTACGGGCTCATCAAGAAGAAGATCGGTCCGGCAGTGGACGCGGTCAGCGGGCTGACCCTCGAATCGTTCTGGCTCATCCCGATCGCCGTCGTGCAACTGATCGTGGTGGCATCGACCCCCGCGGGCATCACGATGGGCGGGCACGGGTGGGTGCCCGTGATGCAGTTCGTGATCGGCGTCGCGGTCCTGCACGAGCCCATGCCGCCGGAGCGCTGGGCGGGGTTCGTCATCGTCTGGATCGCCATCGGCGTGTTCGTGGTCGACCTGCTCATCGCGGGCCGCAGAGGGCGCAGGATCGCCCGGACCGACCTGGTGTGAATCCGCGGTTCTCCGGCCCGGAATCCCGGTATCGGATCGTTAACGCACCGAGATACTTGCACCCCCTGCGCGCGGGCGCCACGCCCTAGTGTTAGAGCACTCGCCCGTGGTCACAATCCACGTTCAGTTACGCAAGGGAGCATCATGAACTCATTGAAGGGCTCGCGCACCGCGAAGGTCTTCGCCGGGATCGCTTTGATCAGCGCATCCGCCATCGTCATCGCCGGTTGCAGCAGCACGCCGAACGCCGAGCCGAGCGAAGGTGGTGAGAAGCCGGCCGTCGACCTGACCCTCAAGCTCGGCTCGCTGCTTCCCGCGACCGGTTCGCTCGCATTCCTCGGCGCTCCGATGGAAGCCGGCGTCCAGCTGGCGGTCAACGAGATCAACGAGGCCGAAGCCGGCGTGACCATCGACCTCACCACCGCCGACGAGGGCGACCTCGACAACAAGGCGTACGAGACGTCGATCACCAACCTCCAGAACGAGGGCATCACCGCGATGGTCGGCGCTGCGTCGTCCAGCGTCACCAAGCTCATCCTCGACGGCAACGCCGGTGCAGGCATCCTCACCGTCTCGCCCTCGAACACGTCGCCGGACTTCACGGGGATCAACCCGCTGTACTTCCGCACGGCCCCGAGCGACAACCTGCAGGGTGAGGTCCTCGGCAACCAGATCGCCGAAGACGGTCACAAGACCCTCGGCATCATCTACCAGAACGACCCCTACGGCACGGGCCTGTTCGAAGCCATCAAGGCAACGTTCGAGAGCACGGGCGGCGAGGTCGTCGCGGACGCGTCCTACAACCAGGGCGACGGTCAGTTCAATGCGCAGGTCTCCGAGATCGCGGCTGCCAAGCCCGACGCGGTCGCCGTCGTCTCCTACGACCAGTTCGCGACCATCGCACCGCTGCTCGGCAACGCGGGCGTCGACACGGGGTCGCTGTACCTCGTGGACGGCAACCTGAAGGACTGGGGTACCGATGTCTCGGTCAACCTCGAGGGCTCGAAGGGCACCCGCGCCGGCGCTGAGCTGCCGCAGGACTTCCTGGACCAGCTCAACGAGGTCTGGACCGCCGACGGCAACGATCCCATCGATGCCGTGACGTACTCGGCCGAGGCCTACGACGCCGTCATCCTCATGGCGCTGTCGGCTCTGGCTGCCGGCTCCGTCGACGGTGCCGACATGGCTGAGCAGATGCGCACCGTGTCCGGTGGCGACGGCGACGGCGAAGCCTGCACGACGTTCGCGGAGTGCGCCGACATCATCAACGGTGGCGGCACGGCCGACTACAACGGTCTCTCGGGCGAGATCACGTTCGATGAGAACAACGACCCGAAGGGCGCCGCGATCGGCGTCTACGAGTTCGGTGCCGACAACACCACGACGCGCCTGAAGTAAGCGCGCAGACGAGGCCCCGGATGCTCGGCATCCGGGGCTTTCGTCGTCCCCGCCGCGTCCCGTCCGGGTGCCGATCCCCGTCCCCGCCGCGTCCCGTCCGGGTGCCGATCCCCGTCCGGTTCATCCGTCGGGAGTCTTCACGGATGCGCGAGAACGCCGGGCGAGTATCCGACGGATGCACGAACTCCCGACGGATGCCCGCCCTGCACGCAGGAAGGGGGATGCCGCGTGGCATCCCCCTTCCGTGTGCACGTGCTCAGGCGGCGTCGGTGCCGAGCGTCCCGAGGTAGAGGCCGATGACCTTGGGGTCGTTCAGCAGCTCGCGCCCGGTGCCCTCGTAGGCATCCTTGCCCTGGTCGAGGACATAGCCGCGGTCGCAGATCTGCAGGCAACGACGGGCGTTCTGCTCGACCATGATCGTCGTCACACCCGCCTTGTTGATGTCGGAGACGCGGATGAACGCATCGTCCTGACGCACGGGGGAGAGGCCGGCCGACGGCTCGTCGAGCAGCAGCACCGAGGGGTCCATCATGAGCGCCCGCGACATCGCGACCATCTGCCGCTCGCCGCCGGAGAGCGAGCCTGCACGCTGCTTGAGGCGTTTGCCGAGCTCGCCGAAGATGCTGCTGACGAACTCCAGGCGCTCGGCGAAGATCTTCGGGTTCTGGTAGAGCCCCATCTCCAGGTTCTCCTGGATCGTGAGCGACGGGAACACGTTGTTCGTCTGAGGCACGAAGGCCACGCCGCGGCGCACGAGCTTGTCGGCCTTGAGGCCCACGATGCTCTCGCCCTTCACGGTGACATCGCCGGAGCGGATCTCGACCATGCCGAAGATCGCCTTGAGCAGCGTCGACTTGCCGGCGCCGTTCGGTCCGATGATGCCGATGAGCTCACCCTTGCGGGCGATGAGGTTCGCTCCGTTGAGGATGTTCACCCCGGGCAGGTAGCCGGCGTGCACGTCGGTCAGCTCGACGATGACGTCGTCGTTCTTGATCTCGTTGCGTTCAGCGGGCGCGGGCGCGGGTGCGTCGGTCATGCCTTCTCCTCCTCGACGTCTTCGGCCTCGACTTCAGCCTCGACCTCGGTCTCGATCTGCTCCCGGATGCGGATCGCGTCCTCTTCCGAGATCACCGGAAGCCGACCGGTGACCGCTCCGAGGTCGACATCCTGGTGCGCGCCCAGGTACGCGTCGACGACCGCCGGGTCCTCCATGACCTGGTCGGGCGGTCCCTCGGCGACGACACGGCCCTCCGCCATCACGACGACCCAGTCGGCGATGTGGCGGACCATGTGCATGTCGTGCTCGACGAACAGCACCGTCATCCCCAGATCCTTCAGGTCGAGGATGTGCTCGAGCAGCGACTGCGTGAGCGCGGGGTTGACCCCGGCCATGGGCTCGTCGAGCATCACCAGGGTCGGGTCGCTCATGAGCGCGCGGGCCATCTCGAGGAGCTTGCGCTGACCGCCCGAGAGCGACGCCGCGAAGTCCTGCTCCTTGGCGTCGAGCTTGAAGCGGGTGAGCAGCTCGTGCGCCCGTGCCTCGATCTCCTGGTCCTGCTTGCGCCAGAGGAAGGGGAACAGTCCCGCCCAGAAGCCCTCGCCGCGCTGATCCTTCGCGCCGAGCTTCATGTTCTCGAGCACGGTCAGCAGCGACAGCGACTTGGTCAGCTGGAACGTGCGGACCTGTCCCATCCGTGCGACCTTGAACGAGGGGATGCCGGAGAGGTTCGTCCCGTCGAACGACCAGGTGCCGCTGTTGGGCTTGTCGAAGCCGCACAGCAGGTTGAACAAGGTCGTCTTGCCGGCGCCGTTCGGGCCGATCAGCGCGGTGATCGCCCCACGGGGGATCTCCAGGTGATCGACGTCGACCGCGGTGAGGCCGCCGAAGCGGCGCTCGACGGCATCGACGACGAGGATCGGGTCGACCTTCTTCACTCCGGGAGCGGCGGGACCTGCGGCGAGGCCGCCGGTCTTGGCGCGGGGCGTGATCTTCGCGGGCGTGACCGCCGCGTCGTCGCTATTTGACAAAGGTCATCTCCCTCTTGTTTCCGAGGATGCCCTGCGGGCGGAAGATCACGATCAGCATCAGCACGACGCCGATCACGATGTACCGCACCACGTCGGCCTGCGCGCCGGACATCGGCAGGTAGCCGGCGTTCGCCATCGCGGGAAGGAGCGCGCCGAGGAAGGCGAACACCACCCAGAACAGCACCGCGCCGAGTGTCGGTCCGAGCACGGTGGCCGCGCCGCCGAGCAGGAGGATCGTCCACAGGAAGAACGTGAGCGACGTGGAGTAGCTGCCGGGGATCACCGCGGAAGGTCCTCGTCCTCGCGGATCCCCTTGAGCACACGGCCCCACGGGCTGCGCATGAGCGCCCAGACCACGAGCACGGCGATCACGAGCGCGATCAGTCCGACCACGCGCACCCACAGATCGGTGGCGTTGTAGGTCCACGGGCCGAAACCGTAGGTACCGGGAGGGAAGGGGTTCGCGTCACGGAAGCTCTGGTGGTACCCGGAGAGCCCGCCGGCGGAGTTCGTCCAGTCCTTGAAGAGCTCGGTCACGAACATGAGCCGCACCACCTCGGCCGCCGCGATGGTCGCGATGGCGAGGTAGTCGGCGCGAAGGCGCAGCGTCGGGATGCCGAGGATGAGCGCGAACGCCGCGCCACCCAGCATGCCGACGAGGATGCCGGCCCACCACGGGAACCCGAAGGTCAGGATCGAGATCGCGTAGCCGTAGCCGCCGATGGCCATGAAGGCCGCCATGCCGAAGTTCAGCAGGCCGGTGTAGCCGAAGTGCACGGCGAGGCCGGTGGCAGCCAGCGCGTAGGCGATCGTCGTCGGGCTGAAGAGATAGGAGGCGGTGTTGCCGAAGATGCTTCCGAAGTCCATGCGTCAGCCCAACCTTTCCTTGCGTCCGAGGATGCCCTGCGGTCGCACCAGCAGAATGACGATCAGCGCGACGAGTGCCGTGGCGTACTTGAGGTCCGAAGGAACACCCAGCAGCGTCGACACCTCGACGGCGAGGCCGACGATGATCGAGCCGATCAGAGCGCCGATCGCGGATCCGAGGCCGCCGAGCGTGATCGCGCAGAACATCAGCAGCAGCATCTGCATGCCCATGTCCCACTTCACCCCGGGGCGGAAGTACGCCCACAGGATGCCCGAGACCGCGGCGAGAGCGCCGGCGAGGATCCACACCGTGCGGATGACCTTGTCGACGTCGATGCCGGATGCCGCGGCGAGCTGCGGGTTGTCCGAGATCGCCCTGGTCGCTTTTCCGGTGCGGGTCCTGGTGAGGAAGAACGCGACACCGAGGATCACGATGATGCTCGTCGCCATCGCGATCATGTCGATGTAGGACAGCGAGATCGGTCCGAGACGGATGGGTTCGGGGCTCGCACCCGGCAGCTGGTAGGTGTTGCCGCCGATGATGTACTGCATGCCGTAGCGGAGGGCGAGGGAGAGGCCGATGCTCACGATCATGAGCTGGACGACACCGAGGCCTCTGCGCCGGAGGGGCTTCCAGATCCCGGCGTCCAACGCCCATCCGAGTGCGGCTCCGCCGATGACGGCGGCGATGATGCCGAGCCAGAGGGGCAGATTCCAGAACGTCGTGCACAGCAGCACGATGACCGCGCCCCAGGTCACCATCTCGCCGTGGGCGAAGTTAGATAGGCGCGTGGTGCCGTAGATCAGCGCGGCGCCCATGGAGGCGAGTCCGAGGAGGAGACCGAAGTTCAGGCCTCCGACGATTCGGGAGAACAGCTGATCGAGGAACGACACGGTCACCCGCTCGCCCGCTCCGAGGAAGAAGTTGACGATCTTCGTGCCGGTGAGACCGAACTCGAGCTCGAACGAGGCCGTCGTCCCCGAGACGGGCTGGATGCCCTCGGGGAGCTGGGTCGCATCGACGATGACGCCCTTCGGCAGCGTCGATTCGTCCACCGTGAGGGTGTACGTGTCGATCTCCGGCACGTAGAGACGCCACTTGCCTTCCGCGTCGGTCTCGGTCTCGGCTTCGAAGCCGTTGCCCTCGATGGACATGACGACGCCCTCGACCGGCTCATCCGCGTTGGTGACGACACCGGCGAAGTAGAAGTCCGTGACCTCCTGCTCGTCGTCCGTCGTCTCGGCCGAGGCCGATGAGGGGGGCAGGAACAGGAACGCCATGAGCGCCATGAGGATACCGAGGCATGCGACAGCCCAGGGGCGTCTTCGCTGCACGGCGATTGTTGTGGGTCCCACGCAACCTCCACTGTGAGTGCTGTCACTGCGGCATCGGGTATGAACCGCAGGGTGGACGACGAACTTGAGCGTAGTGTGCGATCCGCGAATCACCTACCACCGCAGCCAACGGTCCGATAACGGCGGGCTCCGGGAATGTTCTCGGGCGCGTCACGCTTAGAATCTTCATACGGGCCGCGGCCCCGCAAAGGCCGACGTCGACCACCCCCTCGCACTCGGACATGCGCGACTCGCGCAGAAGGAGAATCCATGGAACAGCACGATCCCTTCGGCTTCGTCGGACTGACGTACGACGACGTGCTGCTCCTGCCAGGGCACACCGACGTGATCCCCAGCGAGGCCGACACGTCGTCGCGGATCACCCGCCGCATCTCGGTCGCCACTCCGCTGCTGTCGAGCGCGATGGACACGGTCACCGAGTCCCGCATGGCGATCGCGATGGCGCGCGAGGGCGGCATCGGCATCCTGCACCGCAACCTGTCGATCGCCGATCAGGCCGCACATGTCGACCGCGTCAAGCGCAGCGAGTCCGGCATGATCACGGACCCGATCACGACCACCCAGGACGCGACCGTCGAAGAGGTCGACAACCTGTGTGCCAAGTACCGCATCTCGGGGCTGCCGGTGGTCGACGACGACGGCAAGCTCGTCGGCATCATCACGAACCGCGACATGCGCTTCGTGTCCGGCTTCGAGCGTCAGAGCACCTTCGTGAAAGACGTCATGACGAGGGAGAATCTCGTCACCGCTCCGGTCGGGGTGGCCGCAGGCGAGGTCATCGCGCTGTTCGCCAAGCACCGCGTCGAGAAGCTGCCGCTCATCGATGAGGACGGCAAGCTCGCCGGGCTCATCACCATCAAGGACTTCGACAAGAGTGAGAAGTACCCCCTCGCCACCAAGGACGACCAGGGGCGTCTGCGGGTCGGCGCGGCGATCGGGTTCTTCGGAGACGCATGGGAGCGCGCCGAGGCGCTGCGCGACGCCGGTGTCGATGTCCTCGTCGTCGACACCGCCAACGGGCAGTCGCAGGGCGTCATCGACCTCGTCCGCCGGTTGAAGGCCGACGCGTCCTTCGAGCACATCGACATCATCGGCGGTAACGTCGCGACCCGCGAGGGTGCTCAGGCGCTGATCGACGCCGGCGTCGACGCCGTCAAGGTCGGCGTTGGTCCGGGCTCCATCTGCACCACGCGTGTGGTCGCGGGTGTCGGCGTGCCGCAGGTCACCGCCGTCTACGAAGCCTCCCTCGCGGCCCGTCCCGCCGGTGTGCCCGTGATCGCCGACGGCGGTCTGCAGTACTCGGGCGACATCGCCAAGGCGCTCGTCGCCGGTGCGGATGCGGTCATGCTCGGCTCGCTTCTGGCCGGTACCGACGAGTCCCCTGGCGAGATCGTCTTCCAGTCCGGCAAGCAGTTCAAGCAGTACCGCGGTATGGGCTCGCTCGGTGCGATGCAGACCCGCGGCAAGCAGACCTCGTACTCCAAGGACCGCTACTTCCAGGCCGACGTGCCCAGCGACGACAAGCTGATCCCCGAGGGCATCGAAGGGCAGGTGCCGTACCGCGGCCCGCTCGCCGCCGTCGCCTATCAGCTGGTCGGCGGACTCCGTCAGTCCATGTTCTACGTCGGAGCCCGCACGATCGAAGAGCTCAAGACGCGAGGCAAGTTCGTGCGCATCACCTCGGCGGGGCTCAAGGAGTCCCACCCGCACGACGTGCAGATCGTGGTGGAGGCCCCGAACTACAAGAAGTGACGACGGATCCCACAGGGATCCCCGCGAAGGGGCCGGATGCGGTGCGCATCCGGCCCCTTCCGTCTGTCCACGGCCCGGCGTACCGTGCCGGTATGTGCCGAAACATCGTCCCGCTGAACAACCTCGAGCCCGCTGCGACCGACGACGAATGCCACGATGCCGCGTTGCAGTTCGTGCGCAAGATCTCTGGCACCACCGCGCCGTCCCGGGCCAACCGTGCCGTGTTCGACAGAGCCGTCGACGAGATCGCGCAGGCGACTCGCACGCTCTTGGACGAGTTGGTGACCACTGCCCCGCCGAAGAACCGTGACGATGAGGCGGCGAAGCGCCGTGCGCGATCGGCCGAGCGCTACGAGGCCATCCGGGTGTACCAGCAGGAGAAGAAGGCCGCTGCCGCGAGGTCATAGCGCGGCCCGCCGGCAACGGCGAAACGGTATGCCAGAATCGACATACCCCGCTCGACTTTCCCTGCGGTCCCGGTGTAGAAGGCGCCGAGATCGCTCGCCGATCCCCATCGGTCAGGGAACCTCCCCAAGGAGAGCTGTATCCATGCCTGAGGATTCTCCTCGTGTGCTCGTCGTCGACGATGACGCCGACGTCGCCCTGCTCGTGAAGACCGTGCTCGAGAGGCGGGCCGGTTGCATCGTCGACGTCGCTGAAGACGGGCTGACCGCTGTGGAGCGCGTGGCGCAGGTGCGCCCCGACGTCGTCGTGACCGATATCGAGATGCCCGGGCTCAACGGACTCGAGCTTCTCGCCGAGCTCCGGCGCACCGTTCCCACCGTGCCCGTCGTGGTGATGACGGCCCACGTGTCGGTGGAGTATGCGGTCTCGGCGCTGCGCGCGCAGGCCGACGAGTTCCTCACGAAGCCTCTCGACAACGCCAAGCTCGTCGAGTCGGTCATGCGACTGGTGGAAGAGGGCCGCCGTCGCAGGGAGGAGGCGCGTCCGACAGAGCGCGTGCTCGCGATCGGCGCCCATCCGGATGACGTCGAGATCGGCGTCGGCGGACTCCTCGCTGCACACTCGCGTGCACAGGACGAGATCACGATCCTCACCCTTTCCCGGGGAGCACGCGGCGGCGATGCCGCGAGCCGACAGGACGAGTCGCTGGCTGCGGCGGAGATGCTGGGCGCCCGGCTGTTCCTGAAGGACCTCGTGGACACGGAGATCTCGGGCGGCGGCTCGACCGTGCGCCTCATCGAGGAGGTCGTGCAGGAGATCAACCCGACGATCGTCTACACGCACTCGAGCAACGACCGGCACCAGGATCACCGCGCCGTGAGCGAGGCGACGATCGTGGCGACCCGCCGCGTGGGCACGGTCGCCTGCTACCAGAGCCCGTCGTCGACGATCGACTTCCGGCCCACCCGATTTGTACGGATCGACCAGTACCTGGAGGAGAAGCTGCGTCTGCTGGAGCGCTTCGCGTCGCAGTCCGCGAGCCGTGACTACCTCGCCCCCGAGTTCGTCACCGCGACCGCGCGGTACTGGTCGCGATTCGGTGGCGGGACAGCAGTGGAACCCCTGGAAGTGGTGCGCGAGACGGCCGAGTTCATCGGCGCCCACGAACTCAGCCGACGGGAGAGCTGATGACGAAGCGTGTGCTCGTGACCGGAGCGGGCGGACCGGCCGGAGTGGCCGTGATCCGCTCCCTGCTCCGCCGCTCGGACCTGACCGTGTTCGCTGCCGACATGGACGGATGGGCGAGCGGCATCTACCTCGTGCCCGCGGACCGGCGCCGGCTGGTTCCGCCGGGGAGGGACGACGACTTCGTGCCGGCGATCGCACGGATGGTCGCAGAGGACGGTCTCGATCTCGTGATCTCCACGGTCGACGTCGAACTCATCGCGCTGGCCGAGCGGCGGGACGAACTGGCGCCCGCGGTGCTCGCCGCCCCGTCGGCGGACACGCTGAACACGGCGCTGGACAAACTCGCTCTGGCCGAACGGTGCGCACCGACCGGGCTCACTCCGCGCACGGTGCTCGCGGGCCGCGACGCGCAGGCGGTCGAGTGGGAGTTCCCCGTCTTCGCCAAGCCGCGCCAGGGCGCCGGCAGCCGGGGTGTGCGCCTTGTCCCGGATCGGGAGGCGCTCGAGGCGCTCCCGACGGATGAGGGTCTGATCGTGCAGGACTTCCTTCCGGGGGAGGAGTACTCGGTCGACGTCATCGCCGACGCCACCGGCCACGTGGTCGCTGCGGTTCCGCGCACCCGCGCGCGGGTCGACTCGGGCGTCGCCATCGCCGGGCGCACGGTGCGCGACCCGGAGCTCGAGGAGGCGGCGGCAGCGATCGCCCGCGCCATCGGACTCGTCGGCGTCGCGAACGTGCAGCTGCGCCGGGACCGCTCCGGCCGGGCCGTGCTGCTCGAGGTCAACCCGCGTTTCCCGGGCGCGCTGCCGCTGACGATCGCGGCCGGCGTCGACATCCCCTCGCTCGTCGCAGATCTGTTCCTCGGACGCGAGCTGCCGGTGCAGATCCCGTTCCGCGAGGTCGCGTCGGTGCGGTTCCTGGAGGATGTGATCGTCGAGGTCGACGACATCCTGATCTCTGCGCACGCGGGACACCAGGAGGAACTGTGAGCCACGCCGTGCTCCGCGGTGATCACCACGTGCACTCGACCTTCTCGGACGATGCCGTCTCGACGCTCGCCGAGAACGTCGATGCGGCCGCTGCCGCGGGGCTGACAACGCTGCGTCTCGTCGACCACGTGCGTCAGAGCACCACCTGGGTGCCGGAGTACCTGGCCGCCGTCCGCGCACTGCGGGTGCCGGACGGGTTGACCCTGCTCTCGGGCGTCGAAGCCAAGATCCTCGATGCCGGAGGCGCGCTCGACATCCCGGCCCTCCCGGACGGCATCGATCGGATCCTGATCGCCGACCACCAGTTCCCCGGAACCGAGGGGCCTCTCGGTCCCTCGACGGTGCGGGAGCGGATGGCTGCGGGCTGGGCAGCGGAACACGTGCTCGACCAACTCGTCGACGCGCTCATCGCGACGATGCGTCGGCATCCGGGGAACCAGCTCGCGCACTGCTTCTCGATCCTCCCCAAGATCGGCCTGTCCGAGACCGATCTCGGCCGGGAGCGCACGGAGGCGTGGGCACGCGCTGCGGCCGAGACGGAGACGCTCGTCGAGGTCAACGAGAAGTGGGGGTGCCCGGGCTCCGATGCCCTGTCGGCCCTCCGTCGCGCCGGGGGAGAGATCGTCGCCTCCACGGACAGTCACGATGCTTCCGAGGTCGGCCGCTACTCGCGGGTCGTTCCGCTGCTCGACGCGGTGGAGGTGTCGTGATGGCCGATCTGACCTGGCTCGAGACGGCACTCGTCATCGTGCTCCTGCTCTGCGTCCTCGTCGGCACGCTGCCGGTGATCAACACCGGGCTCCAGTTCCTCATGCTGCCGGTGCACGCGTTCCGCAACCACTACGGCAAGGCGGCGCCGTACCATCCGAACGTCGCGGTCATCATCCCGGCGTGGAACGAGGGCCTCGTGATCGGGCCGGCCATCGAGCGGCTGCTCCAGTTGGAGTATCCCGCCGAGCGCCTACGCGTGTTCGTGGTCGACGACGCGTCCACGGACGACACCCCCGCCATCGTCGCGGCGAAGGCCGATGCGCACCCCGGACGAGTCGTGCACCTGCGGCGGGAGAAGGGCGGGGAGGGCAAGGCGCACACGCTCAATCACGGCCTGGACGTCGTGCTCGCCGATGCCTGGACCGAAGCTGTGCTCATCATGGATGCCGACGTGATCTTCGCGCGTGACTCCCTGCGCAAACTCAGCCGGCATCTCGCCGACGACGAGGTCGGGGCCGTGACCGCCTACATCGCCGAGGGCAGCCGCGACCGGAACTACCTCACCCGTTTCATCGCGATCGAGTACGTGATCGGTCAGCTCTCCGCCCGCCGGGTGCAGAACGTGGGCGGCGCGATCGCGTGTCTCGCCGGCGGCGCACAGCTGCATTCGAGGGCCAACCTCGAGGCGATCGGTGGACGGATCCCGACGGGAACTCTCGCCGAGGACACGATGACCACGTTCGAAGGGCAGCTCCACGGGCGCCGGATGGTGTTCGAGCCGCACGCCGTCGTGCTGGCCGAGGAGCCGCGGACGATCGACAGTCTGTGGAAGCAGCGACTGCGCTGGGCCCGCGGCAACGTGCAGCTGACCTCGATCTACCGCACGCTGTGGTTCCGGCCGAGTCGAGACCACAACCTGGGCAGCTTCTCGTTCGGACTGGCCTGGTTCACCATCCTGCTGCTGCCCGCATTCATGCTGCTGGCGGCGGCGGGAATGCTGGCCCTGCTCGTGCTGCACAGCGACATCGCCGAGTTCGTCTTCCGCTTCATGTGGATCTCGGCGGCCTGCATCTACCTGTTCTCGATGCTGTACTCGGTGCAGCTCGATCCGCGGACGGGGCGGCATTCCTGGCGCGAGGCGATCATGTTCCCGGGGTTGGGGGCGCTGATCCTCATGGCCATCGCGCTGTTCCCGTGGGCATTCGAATCCGGCCTCGCGGCCATCGGACTGGAGCTCACCGACGAGACGCGCATCCTCTGGGCCGTGGTCTTCTACCTGTGGGGGCCGATCTCGATGCTGGGGATCTGGCTCGCGCGCGCGGTCGAGAAGCTCCCGGGCGGACGGTTCTTCGCCGGGCTCCTGCTCTACATCTGCGGCTACGGCTCCCTGCTGTGCGCCATCACCGTGGATTCCTACATCAAAGAATGGCGTCGCGCCGATGCCTCCTGGATCAAGACCGAGAAGATCGGACGCGTCGACTCATGACCGCTGCACCGTCACCCGAAGCCGAGCGGGAGGAGATCGTTGCGGATGCACGACGCGAACGGCGACTGATCCCGCAGGCGGTCCTCGCCCTCGCTGTCGTGGTCGTCGTGGTCGTTCTGCGAGAGCTGTTCCTTCGATGACCGGGAGGCCGTTGGCCCTCGTGGTCGAGGATGCTCCCGACCAGGCGGCGCTCCTGCGCCGCTATCTCGACCGTGAGGGCTTCGACGTCTTCATCGCGCACGACGCCGAGTCGGCGATCGCGGCCTTCCCCGACATCGATCCGGTGATGGCCGTGCTGGATCTGCTGCTCCCGGGAATCTCGGGGCAGGCGTGCGCGCGCCTGGTGCAGGAGCGATTCCCCGACTGCTTCCTCGTGATCAGCTCGGTGCTCGATGCCGCGGACTATCCGCCCGCGGATGCCGCCCTCCCGAAGCCGATCACGGGGGCGGACCTGCATCGGATCGTGGAGCAGGTGAAGCAGTGAGGGCGACCGCCATCGACCGGGCCGAGAGTCGGTGGTATCGGATGTTCGACAACCCGAGCCCCCTGGTCAAGCAGCTGCCGTCGGCCGCCGCGATCGTCATCGCTGCGCTGCTGTCGTGGGGGAACGCGGACCTGCCGTTCACGAATCTCGGCGTCGCACTCCTCGGCATCGGCCTGGTCCTCGGGGCGACGCTGCAGGCCGCGGTGCTCAGCGCCCGTCACGTCTACGACGGCTGGGTCGTGCTGCTCGTCCCGATGATCGACATCATCGGGTTCGGGTTCTTCCGAGCCGGCACGGGCGGCGCCGCATCCATCTTCGGTTCCCTGGTGATCCTGCCCGTCGTGTGGATCGCGGCGGCTCCCGGCATCCGCTGGGTCTTCGTAGTCGGCGGGCTCACCTCCATCGCCCTGCTGTTGCCGTACTTCGCCGACCCGCCATCGACGTCGGTCGAATGGCTGCGTGGAGTGATCGGACCGCTGGTGTTCTCCGCGGTCGCGGCTGTGGTGAACGAGCTGTCCAGGCAGCAGCGCATGCGCGTCGAGCAGGCGGAGGACCTCGTCGTCGAGCGCACCAAGGCGCTGTCGGAGAACGTGGCGATGATCGTGCAGCTGCGCGACAAGGAACGCCAGTACCGCGAGCTGCTGGATTCGTTCGAGAGCCTGTGGGCGTCGATCACGGCGCAGGCGGTGATCGCGACGGACTGCGGCGGGAAGATCACTGCCTGGAACCCCGGCGCCGAGCGGCTGTTGGGTCTGACCTCGGCGGAGGCCCGCGACGACGTGCGCATCGACCGCTTCTTCTCGACCGCGGTGCTGTCGATGCTGGCTGCCGAGAACGCCGACCGGCCTGATCCGGAGCACACGGTCCTCCCCGAATACGCCGATCTCCCGCCGGGAATCCAGGCGCTGTTCGCTCAGGCGGATGCCGGGGTCCCCGTCGACGGAGACATCGAGGTGACCACAGCGGGCGGTACGACGGTTCCCGCGCGGGTCACCGTCACCCCGCACAAAGACGGCGCGGGCGCGCAGCAGGGATACCTCTTCGTGCTCACCGACGAGACGAGGGCGGTCGAGGTCGCGCGCATGAAGGACGAGTTCGTCGGGATGATCTCCCACGAGCTCCGCACACCGTTGAGCGCGATCATCGGCTTCCTCGATCTGCTGCAGAACGACCCCGGCCAGCCTCTCACCGAGGATCAGCAGGAGTTCGTCGGCATCATCGAGCGCAATGCGAAGCGCCTGCTCAACCTCGTCGGCGATCTCCTCTTCACCGCGCAGGTCGAATCCGGGCGGTTCCCCCTCGAACGCGAGGAGACCGACGTCGCCGAGCTGGTCCGATCCGCCGTGGTCTCGGCAGGCCCGCACGCGCAACGCGAGGGCATCGAGATCGAGGCCGAGGTCGGAGCCGACCCGATCCCCCTCCTGATCGACTCCGGACGGATCGGTCAGGCGCTCGACAATCTGCTGTCCAACGCCATCAAGTTCACTCCGCGAGGCGGGCGCGTGCGTGCCCGCCTCCGCCCGGTCGACGGGGGAGTGGAACTGGCGGTGCAGGACACCGGCGTCGGGATTCCCGAAGACGAACAGGGGATGCTGTTCACTCGGTTCTTCCGCGCGTCGACTGCGACGCGCAACGCGGTGCCGGGTGTGGGGCTCGGACTCACGATCACCCGAGCGATCGTCCTGGCGCACGGCGGGAGCATGGATGTGACCAGCCAGGAGGGCGTGGGTACCGAGTTCCGCTTCGTCCTGCCGTCGGCACCGCGGACCGAGGTGCTCACGACCCTGAGCCGCTCCGACTGACGAGGCCGATGTTGCCGTCGATGTCGGTGGATGACTGCGGATGACGGGCATCCTGCTGCAAGACCGGGCGGATCGCTACCGTCGGGCCATGACTCTTCTCCAGGAACAGCTCGCC
>JAQZBG010000469.1 GCA_029239165.1 Microbacterium sp. | reverse complement strand
CTGCGCGCGGGCTGGCGTCAGCGCGCGGCGGCGTCGGCGAGGTGCCGGGCATCGTGGCCCAGGACCTTGACGATGATGCCGTGACGGCGCAGCTCGGCGACCGTGCGCGCGCCCTCCTCGGAGTCGCGCCCCAGAGCCTTGATGTTCACCACGACCAGCACGTCGCCGTGCTTCAGCGTCGAGATGAGACGCGCGAGGCGGTCGTTCCAGCTCTCGAGGATGTCGGGCGCCGGGTGACGGAAACCTTCGATCGGGACACCGAAGCGGGTGAGGTCGTCACGCTGTTCGACGACCGACGGCATCCCTTCGCGCGCGACCACGAGACCGACCAGGCGCGAGCCGTCGGGACGTGCCGTCCAGAAGTTGCGGTTCTGTTGCAGCTCGGTGAAGCACTTCGGGCAGGTCGCGGCGTCGTGCGGCAGGTGCAGGGGGCTCGTGAGAGCCTCCTCGACCGACGTGGCCGTCTTCGTGGGATCAATCGTCTCGCTCATCGCGCACCTCCGGCATCCATTCTGCCCTGTCGCAGCGTGCCGCGGTGACCCGATTCACAACAGGCCGAGGGCCTGAACCGTCTCGCGCTCCTGGAGCAGTTCGGCCACCGAGGCGTCGACCCGGGACCGCGCCCAGTCGCTCAGCTCGAGGCCTTCCACGATTTGCCACTCGCCGTCCACGGAGCGCACCGGGAACGACGAGATCAGGCCCTCCGGAACCCCGTACTCGCCGTGTGAGACGACGCCCGCCGAGGTCCAGTCGTCGGTGCCCTGCACCCAGTCGCGCACGTGGTCGATGGTCGCGCTCGCCGCGGAGGCCACCGACGACGATCCGCGCACCTCGATGATCTCGGCGCCGCGCTTGGCGACGCGCGGGATGAAGGTCTCGTCGAGCCAGGTCGGCACATCGCCGACGATCTGCTCGAGAGCCTCGCCGACCGGCTTCCCGCCGACCGTCGCGTGCGAGATGTCGGGGAACTGCGTGGCCGAGTGGTTGCCCCAGATCGGCACGCGACGCACGGTGTGCACGGGCACTCCGAGCGTCTGCGCCAGCTGAGCCCGCGCCCGGTTCTCATCGAGACGGGTCAGGGCGGTGAACCTCTCCGCGGGCACACCGTCCGCGGAAGCCGCCGCGATCAGGGCGTTGGTGTTGGCCGGGTTCCCCACCACGGTCACACGAACACCGGATGCCGCGTTCGCCGCGATGGCCGCACCCTGCGGGCCGAAGATGCCGCCGTTGGCTGCGAGCAGGTCTGCGCGCTCCATGCCGGGGCCGCGGGGGCGTGCGCCCACGAGCAGTGCGAGATCGGTTCCGTCGAAGCCCACGGCGGCGTCATCCGTCACCTCGACGTGCTCGAGCAGGCCGAACGCGCCGTCCTGCAACTCCAGCGCCGCCCCCTCCGCGGCGCCCAGTCCCTGCGGGATCTCCAGCAGCCGCAGCCGCACCTTCTCCTCCGGTCCGAGCAGGTCTCCCGCTGCGATGCGGAACAGCAGCGCGTAGCCGATCTGTCCGCCCGCGCCGGTGATGGTGATCGTGGTCGTCATGCTCCGAGCCTACGACCGTTCGGCGGGCTCCGCGCGGAGTACCCTCGACGCATGACCTTCAATCCCGACGCTGACATCTCGGGCAACACCACGCGTCGACGCGGCCGCAACGGAGCCATCGCGGGCGGCGTGGGCGTGGGTGTGCTCGGCCTCATCGCACTCATCGCCGGACCGTTGCTCGGCATCGACCTGACCGGACTGATCGGCGGCGGTGCGCCCAGCGGAGGCGACGAACCCGCCGGGGGATCGGTCATCGAGAACTGCGAGACGGGCGCGGATGCCAACGCGGATGTCGACTGCCGGATGGCGGGTGCGCAGCTCGCGCTGGACGAGTTCTGGGCCGATGAGGTCGAGGGCTACCGCAAGCCGCAGATGGTCGTGGTCGACGGTGCGACGTCCACCCAGTGCGGCACCGCCTCGAACGCCGTGGGCCCGTTCTACTGCCCGCCCGAGGAGGGGGTCTACGTCGACCCCACGTTCTTCCAGCTCATGCAGCAGCAGTTCGGCGCCTCCGCGGGCAACCTCGCCCAGCTCTACATCGTGGGCCACGAGTGGGGCCACCACATCCAGAACATCACCGGCGTGATGGATCGCTACCCGAACAACGGCACGGGGCCGGGCAGCAACGGAGTTCGCATCGAGCTGCAGGCCGATTGCTACGCCGGCGGCTGGCTCGGACGAATGACCGAGCAGACCGATGCCGACGGCGACCCCTATCTCAACAAGCCCACGGAACCCGAGATCGAGGACGCCCTGAACGCGGCTGCCGCGGTCGGCGACGACCACATCCAGGAGCAGTCCGGCTTCTCGAACCCGGAGCAGGTGCTGACGCTTCCGGCCGACCAGCTGGACCCGTAGCCGGGCGACCCGATCCGCTTCCGCTACCGTTGACGAAGATGTCTGCACGACCGGTTGGGGGACCGAAGATGAAGAAGACGGATGCACTGTATCCACCGATCGAACCGCACGAGACGGGAGAGCTGCTCGTCGGCGACGGGCACCGCGTCTACTGGGAGGTCAGCGGCAACCCGGAAGGCAAGCCGGTCGTCTTCCTGCACGGCGGTCCCGGCAGCGGTACCTCGCCCTGGCAGCGCCGGTTCTTCGACCCGAAGGTCTACCGCATCGTGCTGTTCGACCAGCGCGGCTGCGGACGCAGCACGCCGCACGCGAGTGCGCCGGACGCCGACTTCCGTTACATCACGACCGCGCACCTGATCGCCGACATCGAGCTGCTGCGCAAGAACCTCGGCATCGAGAGGTGGCAGGTGTTCGGCGGTTCGTGGGGGAGTGCCCTCGCCCTCGCCTATGCGCAGGCGCATCCGGATGCCGTGACCGAGCTCGTCCTCCGCGGGATCTTCACCCTGCGTCGCGCGGAGCTGGAGTGGTTCTACGAGGGTGGCGCTGCCGCGCTGTTCCCCGACCTCTGGGAGAGCTTCCTCGCACCGATCCCGGTGCTCGAGCGCTCGCACATGATCGAGGCGTACCACCGACGGCTGTTCGATCCGGACCCCGCCGTCCACGTGCCGGCAGCCGTCGCCTGG
>JAQZBG010000057.1 GCA_029239165.1 Microbacterium sp. | reverse complement strand
GAACCGGTGTCCGTCGGCCCGGTGTCCGCCGTCGCGAGGCCGTCCGGCCGCGCGATGCCGCGCTGCTCGGCTTCCATCCGCTCCGCTTCCTCGCCGCTGATCGCCTCGCCGCGGGCGACGAGCCCGGCCTGATCGGACAGGGGGATCTGTTTGAGGAACAGCGACAGCACGAGCGCCAGCACGATGAACGGCACGAGGTACCAGAAGACGGGGGCCAGCGCATCCGCGTACGCGGTGACGATGCCGTCGCGCACCTCGTCGGGGAGAGTGTTCAACGTTGCCGGGTCGATCGTGGACGCGGCCTGTGATGCGGCATCCGGTGAGGCACCGGCCCCGGCGAAGACGCCCGTGAGGTTCTCGGTCAGGCGTGTGGTGAAGATCGTGCCGAACACGGCGGTGCCCAGCGAAGCCCCCACCTCGCGGAAGTAGTTGTTCGTGCTGGTGGCGGTGCCGAGCTCACCCGCGGGAACGGCGTTCTGCACGACCAGGACCACGACCTGCATGATCAGGCCGAGGCCGGCGCCGAACACGAAGAGGAACACGCAGATCAGCCAGATCGGGGTCGCGGCCGACAGTGTGGTCATCGACACCATCGCGATGCCCGTGATGATCGTGCCGAGGATCGGATAGATCTTGTACCTGCCGGTCTTCGAGATCGCGATGCCCGAGAAGATCGAGGTGCCCATGAGTCCGACCATCATCGGGATCATCAGCAGACCGGATTCCGCGGCGGAGGTGCCCGACGACATCTGCAGGAACGTCGGCACGAAGCCGATCGCCGCGAACATCCCGATTCCGAGCACCAGCCCGATGGCGGTCGCGTTCACGAAGATGGGGTTGCGGAAGAGACTGAGCGGGATGATCGGGTCCTTGACCCGCGATTCCGTGATGACGAAAGCCGTGGCCGCGACGATCAGGCCGGCACCCCAGGACCAGGTGGCGAGCGAGTCCCAGCCGAACTCCTTGTCGCCGCCGAAGTCGGTGAAGAAGATGAGGCAGGTGGTCGCGATCGAGAGGAAGAGCACGCCGAAGATGTCGATCGGCTTCTCGGCCTTCTTGCTCGGCAGTTTCAGTGCGACCAGCGCGATGATGAACGCGGCGATGCCGACGGGGATGTTGATGTAGAAAGCCCACTGCCATGTCAGGTGGTCGACGAAGTAGCCGCCGAGCAGCGGGCCGGCGACGGCCGACAGGCCGAACACGGCGCCGAGCGGACCCATGTACTTGCCGCGCTCGTTGGCGGGGACGATGTCGGCGATGATCGCCTGCGACAGGATCATGAGGCCGCCGCCGCCGAGTCCCTGCAGGGCGCGGAAGACGACGAACATCCAGAAGTCGGTGGCGAACGCGCACCCGACCGAGGCCAGCGTGAACAGTGCGATCGCGACCAGGAACAGGTTGCGCCGGCCCAGCACGTCACCGAACTTGCCGTAGATCGGCATCACGATGGTCGTGGCGAGCAGGTAGGCGGTGGTGATCCAGACCTGGTGGTCGACGCCGCCGAGCTGCCCGACGATGGTCGGCATGGCGGTCGAGACGATGGTCTGATCGAGGCTGGACAGCAGCATGCCGGCGATGAGGGCGCTGAAGATGATCCAGATGCGGCGCTTCGTGAGCAGGAAGGGCGCGTCCTTCGTGGCGGTGGCGGACATTCAGTGGTCTTTCTGTGACGGTGCGTAGAGCGAGCGGGCGAGGTCGAGGCGGCGCGCGATGAGGTCGCCGAACGGCTCGGTGGACTGGTGATGGAGGAGCTGGTCCATGCTCATGCGAACGAGTGCGCCGACCGTATGGACGATCACCTCGGCGCGCAGTTCGGCATCGGTGGCATCGGGGATGCGGCGGAGGATCAGCTCGCCGTCGCGACGCTCGTTCTTCGCGAGTTGCTCGAACGCGGCCTTGAGCAGGCGTGGTTCTTGCTCGATGACGGCGAACATCGCCGGAGCGTCCTCGACGGGGTTGAAGAGTTCGAAGCGGCGGATCGTCAGCTGGATGAAGTCGTCGAGCAGGTCACCGCGCTGCGAGGCGAACTCCTCCTCGAGTGCTTCCTGGCGCGAGTCGATGGTGGCGAACCCGAAGACCGCGTTCTCCTTGCTCTCGAAGTAGTTGAAGAAGGTGCGTCGGGACACGCCCACTTCGGCGCAGAGCTCCTCGATGGTGAAACCGGCGAAGCCCCGCTCTGTCGTCAGTCGCCGTGCGGCATCGGTGAGTGCATGGGACGTCTCGCGCTTGCGCTGCTCTCGCAGCGAATCTGCACTGTCGCTCATAGAGTGCAATATTGCACTCTCTTCCTTGGAGTGCACTGTGAGCTTCCCGCCGGTGCGACGGAAAACATGTTCCGACGAATCTGTGACGTTCTTCGCGCGATATCCGTCTTAGTGGTGTCGCCGCACGGCGGCCCGAACTCCGCACGGGGACGGATACACGGATGAAGGAGCTCGAGATGGCGAACGTGACCGGTGGTACTCAGCCCAAGACCCAGGTCGTCGCACCGCAGCAGGGGGCTGCTGCGGGCAAGACGACGATCGAGGATGCGGTGGTCGCGAAGATCGCCGGCATCGCCGCTCGCGAGGTCAGCGGCGTCTACGCGCTCGGCGGGGGCGCCGCGCGCATGGTGGGGGCCATCCGCGACGCGCTCAACACCACCGACCTCTCGCAGGGGATCAGCGTCGAGGTGGGGGAGACGCAGGTCGCTGTCGACGTGACGATCGTCGCCGAGTATCCGGTATCGCTGCAGAAGGTGGCGGACGACGTCCGCGCCGCCATCCACCGCGCCATGGTGGAACTGGTCGGCATGGAGGTCGCCGAGGTCAACGTGACGGTCAACGATGTGCACATCCCCTCCGATGACGAGGGCGACGGCACGCAGGAGACGCGAGTCCAGTGACCGCGTCGGTGATCGGAGCGGCGGCCGCCGCTGCTCTCACGCTGACCTGGATCGCCCTCGGCTTCTGGGCGTTCCTGCTCGTGGCTCTGGCGATGCTGGTGGGCGCGGTCGCCGGCCGCATCATCGACGGTCGGCTCGACGTGCGCGCGCTCGCCGAGGTCTTCCGAGGTCGGCGCTCGTCGTCATGACGGCTGACCGCTCGTCCGTGGCCGGGGAAGGCGCCGTCGTGGGGACGACGACCTTCGCCGCCCGCGCGCTGCAGCGGCTCGCCGTCGGCATCGTGCACGACGTCGCCCGGGTCTCGGTCCGCGACGTCGGCGTGCAGCTGTCGGATGAGCACGGCGCGCTGCGGATCGCGGTCACCGTGCCCGTGGCGATGGCATCGAAGAGCGGCAGGAACCTGGTCGACGCTGGAGAGGATCTCCGGCACGGTCTGATCGAGGGTATGCGAGCGCTGGCCGGCCGCGAGGTCGGCACCGTGGACGTCCGGTTTTCGGGCGTGCGACGGATCACCGAGGGGAGAGTGCGATGACGAACGAACGGGCGACATATCGACGCGTCCTCCGACGCGAGACGCACGCGTCTCGCACGGCGCCGGCACTGGCAGTCGGAGCGATCGCGGCTCTGCTCCTGATCGCACTGCTCGCAGGTGCCGTATGGTGGCTCGCCGATAGTGGCTTCCGTGATGCGGCGGCCCGCGGCCTCGAAGAAGTCTCTATCGGAGTGCAGCAGCCGGCGGTCTTGTTCGCCGCCGGCGGGGCGCTCGTGCTTCTCGCGGTCGTGCTGCTCGCTCTCGCGCTGCTGCCGGGGCGACGGGCACGGCGCGCACGCACCACCGAGCGGACCGCGCTGCTCGTGGACGACGGCGTGATCGCCGACTCGATCGCCGCGGCGGTCGCCCGGCGTGCCGGAGTCGAGCGCGATCGGGTGAGCGTGTTCGTCGGACGGCGTACGGTCGAGGTCCGCATCACGCCGACCAGTGGTGTCTTCGTCCGGGTGACCGATGCGGAGGACGCTGCGAACGACATCCTCGCGGGGATCGGCTTCGCGGCGACTCCACGCGTGGTCATCGAACCGCACGGAGTCGTCGCATGAACGCGACGAACCGATTCGTGAATCGCAGCGTGCTCTTCCTGGTGGGTGCGGCACTGCTGGTGGCCGGCGTGGTCGCGCTCGCCGCAGGAGCGCTCGCTACGGGAGATGCGCCCGCGTGGATTCGGCGACCGGCGCGAGAGGTCGCCGCCGCGTGGGAGCCCGCTCGCGACGGGACGTGGGAGGTGCCGGGCATCGGCGTGGTGTCGACCCCGCTCCTGTTCGGAGCCGCGGCGGTGCTCGTGCTGACGACGCTGCTGGTGGTGTTCCTGAGCTCGCGCAGGCGCGGACGCTCCAAGACCGTGCTCGATGTCGACACCGTCGCAGGGCGGACGACGGTCGATCGGAACGTGGCCGATGCCGTGCTCACCGAACCGCTGATCCGTCGGCGGGACGTGCTCTCGGCACGCACGGGCGCGTACCGCATCGGCCAGACGCGCGCGGTCGAGCTCGCCGTCACCGTGCGGCCGGGGGCTTCCCTGGGCGGCGTCGTCGCGGCGGCCGAGGAGGCGATCGGCGATTGGGACGATCTTCTGGGCTCACGCATCCCGGTCCTGCTGCACCTCTCCGACCGACGCTGGCGCGAGGGATTCCGGGCGCCGACGAGGGTGCGGTGACCCATCGTGACGGGGATACACAGACGTGCACGCGGACACAGGCGTGAAGAGACGGACCCGAGATGCGGGTGCGATGAGAGAAGGAGACACCATGGGCGCTGAAGACAAGATCAAGGCCGCTGCGGAGAAGGTCGCGGGCAAAGCGAAGGAGACAGTCGGCAAGGTCACCGGCGACGACAAGCTCGTCGCCGAGGGCAAGACCGAACAGGCCAAGGGTGAGATCCGTGACACGGCCGAGAACGTCAAGGATGCGTTCAAGAAGTAGTGGGTGCGGGGAGGGATCCGCACGGGTCTCTCCCCGATCACTCCCAGGTCGGTCGGCGAGGATCCGATCCGGTGAGGCATCCGTTCCGAATCTCCTGTGGGGATCGGATCGAGGGGTGGGGAACAGATGGAAGAGGAACGCTTTCGCAGAGCGCTCGAGCACGCCGACGACGGCATCGTCGCCGGGCGTGCGATGGACGGCGATATCGAAGCCTTCGCGGTTCTCGTTCGGAGATACACGCCGATGATGCGCGCGTACACGCAGCGGATGCTGAACGCCTCGGCCGATGTCGACGACATCGTGCAGGAGTCCTTCGTCACGGCGTGGCAGCGGTTCGGGGAGCTCGACGACCCGTCGAAGGTGAAGAGCTGGCTGATGCGGATCGTGAGCCGCAAGGCGGTGGATCGCATCCGAGCGACCCGCCCCGTCGTGGACATCGACTCCATCGAGCGCCCCGCACCGTCGCACGCCTCGCCGTCGGCGGTCGTCGAAGTGCGCGCCGGGGTGGCCGCGGTCGGCGCCGCGCTTCGTGAACTGCCCGATGCGCAGCGCGAATGCTGGGTCCTACGTGAGATCGGCGGGTACTCCTACGAGGAGATCTCGGAAGAACTCGGCCTCCCCGTCTCGACCGCGCGAGGACTGCTCGCGCGCGCCAGGAAACACATGATCGTACGGATGGAGGAGTGGCGATGACCGACGAGAGAGACATCCCCGAAGTCCGCCGTCTCGGCCTGGAACCGAGCGATCTCGACGGGCATACGCTCGACGAGCTCACCGACTACCTCGAAGCGGGGCGACAGCCTGCCGACCGCTCGATCGACGAGTCGCCCGGCTGTCAGCACGCACTGGACGCGCTCGAGCGGCT
Source organism: Microbacterium sp. (assembly GCA_029239165.1). Classification (GTDB taxonomy): domain Bacteria; phylum Actinomycetota; class Actinomycetes; order Actinomycetales; family Microbacteriaceae; genus Microbacterium. The sequence goes on along the minus strand of JAQZBG010000057.1, from coordinate 5,180 downwards.
GCACGGTCTGGGGGCGGAGCTGATCGCCGCCGAGACCGCGGCCGAGCCGGAAGTCGACGCGAACTGGGTCGACCGTATCCTCAGCGGCATCGCGATGGATGCCCGGTCCGGACGCCGCATCCCCTTCGAATCCCCGGATCCGACCGCCGACCTCGGGATCACCGAGGGGGCCGTGCGCGGGCTCATCCGCTCGGCCGAGAGCGCTGTGCCGGGACTTCTCATCGGGCGCTGCCGGCTCGTCGGAGACGTGACGGTCGCGGATACGCCGATCCGGATCGAGATCGAGGCGAGCGCGCTGCACGGACAGCCGATCCCGGCGATCGCGGAACGCCTGCGAAGCGAGGTCGATCGGACGCTCCGCACGCACACGGAGTTGAACATCGTCGCGATCGACATCGCGATCAGGGACATCAGGGAGGTGGCGTCGTGGACGCAGGAGAGCTGAAGGCCGCGGACGTGCAGGTCGAGCTCGCTGCCGACATCGAGGCGGCGATCCGTGCGACGCCGGGCGTGCGCTCCCTGTTCCGGTCCGGTTCGCTCATCTCGAACCTCCTGCGCGCCGGCGTTGCGGCGCTCGGTGGTCGGCAGGAGGACGAGCCGCTCGTCTCGGTAGCGCCGGCGGGCGATGGCTTCGCCGTGGAGGTGTCGATCGGCGTGGACTCCGGTGCCGAGTCGGGCAGCACGCTCCGCGCCGTGCGCGTCGCGGTCGATGCCGTGCTCGAGGCGCGCGGCGTGGTGCGGGACAGTCTGGCGCTCACGGTCGTGCACGTGCAGTCCGGCGAATCGACGGATGCGGGGTGAGACGCCGATGGCCGCTCTCGGAGTGAGAGCGGCCATCGACTGTCGGAGATCTCAGGCGACGGTTCGCAGGCCATCGACGAGCGGCGTGGTGGGGCGCCCGATCAGCCGCGCGAGTGTGCCGTCGGTCTCGGCCAGGGCGCCGTCGCGGATCCCGGCGTCGAGAGCGGCGACGAATCCGGCCGTGCCTTCGTCGAGGCCGGCCTCGCGCAGCGCTGCGAGCTGGTCGTCGAACGAGAGCGGGACGAACGACACCTCGCGCCCCGTGATCTCGGAGAAGGCCGCGGCCAGATCGCTGTACGTCCAGGCGACGTCGCCGCCGAGTTCATAGACCTCGCCGATGTGCCCGTCTTCGAGGGCGACGACGGCCGCGGCCTCCGCGAAGTCCTTGCGGCTGGCCGAAGCGACCCGCCCTTCACCGGTGCCCGAGGTGAGTACGCCGGTCTCGGCGGCGCGCGCGAGGTCGGCGGCGTAGTTCTCGGTGTACCAGTTGTTGCGGAGGATCACGGAGGGGAGCCCTGCCGCGGCGATCAGCTCCTCCGTCGCCTTGTGCTCGGGGGCCAGGACCAGGTCGCTGGTGGTCGCCTTCGGTGCGCTGGTGTAGACGAACTTGGAGACGCCGGCGGCCTTCGCGGCATCGATGACCGCCTGATGCTGTGGCACGCGCTGTCCGACCTCGGACCCGGACACGAGCACGACGGTCTCGACGCCCTCGAGGGCCGCGGCCACCGAAGCGGGGTCGGTGTAGTCCAGGCGCACGGCGCGCACGCCGAGGTCGGCGGCCTTCGCCGTGTCGCGGGCGCCGGCCACGATCGACTGCGGGTCGGCTCCGCGCTCGAGCAGGCTGGCGATGATGAGGCGTCCGAGGTTGCCGGTCGCGCCGGTGACGAGGATGGTCATGAGGGTCCTTTCGTAGGTGACACCCTCGACAACCGCTCGACGGGCATTGCGCATTCCGATCTGCGGGTACCCACTTTGAAGTAAGGTACCCACATGACGGTTAGTTTCGCGCAGATAAAGGAGAGCACTCCTTTCGTCTTCGATCAGAACTGCGGCACGCGGGTCGTCCTCGACCACATCATGAGCAAGTGGGGCGTGCTCGTACTCTCCTGCCTGTCCGACGGCACGCACCGCTGGGGCGCGCTGCGCCGCGAGGTCGACGGCATCAGCGAGAAGATGCTCGCCTCGACGCTGCGCACCCTCGCCGAAGACGGGCTCGTGCACCGGGAGTCCTTGCCGACTGTGCCTCCGCACGTCGAGTACAGCCTCACGCCGCTCGGCCGCGACCTGATGGAGCGGATGCTGCCGCTGATGGAATGGGTGGCCGACCATGCGGACGGGATGCTCGGCCGCGACTGAACCTGCGGATTCCGTCGCCGACACGCGCACTTGACTGCGGATTCGGTCGGTGAAAGAAACCGTTGACGCGATAACAGTGGTGGCTCTACTGTTCTGAACATGTCCACCACCCCCATTCACCTGGAACGACCCGACGGCAAGGGCCTGGCCGCAGGCACCCTCGGCCTGTGGGGATCCACCGTCATCGGTCTCGCCTCCACGGCGCCGGTCTACTCGCTCGTCGCGACGCTCGGCTTCGTGGTCCTCGCCGTCGGCGCGCAGGCGCCGATCGCCTTCATCGTCGCCTTCGTGCCGATGCTCCTGATCGCCTTCGCCTACCGTGAGCTGAACAACGCTGTTCCCGATTGCGGCACCACCTTCACCTGGGGCACCAAGGCCTTCGGGCCCTGGGTCGGCTGGATGGGCGGCTGGGGCGTCGCGGTCGCCGGCATGGTCGTGCTCGCCAATCTCGCGCAGATCGCATCCGTGTACTTCTGGTCGCTGATCGGTCAGGACCTCGCGAACGACGATTGGCGTGTCGTCGTCGTCGCGGTGATCTTCATCGCCGCCATGACCTGGGTCAGCTGGCGCGGCGTCGAGATCGGCGAGCGCATCCAGAACGTGCTGCTCGGCATCCAGTACCTGGCGCTGGCGATCTTCGTCGTCGCCGCGCTGTGGCAGTTCTTCGCCGGCACCGCGCCGAACCCCACCCCCTTCTCCTGGGAGTGGATGAACCCGTTCGCCTTCACCGACTGGTCGGGCTTCACGGAGGCCATCCTGCTCGCCCTCTTCATCTACTGGGGATGGGACACGTGCCTCGCCCTGAACGAAGAGACGAAGGACCCCCAGCGCATCCCCGGTCGCGCCGCCCTGCTGACCACTGTCATCCTGCTGTTCACCTACGTCGGCGTCACCATCGCCGCCATGATGTACGCCGGCCTCGGGGAAGACGGTACGGGCCTGGGCAACGAGGCGAACGCCGACGACTTCTTCCTCGCGATCAAGGACGGGCTGCTCGGCCCGTTCGGGTGGGTCCTGGTCGTGTCGGTCATCATCTCGGCGATCTCCTCCACGCAGACGACGATCCTGCCGACCGCGCGCGGCACTCTGGCGATGGGCGTGTACCGCGCCTTGCCCGCCCGCTTCAAGGACGTGCACCCCACCTACAAGACGCCGTCCTTCTCGACGATCGTGATGGGCGTCGTGGCGTCGGCGTACTACATCGGCATGACGCTGATCAGCGACAACATCCTGCAGGACTCGATCCTGTCGCTCGGTCTCGCGATCGCCTTCTACTACGCCATCACGGGCTTCGCGTGCGTCTGGTATTTCCGCAAGGATCTGACCGCCTCGCCTCGCGAGTTCTTCTTCAAGGGACTCTTCCCGCTGCTGGGTGGACTCATGCTCACCTGGGCGTTCGTGCAGTCCGCGATCGACATGTGGGATGTGGACTACGGCTACACGGTCCTGTTCGGCATCGGCGGCACCTTCGTGATCGGCATCGGCTCGCTCGCGTTCGGTCTGGTGCTCATGTTCCTCTGGTACCTGTTCCCGCGCTCGAAGAGGTTCTTCCGCGGGGAGAGCCTGAACCGCGAGACCCAGGTGATGGTTCCGGACGAGCCCAGCGTCACGATCCGGTCGATCGACGGAGGCATCTGAGGGTCGACGAGGCGTCGGGCGGCTTGTCCTAGGCTTGCTCCGTGCGCATCCGGCTCGACATCGCCTACGACGGCACCCACTTCCGCGGGTGGGCGAAGCAGCCGACGCTGCGCACCGTGCAGGGAACTCTCGAGGCGTCCCTCGCGCGGATCGTGGGGTCGGACGTGCAGTTCGTCGTCGCCGGCCGCACGGATGCCGGGGTGCACGCGAGCGGTCAGGTCGCCCACGTCGACCTCGACGACAAGCAGTGGTCGCGCATCGAGGCCCGGCAGGGGCGCGCGCCGATCGCACCGGCCGAGACCATCGCCGGCCGCATGCGCGGGGTGCTCGGCGCCTACTCCGACGTCACCGTGACGAGGACGTCCATCGCTCCCGAGGGTTTCGACGCCCGGTTCTCCGCCGTCTGGCGGCGCTACCGCTACCGTCTCGCCGATGCGCAGGCCGGGTTCGACCCGCTGCGACGGCACGACACGACGAACATCCGCGGGCGTCTCGACGAGCAGGCGATGGATGCCGCGGCCCGCAGCCTCATCGGCCTGCACGACTTCGCGGCGTACTGCAAGCCCCGCGAAGAGGCGACGACGATCCGGACTCTGCTCGACTACCGCTGGGAGCGCGATGCCGACGGTGTCCTCGTCGCCGAGGTCAAAGCCGACGCGTTCTGCCACAGCATGGTGCGCGCGCTCGTCGGCGCGTGCGCGGCGGTAGGGGAGGGGCGTCTCGATGTCGAGGACGTCGCGGTGTTGCGTGACGCCCTCACGCGGACCAGCGAGTTCAAGGTCCTGGCGGCCCGTGGCCTGATTCTCACCGAGGTGGGATACCCGGCCGACGAGCTGCTCGCGATGCGCGCGGAGCAGACGAGGGCTCGGCGAGACGGCGCGCCGGGACCTCGCGATACGGAGCCCGGCCACAGTCTGGGCGAGTAGCGTTATGTCGGTCATGAAGGTCATCTCCTACAACCTCCAGAAGCACCGGGCGGCCGGCGAACTCGCCGCGCTCGTTCGCGAGCACGACCCCGACATCCTGTGTCTGCAGGAGTGCGACGTTCCGGAGCTGCCCGCTCAGATCGGCGACCTCGTGCTGGCGGATGCCACGCAGGGCAACCGCCTCGGACTGGCGCTGTTCTACCGGTCCAGCACCTACCACCTCCAGTCGATCCGCACTCTCGGCTTGAAGAAGTCCCTGCATGACCGGATCGCGAAGCCCGCGCATGAACGCGTGCTGGGGGCGCGGTTGCGTGACATCGACGACGCACAGGATTTCATCGTCGCCTCGTTCCATGCGGCGCCGCTGACCGCGCTGAACTCGCTGCGCCGACACCAGATCCGCGCGGCGCTCACCGAGCTGGCGACCCTGGGTGAGGGGCTGCCGCAGCTCATGGTCGG
>JAQZBG010000056.1 GCA_029239165.1 Microbacterium sp. | reverse complement strand
GACCATCTTCATGCGCTTCTTGCCCTCCTTCTGCTTCTCGAGGAGCTTGCGCTTGCGGGTGATGTCACCGCCGTAGCACTTGGCGAGCACGTCCTTGCGGATCGCGCGGATGGTCTCGCGGGCGATGATGCGCGCACCGATCGCGGCCTGGATCGGAACCTCGAACTGCTGACGAGGGATCAGCTTGCGCAGACGCTCCGCCATCATCGTGCCGTAGGCGTATGCCTTGTCTCGGTGGACGATCGAGCTGAAGGCGTCGACCTTCTCGCCCTGGAGCAGGATGTCGACCTTCACGAGGTCCGCCTCCTGCTGTCCGGAAGGCTCGTAGTCGAGGGAGGCATAACCCTGCGTCTTGGACTTCAGCTGGTCGAAGAAGTCGAACACGATCTCACCGAGCGGCATGTTGTAGCGCAGCTCGACGCGTTCCTCCGAGAAGTACTCCATACCCAACAGCGTTCCGCGGCGCGACTGGCACAGCTCCATGACGGTGCCGACGTAGTCCTTGGGCAGCAGGATCGCCGCCTTCACCATGGGCTCCGAGACCGAACCGATGCGTCCGTCCGGGTACTCGCTCGGGTTGGTCACGGTGACGGTCTCACCGGTGTCGCTCGTGAGCACCTCGTAGATCACGCTCGGAGCGGTGGTGATCAGGTCGAGGTCGAACTCGCGGGCGAGGCGCTCGGTGATGATCTCCAGGTGCAGGAGGCCGAGGAAGCCGCAGCGGAAGCCGAAGCCGAGCGCCACCGAGGTCTCGGGCTCGTACACGAGCGAGGCGTCGGAGAGCTTGAGCTTGTCGAGCGCCTCACGCAGTTCGCCGTAGTCGCTGCCATCGATCGGGTACAGGCCCGAGAAGACCATCGGCTTCGGGTCGGTGTAGCCGGGCAGAGCGTGGGATGCCGGCTTGCGCGACGTGGTGATCGTGTCGCCGACCTTCGATTGGCGCACGTCCTTCACGCCCGTGATGAGGTAGCCGACCTCGCCGACGCCGAGGCCCTTGGTCGGGGTCGGCTCCGGGCTCGACACGCCGACCTCGAGTGCCTCATGGTTCGCACCGGTCGACATCATCTGGATGCGCTCGCGCGGCGCGAGGCTGCCGTCGACCATGCGGACGTAGGTGACCACGCCGCGGTAGGCGTCGTAGACGGAGTCGAAGATCATCGCACGTGCAGGAGCGTCCGCGTCGCCCTTCGGGGCGGGGATCTCCTGCACGAGGCGATCGAGCAGCTCCTCGACGCCGACGCCGGTCTTGCCCGAGACGCGGAGTACGTCCTCGGGCTTGCCTCCGATGAGCGAGGCGAGCTCCTTCGCGTACTTCTCGGGGTCGGCGGCCGGCAGGTCGATCTTGTTGAGCACCGGGATGATGTGGAGGTCGTTCTCGAGCGCGAGGTAGAGGTTCGCCAGCGTCTGGGCCTCGATGCCCTGCGCCGCGTCCACGAGAAGGATCGCACCTTCACATGCCGCGAGCGAACGTGAGACCTCGTACGTGAAGTCCACGTGACCGGGGGTGTCGATCATGTTCAGGGCGACGGTCTGACCATCGAGCTCCCAGGGCATCCGCACGGCCTGGCTCTTGATGGTGATGCCGCGCTCGCGCTCGATGTCCATCCGGTCGAGGTACTGCGCCCGCATGTCGCGGTCGGAGACCACCCCGGTGATCTGGAGCATGCGATCGGCGAGGGTCGACTTGCCGTGATCGATGTGGGCGATGATGCAGAAATTGCGGATCTGCGCAGCCGGCGTCGAGGCAGGCTGAAGAGGTGTGAGAGCGCGTGGGGACATGTCCCCTCGATTCTACGGTCAGGCGGTGCTAATCCCCCATTTCGGCATACCAGTGATAGTCTCCCGAAGTTGCCCGGGAAATCCGTGACACCGGATCCCTATAGCGATAAGACTCCGTCACATACCCCCGTGATGGCCGTCGCGTCGCAGAAGACGGTAGATGGTGATGGATTTTCTACCCGACTCAGCGTTGCGTCGGCAGATCCCGAGCGCGTCTGTAGAAGAGAAAGACTGCCCCCTTGATCAAGTACCTCCTCCGCCGTGCACTCGGCTGGCTGCTGATGATCGTGGTCGCGACCAACATCACGTATTTCCTCGCGTGGGGGTTCCTCGACCCGCGCAGCAATTACGTGGGCCGGCGTCCACCGCTCACGGAAGAGCAGATCGTCAACACTCTGGAGCCGCGCAACCTCAGCGACACGGTCCCGCTCATCGAGAGGTGGTGGACCTGGCTCACCGGCATCCTCCTCCGCTGGGACTGGGGCGTCAGCCCGACGGGTGGATCGGTCAACGAGCAGGTCGCCTACCGCATGTGGGTCAGCGCCGAACTCGTCCTGGGTGCGACGATCCTCACGACGGTCCTCGGAATCGCCCTCGGCGTGTACACCGCATCCCGGCAGTACAAGCTCGCAGACCGCATCGGTCAGGCGACGAGCATCATCACGATGAACATCCCGATCGTCGTCGCGGCGTTCGCCATCGTCCTTCTTGCCATCGGTCTCAACGATGCCACCGGCGTGCGCATCTTCTACGTGACGGGCAACGCGAGTCGAGGAGTCGAAGGATTCTTCCCGGTACTCATAGACGTCCTGCAACACCTGACGTTGCCGACGATCGCGCTCGTGGTGGTCGGTTACGCCGGCATCCACTTCCTGCAGCGCTCGCTCCTCCTCGACAACATCAGCGCCGACTACGTGCGTACGGCACGAGCCAAAGGTCTGACGAAGCAGCAGGCGATCCGCAAGCACGCCCTCCGCACTTCGCTGATCCCGGTCGCGACCCAGGTCGCGTTCACGATCCCCGCCATCTTCACCGGGGCGGTCCTCACCGAGACGATCTTCGCCTGGAACGGCATGGGCAAGTACTTCATCGACACGATCAACAAGAACGACATCCACGGCACGGTGGCGGTCGCGGCCTTCGGCGCCGTCCTCACCGCAATCGGTGCCATCCTCGCCGACGTCGCCGTGGTGGTGCTCGATCCTCGAGTGAGAGTGAGCTGACATGACCTCCGAAATGATCGACCCCACCGTCGAACCCTCCGCTGCCCCCGCCGGCCCGGAGACGACTCGGGTGGCGACCCGGCGGCTCTCCAAGTGGACGCTGTACTCGCGGCGCTACGCCCGCAACAAGGGCGCCGTCGCGGGCCTCATCATCTTCGCGCTCCTCGTGCTGTTCGCGATCTTCGGACCGCTCATCGCGCGCTACGACCACGTCGAGCTCGACTTTCTCGCCCTCAGCACCGGCCCGTCGGCCGAGCACTGGTTCGGCACGAACAACGCCGGCAACGACCTGTTCGCCCAGGTCGCTGTCGGTCTGCAGCGCTCCCTGATGATCGCCGTGACCGTGTCGATCGGTGTGACGATCGTCTCGGCGCTCGTCGGAACCGCGGCTGCCTACTTCGGCGGTTGGACCGAGCGGATCTCCCTGCTCGTCATCCACTTCATGATGGTGATCCCCTCGTTCCTCATCCTGGCGATGATCTCCAACAAGTCCGGCGGCGACTGGCGGGTCATCGCATTCATCATGATCTTCGTGATCGGCTGGTACTTCCCGGCACGTGTGATCTGGACCCTCGCGCTGTCGCTGCGCGAGCGCGAGTACGTGAGCGCCGCCCGCTACATGGGCGTCCGCGGCTTCCGCATCGTGCTGCGCCACCTGCTTCCGAACATCGGCTCGCTCCTCGTGATCAACTTCACTCTGGGCGTCGTGAGCGCAGTGGTGGCCGAGACCGGACTGTCGTTCCTCGGGTTCGGCGTCAAGATCCCGGACGTCTCGCTCGGCGCCCTGATCGGTGCCGGGTCGAGCTCCCTGATCACCTCGCCCTGGCTGTTCTACTTCCCCGCCGCCGCCCTCACCCTTCTCACCGTGTCGATGGCGCTCATCGCCGACGGCCTGCGCGATGCCCTCGATCCCACGTCTGCGGCTGGAGGCCGAGCATGAGCAACGTACTCTCCGTCCGCGATCTCACCGTCAGCTTCGCCTCGGAAGCCGGTCGCGTCGATGCCGTCCGTGGCGTTTCCTTCGACCTCGAAGCCGGCAAGACCCTCGGCATCGTGGGCGAGTCCGGCTCCGGCAAGTCGGTGACATCGCTCGCGATCATGGGCCTTCTCGACGAGAACGCCAAAGTCACCGGCTCGATCATGTACGAGGGCAAGGAACTTCTCGGCATGACCGACAAGCAGCTCTCCGTGATCCGTGGCAACGGCATGTCGATGGTGTTCCAGGACCCGCTGACCTCCCTCACGCCGGTCTTCACCGTGGGCGATCAGCTGATCGAAGCTCTGACCGTGCATCGGAGCCTCTCGAAGAAGGAGGCGTGGAACCGCTCGATCGAGCTTCTGAATCTCGTCGGAATCTCGGAGCCGGAACGACGGATGAAGTCGTTCCCGCACGAGTTCTCCGGTGGCATGCGCCAGCGCGTCGTGATCGCCATCGCGATGGCGAACGACCCGAAGCTCATCATCTGCGACGAGCCCACCACGGCACTCGACGTCACCATCCAGGCGCAGATCCTCGACCTGATCGCGAAGGCGCAGCAGGAGACGGGTGCCGCCGTCATCATGATCACCCACGACATGGGAGTCGTCGCCCGCACCGCGGACGACGTGATGGTGATGTACGCCGGGAAGCCTGTCGAGCAGGCTCCGGTGCACGAGCTGTTCCACAAGACCCGGATGCCCTACTCGATCGGACTGCTGGGTGCGATCCCGCGCGTCGACAAGGCGGAGAAGGAACCTCTCACCCCGATCAAGGGCAACCCGCCGCTGCTCATCAACCTCCCGGACGCCTGCCCGTTCGCCGACCGCTGCCCCATCGTGATGGACGCGTGCCGGACGAAGGAGCCGGAGCTCCTGCCGGTCGCGACCGGCTCCGGCGACCTGCACCGCGCCGCGTGCATCCGCGCCGACGAGATCGAGGATGGCGGCCTCCTGGGCGGCTTCCCCGTCTATCCGGTGCGCGCGGTGCCGGAGAGCCCTCTGGCCAAGCTCCCCCGCGAGGAGCGACCCATCACGCTCGAGGTCAAGAACCTCACCAAGACGTTCCCTCTCCTCAAAGGCGCATTCCTCAAGCGCAAGGTGGGCGAGGTGCACGCGATCAAGGGCGTCAGCTTCGACGTCCGAGAGGGCGAGACGATGGCGATCGTCGGCGAGTCCGGCAGCGGCAAGACGACGACCCTGCTGCAGATCATGGACATGGTCAAGCAGATCGACGGTGACATCGTCATCGCCGGAACGAGCGTCAACGACATCCGCAGCCACAAGGTCGAGCGGCAACTGCGTCGGGACATCCAGATCGTCTTCCAGGATCCGATGGGAGCGCTTGATCCGCGCATGACGGTCGCCGACATCATCTCGGAGCCGCTGTTCGCGATCGGCACCCCGAAGAAGGAGGCGCACCGCCGGGTCGACGAGCTGATGGACCTCGTCGGACTCAACCCCGCGCACAGCGACCGTTTCCCGCAGGCGTTCTCCGGCGGACAGCGGCAGCGCATCGGCATCGCCCGAGCTCTGTCGACCAACCCGAAGATCGTCGTGCTCGATGAGCCGGTGTCCGCCCTGGACGTCTCGATCCAAGCCGGCGTGATCAACCTCCTCGATGAGCTGAAGGCGAAGCTCGGCCTGTCGTACCTTTTCGTCGCACACGACCTGTCGGTGGTACGCCACATCGCCGACCGCGTGGCAGTGATGTATCTCGGCGACTTCGTCGAGCACGGCGACGTCGATGACGTGTTCGAGAACCCGCAGCATCCCTACACGAAGGCGCTGCTCTCGGCGATCCCGGTCCCCGACCCCGACATCGAGCGCACGCGTCAGCGCGTCGTGTTCGATGCCGAGACGATGACCACCCGCCCCGTACTCGCCTGAGCCGTGGAACCGGATTCCACGAAGCGTGGGTCACCGTCCGATAACGGTTAGGCGGTATTCACTCTCGTCCCGCTGTGGTTCCGGAGCCGTCGAACTATTCTTCCCTTTATGAATCGCCGAAAGGCGGAAGGAGCACCATGAAGAACAAGAAGTTGCTGGGGGCCATCGCGATCAGCGGCGCCCTCGCACTCGCCCTCGCCGGTTGCGCGAGCGGCTCCGGGAACACCGGTGGCGGGGACGGCGGCGGCGAGTCCGTCGAGACCAAGGCGGCGGACTACAACCCGCAGCCCCGCGAGAACCTGAAGGAGGGCGGCGAGGTCAACTTCGAGATCAACGAGGTTCCCGAGCAGCTGAACGCCTTCAACAGTGACGCCAGCGCCGACACGTCGCGCCTGTGGTACTACTACATGCCGCAGCTCCTCCTCGTCAGCCCCGAGGGCGAGGTCACGAAGAACGACGCCTACCTCGACGTCTACGAGATCGGTGAGGAAGACGGCAACACGACGCTGACCTTCACCTTCACGGAGGAGGCGCACTTCAACGACGGCACCGACATGGACTGGACCGCCATCGACGCGACGTGGAAGGCGAACCGCTCCTACGACGAGGGCTTCAACCCGAACGCGACCGACGGCTACAAGCAGATCACGTCGGTCGAAGAGGGCGACTCCCCGAAGACGGCTGTCGTCACCTTCGACGGCATCTACGCATGGCCCTCGATGGCATTCCTCACGGGTGGTGTCCTCAACCCGAAGCACGCTGACGTCGAGACCTTCAACAACGCGTACATCGGCAACCTGAACGCCGAGTGGGGCGCAGGCCCGTACACGGTCGACGAGTTCGACTCGAACGCAGGCTTCGTCTCGTTCAAGCCGAACCCCGAGTGGTGGGGCAACGCTCCGCTCCTCGACAAGGTGACGTTCACCGCGCTCGAGGACGACGCCGCGATCAACGCCTTCAAGAACGGCGAGATCGACCAGGTCGAGGCCGGCAGCCAGGAGCGTCTCGCTCAGGTCGAGGATGTCGACGGCGCAGTCGTCCGTCGTGCACAGCAGACCGCCAAGACGGTTCTCATGGTCGACGGCGACAAGCCGCAGTTCGCTGACCTCGAGGTGCGCAAGGCGTTCTTCATGGGCATCAACATCGATCAGCAGAAGCAGATCGCCTGGAACGGCCTCGGATACGAGGAAGAGGCAGCCGGCTCCCTGAACATGTACTCCTTCCAGGACGGGTGGAGCGACGCGTTCGGCGAAGCCGGTCTGAAGTACGACGTCGACGGTGCCAAGAAGCTCCTGGATGACGCGGGCTGGGTCGAGGGCGAAGACGGCATCCGCGAGAAGGACGGCGTCAAGTTCACGGTCATCTACCCGATCTTCAGCAACAGCCCCGTGCAGGAGGCGCTCGCGAAGTCGCTGCAGGCTCAGCAGAAGGAGATCGGCATCGACGTGCAGATCGAGGTCCGCGCGTCGGCTGACTTCTCCGACGACTTCACGTCGAAGAACTGGGACATCTTCGGTCTCCGCTTCACCGACTCCGACCCGTTCGGCCCGGCCTGGATGTGCCAGATCTACTGCTCCGACAGCGGTCTGAACCTCTCCGCGACCGGCACCGCCGACATCGACAAGCAGATCGCCGACGAGGTCGAGACGCAGAAGGATGCCACGAGCTGGACCGAGGCTGCGATGAAGCTCGAGCCGAAGATCATCGAGGAGACCTGGGGCGTCATCCCGCTCTACAACGGTCCGTCGGTGTACGTGACGCAGGAAGGTCTCGCCAACCTGACGCCGGAGCCCTACGTGGGCCTCGACCTCTTCGGCGTCACCCCCGTCGAGAACCTCGGCTGGGAGAAGTAATTCCCTGACACTCCGTGTCTGAGCGGGGTCGGTGGTTCATCCACCGGCCCCGCTTTCTCTATGCTGAACGCGTGAGCGCACAGATCGTCCTCGTGCACGGCATCCGCACGTCCGCCACCATGTGGCGCGCGCAGCTCGCCTATCTCGAAGAGCGCGGCTACTCCGCCACGGCGGTCGACCTGCCGGGACACGGCACCAGGATGGGCGAGGACTTCACGCTCCATGAGGCGCTGCACACGATCGACGTGGCGGTTCGCGCAGCGGCCGCGAAGGGGCCCGTCGTGCTCGTCGGTCACTCGATGGGCGGGCTCCTCTGCCTCGCCTACGTCGGCGGAGCGGACACACCACCGGTCGCCGGACTGGTCGCTGCAGCGTGCACGTCGCTCCCCCGCGGAGCGGGCCTGCGCGCCTACCGGCTCTTCGCCAGGGCCGTCGACTCGCTCCCGGACCGCGGGATGTGGCTCACCGCGAGGATGCTCGCTGCGACGATCCCGACAGAGACCCGGCCCGACTTCGCAGCCGGCGGCTACGCCCTCGACATCCAGGATGCGGCACTGCGCAGCCTCGCGGCCCTCGACATCGCCACCGCTGTCCCCCGGATCAGGATCCCACTATGGTTCGTGAACGGCCAGTACGATCAGCTGCGCTTGAACGAGGCGCTCTTTCGTCGTCTCGCGCCGCACGCCGAGCTGATCGTCGTCCCGCGCACGACCCATCTGGTCACCGCCATGCGCCCGCAGATCTTCAACGCGGTGCTGCAGCTCGCGATGGCGACAGTGGAGCGGGACGCACCGCCGTCATGATCGCTTCGGCTCGCGCGCGAATGCGGTCAGCACACCTCCGACCAGGGACAGCACCGCAGCCGCGACGAACACGAGCCAGAATCCGCCGACCAGTGCCACCAACGCGGCCCCGAGTACCGGCCCGATCAGTTGGCCGAGGGCGGCCGTGACGTTCACGATCCCGAGGTCTCTCGCGTGGTCCTGTTCGTCCGGCAGCAGATCGGCGGCGAACGCGAGGCCCACCGTCGAGAAGGCGCCGTAGCCGAGACCCATCAACGCCGCGGCGACCATCGTCATCTCGAATGTCGGCACGAGCGCGATCGCGACGCCCGAGGCCGCCTGCACCACCGTCGCGGCGACGGCGAGCGTGCGCCGGTTCCCGGTGCGGTCGGAGACGATCCCGGTCACGACCGAGGCGATCACCACGAAGACGGTGTAGACGACGATGAGCAGGAGGAGGTTGTCCTGCGCGACGGCACTCGGCTGGCCGAGCCCGTGCAGCAGGAAGAACAGGAACAGCGCTGTCCCGAGCGCATTGCCGATGTTCGTCACCAGACGGCCGGAGAGCATCCAGGCGAAGTCCCGGTCACGCAGAGACGCCAGCCGACGGCGCCCCACCGCCCTCGGCCGCATCGCCTCGACGCTCGGGGGATCGGGGAGGAGCAGGGCGGCCGCCGATCCGATGACCGCGATCACGCCGGCGAGCAGCAGGTAGCCTTCGCGGATGCCGAGTCCGAGGAGGACCACCAGCCCCACGCCGAGCACGATGCCGACGGCCTGACTGGAACCCACCGCGGCCGAGGCCGCACCACGCTGCCTCGACGGCAGCTGGTCGGCGATGAGAGCCGTGAAGGCAGCGGAGGAGACGGCGACGCCGATCGACACCCCCACCCACCCGGCGCCGACGGCCCATGGACCCTCGGCGTAACCGGTCAGGACCAGGCAGACCGCAGTGAACAGGACCCCGCCGAGGGCCCACGGACGGCGTCGGTGGCGCCCCGCAGCCGCGCGATCGGAGAGCGCACCCGCCGCAGGGCCGGCGATGATGCCGGCGAGGCCGCCGATCCCGAGCACCAGCCCGGAGGAGACGACCCCGCGGATCCAATCGTCTTCCGGCGTGTCCAGCTGCAGCGGGAGGAGCAGCTGGACGGGGGTGAGCTGCACGGTCCAGATCGCCAACCACGCCAGCGTGAACAGCGACATCCATCGTGTTCCCGCACGAACCGCGCGGGCACCGGTGACCTCGGTCATCTCGCCACCGCCGTCGCGGAAGCTGCGCGAGAACTCGCGATGACGTCGCGATACCAGTCGTACGAAGCCTTGGGCGTCCGCTCGCCCGTCTCGAAGACGACGTGCACGAGTCCGAACCGCTGGGTGTAACCGTCGGCCCACTCCCAGTTGTCGAGCAGTGACCACACCGTGTACTCCTCCACCGGCACCCCGGCGTCCATCGCCTCCCCGACTGCTGCAAGATGCCCCGACAGGTACTCGATCCGGTCGGTGTCGTCGACTCGCCGGGCGCGCGACGGTTCGGGGAACGACGCCCCGTTCTCGCCGATGATGACCGGCGGAAGATCCGGATGGCGCGCGTGCAGGTCGACCAGGAGGTCTCGGAGCGCTTCGGGCATGATCGGCCATTCGGGACCGAAGCCGGTGACGGAAGCGCCAGGCGTCGGCACGATGTCGAAGGGAACGGCACTCCCTTCCCCGGCGGCTGTCACGGTCGTGGGGTTGTAGAAGTTGATGCCGTAGAAGTCGATCGAGCCGCCGATCTCCTCGAGGTCACCGTCGCGCACCGGCATCGGCGGGAGCCCCAGCGTCTCCAGGTCCGGGTACGCGCCGGTGAGGAGCGGCTCACTGAAGACTCGATTGTGGATCAGATCGTAGAGAGCGGCCGCCTCGTGATCCTCTGCCGTGTCATGCAGCGGCAGCACCCACGTGTGGTTGTTCGCCAGGCCGACAGCCGAGGCACCTCGGTCGTGCAACACCGAAGCCGCACGGGCATGGGCCAGCAACTGGTGATGAGCTGTCGGCAGCGCGCCGAAGAGCAACTGTCTTCCGGGAGCGAGCGCCCCGACCGCGTATCCCTGCAGCGTCGTCATCGCCGGCTCGTTCACGGTGTACCACTGTCGCACGCGATCGCCGAGGCGGTCGGCCACAAGGGCTGCATAGTCGGCGAAGCGATCGGCGGTGTCGCGCTCGAGCCAGCCGCCGTCGGCCTCGACCGCACTCGGCATCTCCCAATGGAAGAGGGTCGGGAACGGTGCGACGCCCGCCTCCAGCAGGAGATCGACAAACCGCGAGTAGTGATCGAGCGCGGCCGGGTCGCCGGTCCCCCTGCCGTCCGGCTGCACGCGCGCCCACGGGATGGAGAACCGGTAGCGGTCGAGTCCCAATCCGGCGACGAG
>JAQZBG010000468.1 GCA_029239165.1 Microbacterium sp. | reverse complement strand
CGCAGGTGAAGCGCGTGCCGCCCGGCTCGGGCCGGAAGGTGAATTCGGCGGTGGCGGGAACCGGCGGCCCGAACTCGAGGACCAGGCGCTCGGGTCGCCTATGCTCCGTCACGGTCCATGGCAACCGGAACTCCTTGCTTCCTCTCCGCCGCGTGTCCACCCCCGTCGCACCCACCCGCAGCTCGCCGTCGTATGCCACGTCGACGAACTCCGTCGCCCACTCCTTCGCGTTCCGAAGGTCCGTGAGGTAGTCGAACGTCTCCTCCTGAGGCCTGCGGATCACGATTGATGTCTTGATGTGCACCATGACCTTTCTCCTTTCGCCATCCAGCGTGCCCTTCGGTCGGGCGGGAAGGATGGGGAGACCTCCCTATCTTGCGACTCGATCTGGTCCAAGATGAATGGCGGCGAAGGCAGCGGCCTCGGTACGGCTGCGCAACGCGAGCTTGGCGAGCACGCTGCTCACATGGTGGCCCGCCGTCTTCGGGCTGATGAAGAGGCGGGCGGCAATCTCCGCATTGGACAGCCCAGTGGCCACGAGGCGGAGCACTTCCGCCTCGCGCTTGCTGAGGAGCTCGAGGTTCTTCGGTCCGGTCCGCCCCTTCCGAGGTTCTTCGGTCCGGTCCGCCCCTTCACGCCGAGTTCGCGCAGGAACGCCGCGGCCTCATCGGCATCCGGCACCGCGCCGAGCCGATCGAAAGCGGCGAGGGCCGCACGTGCCTCCGAGATCGCGACGGGTCGGTCACGCTCGACGAGCGTGCGGGCCAGCTCCATCCGCGCGCGGCACGCTTGCAGCGCCATGAAGGTCTCGCTGAAGGCATGCGCGGCCTGGCGCAGGATGGACGTCGCCTCCGGCCGCCCCTCAGCCGAGGCGACCTTTCCCTCAGCGAAGAGCGCGTCGGCATGGTGGCGGCGACTCTTCGTCAGCGCCGCGGTAATCGTCAGTTTCGAAGCTGCGGCGGCTGCCGCCTCGGGATCTCCTCTCCCGAGGTCCGCGTCGACCAGGACCGTGAGCAACGGGAACGCGGCGACCGTCAGTCCGCCGAGTTCTCCGATGCGTTGCGTCAATCGGGTCGTCGCGGCCCCGGGCGATCCGACGGCCAGGTCGAGCACCGCGAGCGGGCGGACGGACTCCGGCAGGTCCTCGTAGCGACCGAGCAGTTCGCGTGCCTCCTCGAACCGGCCCTGTAGCACGCGAAGCTCTGCGAGCCGGGAGATCGGGTGCACGCAGCGCAGACCCATGTCGCTCGACTCGAGATCCGCGACAGCGGCCGTCAGTTCTTCCTCCGCCTCATCAAGCCGCCCGGTGACCAGGTATAGCCCGCCGCAGCAGGCCCCGCAGAACGCCGAGAGTGCCCCGTAGCCGGCGGCCGACCCGAAGCTGTCGAGCGGCCCGAACCCCTGGTCCCCCCGCAGCCCCTCGAGCACGGAAGCCCATTCAGCAAATCGAACATCGTCTCCGAGTAGCTCCCCCATCTCCATGAGCGCGCAGAACACCATGCCGACGCTCGCCAGGTCTCCAGCCTCACCCGCGCTCACAGCAGCCATCGCCTCATCGAGATGCGTGATGCCTTCGTCGACGTCGCCCGCCGCGACCTGGAGCACGCCGAGCCGCGCCAGGGACTGGATCTCCAAGTCCGGATCGTCATACTGATGCGAGATCGCCAGGGCGGCTCGAGCGCGCACCACCGCTTCGGCGGCATCCGACGTGGCTTCCGCACGCGCGAGCGAGATCCACCCCGACAACGAGGAATCTCCCGCCCTCGACGCGAGCGTCTCGGCTCTGGCCAGCCATCCATCGGCCGCCGCGTCGTTTCGCAGCAGTGGCCGGTACTCCCTTGCCAGCCACACCGCGACGGCCGCCGACTCGCGGAGCCTCCCGGCGCGCTTGTACGCGCGGTGCGCGCGCGTACGGGTCTCCATCGCCGTACGAACGTCCTTCAGCCACCACTGCGCGCGCCCGAGTCCGTCGAGGGCGTCCGGCGAATCGGTCCGGGCGACGGCCTCGGCGAAGCACACCCCCGCCAACGTCCAGTCGCCGGCGGCGAGCGCGTCATGCCCCCGGCTCAGGGAATCGCGCACGGCCACGTTGCCATTGTGACGCTCAGGCAGGGGGCGCTCTACGGGGTCGCGATCATCGGTCTCCAACTCCCCTGTCGACGCGGCTGCCGGTACCTTCCCAGCACCCGCGCCGTGCTTCGATCCCCTCGCTGACGGAAGTCCCGCGGTGACGAGTGCGGCCAGGTGGGAATCACGCTCGGCTGGTGCGGCCGGTGCAACTCGCTCCCGTGCAGGCGGTTACTGGTCGGCCGTTCGGGGGGATGCCTCCAGGAGCGCCTTCAGCCGCTGCAGGTCCTTTTCATTCGCCGAACGCATCGCCCGTTGCATGCCACGGGCGGCGATCTTGGCGAAGCCTCCGGGGGTGCCGGCATTACGGAGAGTCATGCGGGTTGCCTCACCGCCGACGTCCGAGAACTCGTAGGTGGTCACCATCGGGAACGGCCCGTCCGCGGTGCGCATGACGAAGCGCGTCCCCGGAACGAGTTCCACGATCTCGTACGTGTACACAAGTCGACGACCGAGGAATTTCGCGGTGAACTCGACGAGCGATCCGACGGCAAGGGGCTTGGGGCTCTTCCACTTCACCTCGGTGATGTTCTCATACCACTCGGTCGCATGATCAGGGTCGCACGCGTACTGTGCGACCTCCCAACGGCGGCGATCGATGGTGATCTCCGTCGTGACGTCGACGTCCATGCGTTCAAACTAGTCGACCGGCATCGAGGCGTCGCCATCGCGGATCGGCTCTCTGGGAGGACAGTACGACATCGTGCGGACATGCGTGATCGGGGCGCTGGTAGACGCCCCGGGCAATGCGTCCGACAATGGCACCATGGGGCGCCATCGTCGGGCCCGCAGGCGATCGGTGCCGCGGTGAGCGGCACCGGGTCTGCGCGTGTCATCCGCACGCCGGACCAGCGGATTCGGGTCTTCGTCAGCTCGACCC
>JAQZBG010000055.1 GCA_029239165.1 Microbacterium sp. | reverse complement strand
TCCCAGAGCCCCGTCACGACGTCGACGAACTCGGCGCCGCGTCGGTATCGCAGCCCGTGCTCGAGGTGCGCGTCGCGACCGAAGTTGCGCGCCTCCTCATCGCTGGCACTCGTCACGAGGTTCCACGCGGCCCGACCGGCGCTGATGTGGTCGAGCGATGCGAGCTTGCGGGCCACGTGATACGGCTCGTTGTACGTCGTCGATACGGTGGCGGCGAGGCCGATGCGGCTCGTGACCTGGGACAGTGCGCTCAGCAGGGTAAAAGGCTCCAGGCGCACGTTGACGCCGTGGTCGATGCCGGAGCGGAAGCGGTCCCACACGTACAGTTCGTCGGCGAGGAAGAGCGTTGCGAATCGGCCGGCTTCCGCGGTCTGCGCGAAGCGTGTGTAGTAGTCGAGGTCGAGGTAGGCGTGCGGCTCAGAGCCGGGCGCCCGCCAGCCGGTGATGTGCTCGCCCCCCGGGTAGAAGATGCCCGCCGCGAAGATGAGCGGTGCGCGCGTCATGCTGCCACCGCCGTGCGGCGCGCGTGGGCGAGTTCCGGAGCGACATCGCCGGTGAACAGGGCGAGCGCGGCCTTCTGCTCGTCGACATCGCGGTAGAGACCGTCCAGTTGCAGCTGCACCTGCGTCGTGTAGGGGAACGCCGGGTGGTCTGCGATCGACTCGGCGATGTCTGCGGCGCTGCCGTAGTGGAGGTTGAGACGCTGCGCGATCTCCGCGGTGGAGTCGGCGCGCGGAAGGAAGTCCTTCGCCCACTCCCATTTCGTGAGAAGTCCGGGCTCTGCGACACGCAGCGCCTGGTCGCGGTCGCGCGCCGGGAAGATCCAGGTGGAGAGCCCCACGCGCGGGGCGACGCCGTCGCGCAGGCCGCGGTGGTAGGCGGCGGCGGACACCTCCCCGGGGACGACCTGCGTCGTGCCGACCAGCACGCCCTCGCCGCGCCGTCCGGTCTCGAACGCGCTCTGCTCGGTGAGCGTGGCGTGCCAGATCCGGTCGGCGAGGGCCGGGCGTGCCGGCGCCAGCACTTCGCCCTCCTCCGTCACCGCTTCACCCCGCAGGGCGGCCGCCAGACGATCTACCGACGCCAGATAGGAGCGACGGCTGCGCTCGCGGTCGTCGATACGCGGGATGCCGAATGCCTCGGCGATCTGCGGCTGCCCGCCGTTCGCGAGGCCGAGCTCGACGCGGCCGCCGCTGACGGCGTCGAGCACCGCGGCGTCCTCCGCCACGCGGAGCTCCTGCTCGAGGGGCAGTGTGATCGCGGCAGTGCCCAGTCGCAGGTTGGTGGTCCGCGCTGCGAGCGCACCGAGGAAGACGAAGGGCGACGGCAGACCGCCCAGGCGGCCGGCCGCAGGTCGGGCGAGGTGGAACTGGCGCACCCACGCGGATTCCACGCCGACGCGCTCGGAGTACTCGAAGAGGTCGAGGTAGTCGAGGTAGGTCTGCTCGACACTGCCGCGGTGCTCTGCGAGGTGCGCGAAGAGCCCGATGCGCAGCGGAGTCGGCGTGCTCCGAGTGTGGTCGTTGCTGGTCATGACGGTCACGGTAGGACGCGTCCCTCGTCCCGCGGACGGCGCTTCGTCACGAAAGGTCATGTGCTGTCATCGGCGGCAACGAGCGTGCATCGCGGCGGAGCGCGGGTCTTTCATGGACCCGTCATCGACCATCCCGGAGAGCCATGTCCCACACGATCACCGCCCCCGTCCAGCCTCGATCCAGCGGTCAGCTCGCGCGGCGGGTCCCCCTGGTCGCGCCCACCTGGACGTGGGAGCCGAGCGAGCGCTGGCTGCGCGCGTACATCGGTGACACCGCGGTGGTCGACAGTCGACGTGCCGTCCTGGTCTGGGAGCCGGTCGCGAAGGTGCCCGAGTACGGCTTTCCCGTGGATGACGTGCGCACCGACCTCCTCGTCGAGGGAGAGCCGCCCGCGGCGTCTTACTACCGCCCGAAGCTCCCTGCCCGTCGCTGGTTCGACTTCGTCGACGGGGACCGGCGCGTCGCGTCAGTCGCCTGGACATGGGACCTCGATGAACTGGACGGCTTCATCGCGGTGAGCTGGTTCCCGGGCGTCATCGATCAGTGGACGGAGGAGAACGAGCCGGTGTTCGCGCATCCGCGGGATCCACGCAACCGCGTCGACGCCCTCTCGTCGAGCCGGCACATCGTGGTCAGGGACGGCGACCGGCTGCTCGCCGACTCGCACCGTCCGGTCGTCGTCTATGAGACGGGCCTGCCGCCGCGCTATTACGTGCCTCGCGCCGACGTCGAGTGGTCGGCGCTGCGCGAGATCTCGGGCTGGAGCGAGTGTCCGTACAAGGGCCACGCAAGCGAGTACTGGGCTGCGGCCGACCGCCCGGACCGCGAGATCGCCTGGTCGTACCCCGCTCCGCTGCCGGTCGTCGCCCCCATCGCGGGGCTGGTCGCCTTCTACTCGGAGCGGGTGACCGTCGCGGTTGATGGGGTGGTCGACATCGACTCTGTGAACCCGCGTGACGCGTCGTGACATCGAGTGACCTCGGGCGTCGGCAACGTTTGGCGGGCCCGAGCAAGCGGTTCCACGATCATGACCACCCCTTCACCGGTCGGGCTCATGCCACGGCCGGAACAGCATCCGAGAGGAACAACATGTCCCACCTCACCCAAGGCCGCCCGCTGCGGGCGGCCCTGGCCGCGGCCGCGGTCGGCGCCCTCGCCCTGGGTCTCACCGCGTGCGCCACCGGCGACGCCGTCGGATCCGGCGAGAGCGGCACGGCCGACGCCGTGTACCGCCTGCCGATCGCCGACCCCGGCACCGAGATCGATCCGCTCACCGTGGCCGACTACAACGCGCAGATCATCACCGGCCTGGTGACCGAGCCGCTGGTGAGCCTGGACGCCGCGGGAGAGCTGCACCCGCGCCTCGCGACCGAGTGGATCGCCTCCGACGACGGCCTGACCTGGACGGTCACGGTTCGCGACGGAGCGCAGTTCAACGACGGCAGCCCCGTGACGTCCGCCGACGTCGTCGCCACCTTCGAGGCGCTCATCAGCGAGGACAGCCTCTCTCCCGGCCGGAGCGCGTTCGACGGCATCCTCGACTCGGTCGCGGCATCCGGCGACGAGACGGTCGAGTTCTCACTCGCACGGCCCTTCTCCGACTTCCCGCTGCTGCTGACCGGCACCAACACGGGCATCCTGCCCGCCGATTACCAGCCCGGGTCCTGGCTCGACGAACCGGTAGGCGCCGGCCAGTTCCTCCTCGAGGACTACACCGTGGGCGAGGGGGCGACGTACGTGAAGAATCCCGACTACTGGAACGCCGACGAGATCCTCCTCGACGGGGTCGAGCTGAAGGTCTACGGCGACACGCAGGCTCAGCTGCTTGCCTTCCAGGCAGGTGAGATCGACCGCATCGCGCTCACCTCTGACGTCGCGGCCACCGTGGACGAGGCCGATTACAGCGTCATCTCGTCGGGCTACAACAAGATCGACGGCATTTTCCTCGACGTCACGACCGCTCCCTTCGACGACGCTTCGCTGCGCGAAGCGCTCGCATGGGCCATCGACCGACAGGGCCTCATCGAGGCCGTGTACGAGGGCAACGCCGACATCGCCAACGACACGACCTTCTTCCCCGACTACGACCCGCAGCCGGCCGGACTCGACCAGCGCGAGCAGGATCTCGACCGGGTCGCGGAGGTCCTCGACGGACGAACGCTGGCCTTCACCGTCACCACGGCGAACCAGCTCTTCGGAGAGGTCCTGCAGCAGCAGCTCAACGCCGTGCCCGGGTTCGATGTCGAGCTGGAGGTGCTCACGAGCGAGCAGTACTACGCCGACGGCGACAGCACCCCTTGGCTGAATGCGCCTGTCACGGTGACGAACTGGGCCAAGCGCGTGCCGTCGCAGTACGTGTCGCTCATCTACGCGGCAGACGCCGCGTGGAACGCGTCGCACTACGCGAATCCCCAAATCGAGCAGCTGACCGCCGAGTTCGACGCGACGACCGACGCAGCTGAGCGTCAGGCCCTCGCCGACCAGATCGCCGGGATCCAGTGGACCGACCTCCCGGTCATCGTCCCGGCGTTCTCGAAGAGCCAGTCGCTGCAGGATCCGCGGGTGGAGGGCGAGTTCGCGGGAGCGCTCGACTTCTACACCGGGTTCGACTTCTCCGGCATCTCGATCGAGGGGTGACCCTGATGTCCGCTGGCCCTCGCACCGAGAGCGGTCCTCGCGCGGGGCGAGGGCTGGCGGCCCTGGGTGCCCGTCATCGCGGCACGCCCGCACTCATCGGGCAGCGCCTGGTGCAGATCCCCGCGGTGCTGTTCGTCGTCTCGGTGCTGGTGTTCTGGCTCATCCAGGTCGTACCCGGCGACCCCGGGCGCAACGCGCTGGGCCCGTACGCGACCGCCGAGCAGGTGATCGAGTGGAACGCCGCCCGCGGTCTCGACGGGTCGGTGTTCGAGCGCTATCTCTCCTGGATGGCCGGTTTCGTCACCGGTCAGTGGGGGACGAGCATCGTCTACGGCGAGCCCGTACGGGAACTCATCCTGGCGCGCCTGGGCAATTCGATCGCGCTGGGGCTCTTCGCTTTCGTCGTTCTCGTGCCGCTCGCCGTCGGCGTCGGAGTGCTGCAGGCGCGTAAGGAAGGCTCGCGTACCGATCGGGCGTTCACCGTGGGGCTCATGTCGCTCGCGTCCGTGCCGGAGTTCGTCGTCGGCGTCGTGCTGCTCATCGTGTTCGGCCTCATCTTCCCGGTGCTGCCGATCCAATCCGGAGACGCCGTGGGGACCGGCTTCCTGCCGCAGCTGCGGGCGATGACGCTGCCGGCACTGACCCTGGCGCTCGGCTACCTGTCCGTCCTCGCGCGAATGACGCGCGGGGGAGTGATCGAGGCGACGGGCTCGCAGTTCTACCGCACCGCTGTCATCAAGGGATTGCGCGGCGGGGAGCTGTTCCGTCGCCACGTCGCGCGCAACGCCCTCATCCCGACGATCTCGCTCCTCGGGGTCTACCTGGGCGCGCTGCTCGGCGGAAGCGCTGTGGTCGAGACGCTCTTCGGCTACCCGGGGCTCGGAGAGCTGCTCGTCACGGCGACCCAGAAGAAGGACATCTTCGTGCTCGTAGCCGGCGTGATGCTGACCGGGCTGATCTCGCTGGTCGCGCTTCTCATCACGGATGTGGTTTTCACGATCGTGGATCCCCGGGTCCGTTTCACAGGAAGGAACTGACATGACCGTGGACGTGCTGGTATCCGATCATCTCGGCATCGCCGCGGCAGCCGAGCGTCAGGCGAGCGCCTCGCGCTCCGTGGGCGCGTGGGCTGCGCTCGTGCGTCGGCCGACCTTCACGGTCAGCGCCATCCTCGTGGTCTGGTGGATCGTCGTGGCGATCGGCTGGCGGTGGTTCGGTATCGACCCCTTCGGCGACACCGGTGCGAAGCTCGCTCCGCCCAGTCCGGAGCACTGGTTCGGCACCGACCGCATCGGCCGCGACGTGTTCGCGAGGGTGCTCGCCGGTGCCGAGTCCGCGCTGATCGTCGCACCGCTCGGGACGGCGATCGCCACCGTGCTCGGAGCAGCGCTCGGCCTCTTCGCCGGCTACCGCCGGGGCTGGGCGGACCAGCTGTTCATGCGATCCTTCGACGTGTTCCTCGCCCTCCCGACGCTGATCTTCCTGCTGGTGATCGTCGGTGCGTTCGGCAGCAGCCCGGTGGTGCTCGCGCTCGCGATCGGGGTCCTCTTCGCCCCGGGCATCGCCCGGATCATCCGGGCCGAGGTGCTCGTCGAGATGGGCAAGGACTACGTGACGAGCGCCCAGCTCCAGGGTGAGACGACCGGCCGCGTCCTCTCGAGGGAGCTGCTGCCGAACATCGCACCGCAGGTCGTCGTTCAAGCCACCCTCAGCATCGGCGGAGCCGTGTTCGTGGCATCCTCCCTCTCCTTCCTCGGTCTCGCGGCCGCGCCACCGTCGCCGGATTGGGGACTCGCTGTCAGCGAGAACCGCGCCTATCTCCAGGGCGCTTGGTGGACGCTCGTGTTCCCCACGCTGGCCATCGCCTCGCTCGTCGTCTCGGTCAATCTCATCGCTGACAACCTCAAGGAGGTGCTGCGCCGATGAGCCCCATCGTCACCACGCGCGGCCTGAGCATCGACTACCGCGTCGACGGCGCCTCGCGACGCGCGGTCGACGACGTCGACTTCGACATCCATGAAGGGGAGGCGTACGGCCTGGTCGGCGAGTCGGGGTCGGGCAAGAGCACGATCGCCCTCGCCCTGACACGCTTCCTCCCGAAGGGAGCGAGAGTGCAGGCTGATCGCCTGCGGGTGGCGGGCAGCGACCTGCTCTCGCTCGACGGCGGCGCGCTCCGGCGCTACCGCCGCAACGACATCGGCGTGGTCTACCAGGAGCCCGCACGAGCGCTGAATCCGACCGCGACCGTCGGCGCACAGGTGGCCGAAGCGCACCGCCTGCGCGGGCTGGATCCGGCCGCCGCGCGCGCGGCAACGTACCTTTCGCTCGATGAGGTGGGGCTTGGGGATGCCGAGGCCCTCGCGTCGCGCTATCCGCACGAGCTCTCCGGCGGCCAGCAGCAGCGCGCAGTGATCGCGATGGCGCTCGCCGCGCGCCCGCGGCTGCTCATCCTCGACGAGCCGACGACCGGGCTCGACAGCCAGGTGCAGGCCGGTGTGCTGGCACTCATCACACGACTCCAGGCCGAGCTCGGCTTCGCGAGCCTGTTCATCAGTCACGACCTGCCGCTGGTCGCGTCGCACTGCGACCGCGTCGGCGTCCTCGACAACGGCCACCTCGTCGAGACCACGACCACTGTTGAGCTGATCGCCGACCCCGCCCACGCGTACACGCGTGCCCTGGTGGCCGCCGTGCCACGGATCGACGGGCCGACGCGGCCTCCGATCGACACCGGCTCTGCACCGCTGCTCGTCGCCACCCGGCTGCACAAGCGCTATGGATCGCACACCGCTCTTGACGGGGTGGACCTGCACGTGGGGCACGGCGAGACGCTGGGCATCGTCGGGGAGTCCGGGAGCGGGAAGACCACACTCGGCCGCGTCATCGCGGAGCTGACCTCCTTCGACGGCTCCGTGCGAATCGACGCGCCTCATACGCCCCCGCCGGTGCAGATCGTGTTCCAGAGTCCCGACGCGTCGCTCAACCCGCGCCGGACCGTGCGCCGGACACTCGCACGGGCGATCCAGCTCCTCGGCGGCGATGGGACCCCGGAGGAGCTCGCGGCGAGAACCGGACTGCCGCCGGACGCGCTCGACAAACTGCCCAAGGAGCTTTCGGGTGGGCAGAAGCAGCGCGTCGCGATCGCCCGTGCGTTCGCCGGGCGCACTCCGCTCATCGTGTGCGACGAGCCCACCTCGGCGCTGGACGTCAGCGTGCAGGCGACCGTGCTCGACCTGCTCATCGAACTGCAGGAGTGCACGGGCGTCTCGTACCTGTTCATCTCGCACGACCTCGCCGTCGTCCGGCGGATCTCGCACCGCGTCGCCGTGATGCAGCACGGGCGCGTGGTCGAGACGGCTCCGGCCGACGCGATCTTCGGCGGGGCCCGGCATCCGTACACGCGCTCGCTCATCGCAGCGGCCCACCATGACAGGCGCGTCGACGCGGAGGAGCAGGCGGCGGCCGGCGCCGACGAACCGCTGCGGCCGACAGCATGACGAGCGCCGGCGCGGACCGACCGTGGCTGCCCGCTTCGGCGGTCGGCATCTCGGTGGTGCTGTGGTCGACCGCCTACGGCCTCAGCGCCATCGTGCTCGTCACGGCCTCGCCCGCCGTCCTCTCCGTACTCCGCGTCGCGCTGGCGGTTCCGCTGATGGTGGGACTGCTCTTCGCACGCCCGGCGCCGCGGCGCGCGGTGGCCGGCACGCTCGCAGCCGCGCTTCGCCGGCCCATCACGGTCGTGTTGGCGCTCAGCGGGGTGGTGCTGTTCTACCTGCCCAGCAACATCGGCCTATCGATGTCCGGCCCCGGCACGGCCGCTCTGGTCTCGGCCTCGCTGCCGGTGCTGACGGCCCTGCTCGCGTGGGCCGTGATCCGGGAGCGCATGACGCGACGGGTCGCGCTCGGGCTCGTCCTCGCCACCTGCGGAATCGTCCTGGCTTGCGGGGGAGCGTCCGACGTCGGAATCGGCGCGCTTCTCCTCGTCGTGGGACTCGTTTCCTACGCCGTGTACACCGTCGTGCTCCGCCGGCTCGGCACGGCTGCGCCGCGGCGGAAGTCGTCGGCGCGCGCCGACGACTTCCGCCCGCTGCCCGATTCGCTCGCCCTCGCCACCGCGACGGCGGTCTGGGGCGCCGTGCTGCTGGTGCCGTGGCTCGCCTGGGAGCTGCTCGCCGGCGTCGCCGCCCTCCCCTCGGGCGGGGCGGGGTGGACCGGCATCCTCTTCCTCGCCCTCGTCGTCACCGGCCCCACCATGGCGCTCTACAACTATGGCGCCGAGCGTGTACCCGCCGCTGTGTCAGCCACGGCCGCCGCGGTCGTGCCGGTGCTGGGCTACGCGTTCGCCGTCGTGCTCGGAGAGCCGGTCGTGCCCGTCAAGGTGATCGGCGGCATGCTCGCGCTCACCGGGACCGTGGTGGCCGCGCTCCCGGTGCGAGACGGCACCCCCCACCCGGATGCGCGCGACGATGTCGCGCGCGTCCTCCCGCCGCCCGTGTCCACGGGACCGGCATCCACCCACGCCGCGGCTGCGCGGCATCCCATCAAGGAGCACACCGATGAGTCAGATCGCAGACATCCAGCGCTCAGAACGCGCCATCGAGGAAGGCCTCGTCCGCCTCGTCCCGGCGGACACCGCCTATGAGGTCCGTCACGGCGACACCATCATCGCGGCGTCGTCCCGCGTCGTCGAGCTGCACGAGGTCGACGTGCCGGTTCGGTACTACTTCCCGCGCGAGGACGTCCGACTCGAGGCGCTGAGCCCTGTGGAGTCGGTGACCTACTGCCCGTTCAAGGGGGTGGCCAGCGACTACTGGGCGCTCGCCGGAGGAGAGTCGACAGAGCCCGTGGCGTGGTCGTACCCGGAGCCGTTCCCCGCTTTCGCGGAGATCGCCGGGCACGTCGCGTTCTACGACGTCCTCACTGTGACTGCCGTCGCATGACCGCCGCCGCGACGCGGGTGCCCCGCGGCCTGGACGCGGGCGCCGGCGTCGCGGTGCGCATCCGCCATTCGGAGGGCGGCGGCGCTCGCGGCCACTTCCTCACCACCCACGATGTCAGCCGGTTCACGCGCGCATCGGTGTTCCAGCCCGCCGTGCGGGTCGACACGCTCGTGCGGTTCTCCAGCACACTCGGATTCCACTCCAGTCCCGACGCCTGGCGCGACATCCGGGGATTCGCGGTGAAGTTCTTCACCGACGACGGCGACTACGACCTCGTCGGCAACAACTCTCCCGTCTTCTTCCTCAACGACGACCGCGCGTTCGCGCAACTCGTCGTGGCGCAGAAGCTCTACCCGGCCGGAGGGAGGCACGCGCGGTTCGACCTCGACCGGCTGTGGGAGTTCTGGTTGCGGCATCCGGAATCGGCGCATCAGGTCACGTGGCTCATGGGCGATCGGGGCATTCCGCTGTCGTGGCGCCACCAGGACGGCTTCGGCACGCACACCTTCCGCTGGGAGAACGGAGACGGCGAGCGGTTCTGGGTGAAGTACCACCTGCGCTCGGTCCAGGGCACGGCGCACCTCACCCACGACGAGGCCCGTGCCCTCGACATCGCCGAGGTGGATCACTACCGCCACGACCTCCGCGATGCCATCGAGCGGGGCGACGAGCCGCGATGGCGACTCGCGGTTCAGGTGATGCCGGATGCCGCCGCCGACGACTACCGCATCAATCCGTTCGATATCACGAAGGTGTGGCCCACCGCGGACTTTCCGCTGCTGCCCGTCGGGACACTCGTCCTCGACCGCAACCCCGACGATGAGACCGCCGAGATCGAGCAGGCGGCGTTCTCGCCGGCGCGGTTCGTGCCGGGCATCGGGCCGAGCCCCGATCGCATGCTCCAAGCGCGGATTGTGGGCTATCCCACCTTCCACCGGCACCGCATCACGGGGCTCACGACCGGGGGGAGACGAGCTGATGACTCTCTCCCTGCCCTCTACGACGAGGCCGCGCTGCAGCGGGCGGCGCGGCGGCACCGCGACCACGATGACTTCGCACAGGCGGGCGCGCTGGTGCGCGATGTTCTCGACGGCGCCGCGCGGGCGCGGCTTGTCAGCACGGTCGCAGAACATGTCGCGCCGATCCGCGACGAGCAGCTTCAAGCGCGCGTCATCGACTACTTCCGACGGATCGACGGCGAACTGGCAGACGCGGTGGGTGACCTGGTGTGACCCCGGGTTTCGCCGTGTTGCGATCACGTGGGCGCGCGAGCCGACCGGAAGGGGAGCATGGTCGGCAACGACGCGCAGGAGGTGTCACCATGATCCCCACTCTCGAACTGGCACATGCGCAGTTCATGGCACGGGCCCGCCACGAGGCGCGCGCGGAGTCAGCGGTGGAGCCGCCTGCTGCGGACGCCCGCCGAACAGGCGACCATGACCTCTTCCACCAGCCGGCGGACTAGACGCCTCAGCCTCGTCGTGCCCAGCGGTCGAGTCGCTTCGAGTACCGGCGACGGCAGTCGGCGGAAGCCTGCGGATGCCAGCCCCGGATGTTCCCCCACAGCGGGAGACCGTCCACTGCACCTGCAACCATCGCTCTATCGGGAATCGCACAGCGAGACCCTTGCACGAGATGGTGCTTCGAGGCGAACTCGGTCCGGTGCCTTCATCACTCGCACCGTCGCGCGTGCGTCTGTCGCTCCGAGGCACGCGCGGGGGTGCGATCACAGCGCACGCCCGGATCTCGCTGTGATCCGTCGCCGCGCCCGGGAGCTAGAGCGAGACGTCGTTCTCGATGGCCTCGGCCAGGTCGTCGACGGCTTCGGGCGCCAGCGAGACGCCCGCGGCTTCGAGCCGTTGCGCGAGCACGTGGC
>JAQZBG010000054.1 GCA_029239165.1 Microbacterium sp. | reverse complement strand
TCGCCGCCGTCACCCATCTCACCGAATCCAACTGACCCAGGAGCATGCAATGACCCAGACCTTCGCCGCGAAGAACTTCAAAGGCGTCCGCGAGATCACCCTCTCCCCCACTGGTTCCCTCGTCGTCATCGCGGGCGGCAACGGCGCCGGGAAGTCCAGCTTCATCGACGCGTTCGTGGAGCTGTTCGACCCGAAGGGCACCCGCCTGACACCGAAGCCGATCCGTGACGGTGAGGACGAGGCGCACGCCGAGTTCACCGACACCGACCTCGGTGTGCGGATCGTCCGCACCTGGAAGAAGGATGACGCCGGGAAGCTCGAGGTGTTCGCGCTGGACGGCGCAAAGTACTCGAAGCCTGCCGAGGTCGTCGCGTCGCTCACGGGCGGTCTGATCTTCGACCCGGTCGCGTTCCTGAACCTCGATGAGAAGCGGCAGCGTGACGCGCTGCTCGCGAAGGTCGACCTCCCCATCGACCTCGAGCAGGTGGGCCGGGAGAAGGCGGGCGCTGAGGCGCGGCGGCTTGAGGCTGGCCGTGAGGTGAAGCGGCTGCAGGGCGCACTGTCGACGCTCACCGCGCCGGCGCCCGGCTCGCCGACCGAGGAGGTCTCGGCACAGGACGTGCTCACGGACCTCGCCGAGGCTCAGCAGCACAACACCGACATCCAGCGCGCAGCAGACCTCGCTGCCGAACTCGGTCGCCAGGAGGAAAGCCTCGACCGGCGGATCATGCAGCTCCGATCGGAACTCGAGACGGCGATCAGCGATCGGGACGATGTTCGGGGGCGGCGCGGCGATGCCGAGCACGCAGCTGGTGAGGCGAAGGTCGACATCGCGCCGATTCAGGCGCGTCTCGCGGCCGTCGACGAGACGAACGCGGGCGTCCGTGCGGCGAAGGAGTACTTCCGCACCGCGACCGCCCTGTCGGCGGCGGAGGATGCGCACGCTGAGGCGCAGTCGGACATCGAGGGCATCGAGGCCGGGAAGCGTCTCGCGCTCGCGACGGCAGCGTTCCCCGTCGACGGCCTCTCGGTGGACGAGACCGGGGTCACGTTCGACGGCATCCCGTTCGGGCAGGTGAACACGGCCATGCGCCGCCGGGTCGCGTTCGCGATCGCCACCGCCGGAGACCCGAAGCTGCGCCTCGTGATCGTGAAGGACGGCGACCTGCTCGACGCCGACAGCCTGGCCGGCATCCGTGAGCTCGCGGAGGAACGCGGCTACACGGTGCTCGTCGAGCGTGACCGTGACGAGTCGCGCGACATCGGCTTCACCATCCAGGACGGGGCCCTCGCATGAGCGACCGCATCGACCACGCCGCCGAAGCGCGCCGCAACATCGAGGGACTGCACGACTACCAGTCCGAAGCAGGCATGACCGAGGCGTCCATGCTGACCGTCGCCATCGAAGCCCAGGCGCACGCGACGCTCGCTCTCGTCGAACAGCAGCGCATCGCGAACCTCATCGCGCTCGACATGACGCTCGAGCAGTACACGGTTCCGGCAGACGACGAGGTCGGAGAGGAAGCGTACGTCTCAACCCGCCTCCGCTCTGACATCCGAGGGGGGCTGGGCCTGTGAGCGCCCTCGCCACCCTGGACCGCACCCTCGCGGACTCCGCCGATCGCGACTCGTGGCTGGCCGTGCACGACAAGGTCATCGGCTCGTCGACGGCGGGGAAGTTCGCGAAGCCCGGGTCGGTGGAGACGTACGTCCGGCAGATCCTCGCCCCGCGCACGTTCTCTGGCAACGCGTCGACGCAGTCCGGTCACCGCTGGGAGCCGATGCTCCTCGCGTGGGCGGGCGCTGAGCCGAACAGCCTGTTCATCCACCACCCCGACAACGACCGGTTCGCGGCGACCGTCGACGGGGCGATCCCGTACGGCGCTAGCTTCGCGATCGCCGAGACGAAGGCGAAGCACAACAAGGTCATCACAGGCCCGACGCCCTACGAGATCCGTCAACTCGCCTGGCAGCTGTACTGCATCCCCGAGGCCGACTATGCCGCGTGGGTGTGGGGCGAGCTCGTCGAAGACGCGACCGAGCCTCAGGGCTGGCGACTCCGCCGCGACCCGCAGACCCTCCTCTTCGACCGGGAGACGCCCGCGATCGCCGCCGCAACGGCGCTGATCGTCCCCATTGCTCACGAAGTTCTCGCCGCGCTGAACGCGGCCCGCCTGCAGGAGGTTCCGTTCTAATGTCCACCGAGCTCGCATTGCCCACGTCGGTTCGCCCCGACTCCTGGAATGCCGACACGGCCGCGATGATGGAGTTCGCCGGCCTCACCTGGACTGAGCAGCGACCCGATCCGGAGAACCCCGGTACACCGCGCGCCGTGCGCATGTATGCGCCTCCCGGGATCATGGCCGCGTTCATCGCCGCCTGCGCGCGGACCGGTCTCGATCCGACCGCAAAGCAGATCTACGCCGCGCAAATGGGCGGCAAGTGGACCGTCCTCATCGGCATCGACGGCATGCGCGTCGTCGCGCAGCGCACCGGGCAGTACGACGGGCAGGACCCGATCGAGTGGCAGGCCGAGGAGAACGGCCCCTGGGTGACCGTGCCGCCGAAGACGCCGTTCGCAGCGCGTGTCGCCATCTACCGGAAGGGCGTCGGCCGACCGCTCGTGCAGACGGTCACCTTCGCGGAGTTCGGCAGCACGGCGAAGGGGAACTGGGAGAAGCGGCCGTCGCACATGCTCGGCATCCGCGCCGAGTCCCACGGCTTCCGCCGCGCTTTCCCGATGGAACTCGCCGGCCTCTACACGCCGGAGGACTTCGAGTCTGACGACGTCGACACGAGCGACGCGATCATCGACGAGCCGACTGAGGACTGGGGTGCGCTCATCGTCGCGGCACAGTCACGGGAGGAGCTCGACGAGATCGGCGCACGGCTCAAGGAGAGCGGCGAGGCCACGGACAAGATCCGCGCCGCGTGGCTGGCTCGCGCCGGCGCGATCGACCGGGAAGCGAACACCGTCGATGCCGATGTGGTCGACGACACGGCCGCGGAGGCCGCCAGCTTCGACGCTGAGGCGGTCGAAGCGTGAGCGTCCCGACGACCGGCCAGGTGTACGGCGACAAGGAGAACACCCCGGTCCCGATGCCCCGATACCGGTGCAAGTCGACCGCTGCCGAGACGCGCCCCCACGCGCCCCACTCGACGCTCACCCACCCCTGCAAGCTGGCCGTCGACCACGACGCCGGTCACCGCTGCATCTGCGGGAGGACGTGGGAACGCCCCGTCCCGGTGAAGCCATGACCGAGGTAGCGAACCTGACCACCGGAGAGATCGTCGACTTCGAGCCCGCGTCACCCATCGAGCTCGAGATGATCATCCGCGAACTCGGCGACCGCCTCGAGCGTGCCGTGCCGGTGATCAAGCAGCTGTGGTCGAACCGGTACGCCGCCGAGCGGAAGCTCATCGAGGAGAAGGCGAAGGCCGTGATCCGGTCCGGCGCCGGCTCGGTGACGGAGAAGCGTGCTGAGGCTGACCTCGCGACGATGACGTACCGCCACGACTTCGACACCGCGAAGGAGATCCTCCATGCGGCCGAGGAGCTGCAGAAGGCGCTGACGGCGAAGCTGTACGGCTACCTCAACCTCAACAAGGCGCTCGCGTCGTCGTACAACGCGAGCGGAGTTGGCCGATGAAGACCACCCAGAGAAAGGGATACCAGGTGGGTACCGAGAAGAACAATGAGAAGCCGCCGAGCTTCGCGGCCATGCTCGCGCAGGTGCGTCCGCGCACCGACGTCGAGGCCGCCGAGATGCTGCGCAAGGTCATCGAGGCCGTGAAGGCGACAGGGAAGGTCGGTTCGATCACGATCCGGCTGGACGTGAAGCCCGCCGACGGTCTCAGCGATGCGGTGGTGGTCTACGACCGCCTGTCGCAGAAGGTGCCGGAGAAGACCCGTGAGGGCTCGATGGCATTCATCACGCGCGAAGGTGACCTGTCGCGCACCGACCCCAGTGCGATGCCGCTGTGGGACGAGGACATCCGCGATGCCGGCGCGCATGTCGACCTCCAGACCGGTGAGATCAAGGAGGCACCCGGATCATGACCGATGACACCAGGACCGAAACGGACGCGGCCGCGGAACTCGCGCGGCAGGCGCTCGCCCCGAAGGAGGTGCACCCGGCCGGGCTGTACCTGCTGCCGGATGGTGACGGCGGCGCGCGCATCGTCGACACCGACGCGTTCGGCACCGCGCCTCGCCACACGGCCGGCGCGCGGGTCGTCACCGACGCGGCGTCGTTCGTCGCGTACGTCAACCGTCACCGCCGCCTCGGCACGGAGGTGTTCGCCCACACGAACACGTCGTCGGTGGTCGCGGTCATCGACTCGCACGAGAGCAGCGACACGGCCGAGGTTTACATGCCTGGCTGGCAGAAGCACACCGTGCGTCTCGCCCTCGAGAAGTCGAAGGCGTGGCTCGCATGGGAATCAGCCGACGGCCACCTCTACACGCAGGAGGAGTTCGCGGACTTCCTCGACGACCGCTACCTCGACGTGATCGAGCCTGTCCCGGCGCGGATGATCGAGATCGCCCGCACCTTCCAGGCGCACACGAAGGTCGCGTTCGAGAGCAGCATCCGCGAAGCCAGCGGCGACGTGAAGCTCAACTACACGGAAGACACGGCGGCGAAGGCCGGGCAGAAGGGCGACATCGAGATCCCCGCGCGGATCCAGATCGCACTGCGCCCGTACATCGGCGGCCCAATCTACTCCATCTGGGCGAGCTTCCGGTACCGCCTCCGCGGCGGCTCGGTGCACCTCGGCTTCAAGCTCGAGCGCCCCGAGGTGATCCTCGACCTCGCGTTCACGGACATCGTGACCGAGATCCGTGAGGGCCGCACCGACAAGAAGGACGGCGTCGAGACGCGCGTGCACGACGGGATCGGTGACGTGCCGATCTTCAACGGCAAGCCGTCTTCCTGACCGGTCGCTGCGCGTAGCAGGCGCAGCGCCCACAGAACGGGGACCGGCCGAGTAGCAGTCGGCCGGTCCCCTCCACCCACACTGCATCCCTTGACCAGGAGTACTCGCGTGAGCATCCCCATCATCCCTGATCCGTACCCGGAGCAGGTGCAGACCGACACCGTCACCCTCCCGAAGCCGCGCCGCAACCGCACGTCGGCGCGCAAGGCCGGGTCCTCGTTCGAGCGTGCACAGGCCGACTGGCTCGCCGAGCGCCTCGACGACGACCGCATCGACCGCCGCGTGAAGCACGGGACAAAGGACCGCGGCGACATCGGCGGTGTCCGCATGATCCGCGGCGGCCGGGTCGTCATCGAGTGCAAGAACACCGCCACCATGTCGCTGCCGGCGTGGCTGCGCGAGGCGGAGATCGAGCGCGGCAACGACGACGCGCACATCGGTGTCGTCATGCACAAGAAGCGCGGCACGACGGACCCGGCCGAGCAGTACGTGACCATGACCGCCGAGACGTTCGCGCGTCTCATCGAGGGCGGATTCGACGCATGAGCCGCCTCACGCTCCTCGAGCGCATCGAGACCCACCTCGACAAGACCGGCGACTGCTGGCTCTGGACCGGGTCCCTCAGCCACAACGGCTATGGGCACATCCACGTCGGCCGCACCGTCGCCCGCGTGCACCGCCTCGTCTACACGCTCCTCGTCGGCCCGATCCCGCGGGGCCTCCACCTCGACCACGTCGAGGAGTGGGGCTGCACGTCCCGCGCGTGCTGCAACCCGAACCACCTGGAGCCGGTCACGCAGGCGGAGAACAACCGCCGCGCCGCCGCACGCCGCCGCCTCCGCGCGCTGCCGGCGCGCTCCACCCTGGCGGCCGCAGCATGAGCGCCCTGCTGACCCTGAACACGGGGAACGACGGCCGCGACTACGACAGCTTCCTCGCAGAGAAAGTGCGCTTCGACCGCTCGTACGGCTTCCCCGTGCCGATGGAGGCGTTCTCCCCGATCTTCCAGCCGGGGCACCCCGACTTCAAGCCGCACCAGCGAGAGATCGTCGGGTGGGCGGTCGCCGGCGGCCGGCGCGCGATCTTCGCCCGCTACGGCCTCGGCAAGTCCGTGATGCAGCTGGAGGTCCTGCGGCTCATCATCGAGCTCGCGCCCGTCGACGTGCCCGTGAAGCGCGGCCTGATCGTCGCGCCGCTCGGCGTCCGCTTCGACATCATCAAGGACGGGCGGAACCTCATCGACACCGAGGTGCGGTTCGTGCGCACGACGGCCGAGGTCGACCCGGAGTGGTCGGGCCTGTACGTCACGAACTACGAGTCGGTGCGTGACGGGAAGCTCGACGTCGACCTGTTCATCGCGGTCTCGCTCGACGAGGCGGCCGTGCTGCGCTCGTTCGGATCAGAGACCTACCAGACGTTCCTCCCCCTGTTCGCCGGCATCCGATACCGGTTCGTCGCGACGGCCACCCCGGCTCCGAACCGGCACAAGGAGCTCATCCACTACGCCGGGTTCCTCGGGATCATGGACACCGGCCAGGCGCTGACACGGTTCTTCAAGCGCGACTCGTCCAAGGCTGGAAACCTCAAGCTCTACCCGCACAAGAAGCGCGAGTTCATGCTGTGGCTGAACACCTGGGCGTGCTTCATCCAGCGCCCGTCGGATCTCGGCTACTCGGACGACGGCTACGATCTGCCGCCGCTCGAAGTGATCTGGGATGAGGTCGAGGTCGGGCTGCTGTCCGATCAGGTCGACAAGGACGGGCAGGGTGTTCTCGTCCGTGGCGGGTCGAAGTCGGCCGTCGAGTCGTCGCGCGAGAAGCGCCACACTCTCGACGCACGGATCGCGGAGATGCGCGGGCTGGTTGCCCGCCACCACCTGTGGGAGCAGGGGAAGCAGATCATCCTGTGGTGCGACCTGAACGACGAGCAGGACGCGATCGAGAAGGCGCTCACGGAGATGGGGCACACGTTCTCGTCGATCCGTGGCGCGCAGTCCGATGCCGAGGTCGAGGAGCAGCTGCGCCGCTGGCTCGACGGTGAGACGTACGCCCTCATCGGGAAGCCCATGATGCTCGGCCGCGGGCTCAACCTGCAGCAGTGCTCGGAAGCCGTGTTCGTCGGCGTCACGCACAAGTACGAGCAGACCGTGCAAGCCATCCACCGCATCCACCGGTTCGGGCAGGTCAACGCGTGCCGGGTGCACCTGATCTACGGGGAGACAGAGGGTGACGTCCGCGACAACCTGATGACGAAGTGGCAGGAGGACGAGGCCCTCACCGACACGATGAGCGAGATCCTGCGCGAGTTCGGGCTGAACGCACGCGCCGTGTCCACGGAACTCGCGCGGGCGATGGGCGTCGAGCGGCAGGTGTTCGAGGGGCAGGACTGGCGGATCGCGCTCAACGACTCGGTGATCGAGTGGCGCGACCACGTCGAGCCGGAGTCGATGGGCTTCATCTGCACGTCGATCCCGTTCGGCGGCAAGTACGAGTACTCGCCCAACTACGCCGACTTCGGCCACGTCGACGACAACGGCCAGTTCTGGTGGCAGATGGACTACCTCACTCCGTCGCTGCACCGGGCGCTGATGCCCGGCCGGATCCTCGCCGTGCACGTCAAGGACTTCCCCCTGTACGGGTCCGTGACGGGCACCGGCGTCTACACGTTCGACACCATGCACGCCGAAGCGATCGCCCACTACACGGCCCACGGCTTCGACTACTTCGGCATGATCACCGTCACCACCGACGTCGTGCGCGAGAACAACCAGACGTACCGGCTCTCTTACTCCGAGATGGCGAAGGACCACTCGAAGATGGGCGTCGGCTCACCCGAGTACGTGCTCCTGTTCCACAAGCCGCAGACCAACCGCACTCGCGGCTATGCCGACACTCCCGTGGAGAAGGCGAAAGCCGACTACTCGGTCGGCCGGTGGCAGATCGACGCCGCCGCAGATTGGCGCACAGGCGGCGACCGGCTGCTGACCGGCGACGAGCTCGCGCGGCTGGAGGTCGGGAAGCGGTCGAAGCTTTTCACCGCGCAGAGCCAGCGCACCGTGTACGACTACGACGCGCACGTGGCCCTCGCCGACCGCCTCGCCGCGGCCAACGCGCTACCTGGGACGTTCGCGTCCCTCGTCCCCGGCTCCGCGCGTCCCGACGTGTGGACCGACGTGCTCCGCATCGACACGCTCAACAGCGAGCAGCGGCGACGTGAGGTCGAGGCGCACATCTGCCCCTTCCCGCTCGACATTCCGCGTCGGCTGATCACCATGTACTCGAACCCGGGCGAGCTCGTCGGCGACTGCTTCAGCGGACTCGGCTCGACGGTCCTGGAGGCTGTCCGTCAGGGCCGCCGCGGGTTCGGATCCGAGCTCAACCCGGTGAGCGTGGCCGACTCGGTCTTCTACCTCACCCGCCACGACAACGAGGCGAACACGCCCACTCTGTTCGATCTCCTCGACCTTCAGGAGACGGCGGCATGACGGTCTCAGTGGTCGTCAAGCTCCCCGACGACGTCTACCTCGCCCTCATGAAGATCGCCGACCGGCACGAGACGCAGGTGCACGCGCTGATCGCCGCGCGGGTGACGAGCAGCATCCGCAACGCGCGGCCGGCGAAGAAGTCGCGGTCGAAGGAAGGTGCACGCCGATACACGCGGTCCACGCCGCATCTGCTCGAGCAGGTCGCGACCCTGAACGGCAGGGGCATGTCCGACACGGCGATCGCTGAGCAGCTCGGTGTCGGGCAGCCGACGGTGTCCGCGTGGCGCCGGGGGCTCGGCCTCAAGTCGCCGTCGACGTACGCCCGCCGTGAACCGGGAGCGGCGTCGTGACCGCCCGGCGCGTGGTGACGCTCACCTGCGACAAGGACGACTGCCGTGAGCGGTACGTCGGCGGCGAGGACCAGACGACGGCGCAGGTGCGCGCCGAGGCTCGCAAGCTGTCCGGCTGGTGGACCGCGCTCCGCGGGGAAGCGTTCGTGGACTTCTGCAGGTGGCACTCATGATCGGCCCGAAGACCCCGAAGCCGACCGCGGCGGAAGAGAAGCGCGCCTACGAGGACGCGACCGCCCGTGACGGTGGCCGCTGCGTCCGCTGCTGCTGGTCGGGCACCATGCACCGCGACCACCGGCAGAACCGGTCGCAGGGCGGGCTGACGGTCCCGTCGAACCTGCAGCTGCTCTGCGGCCCCCACGGTGACGAGGAGGGGTGCCACAAGTGGGCGACCGAGCACCCCGCTGCGGCGATCCTCGAGGGCTTCGCTGTCCCCGGCTGGGGCGACCCCGTCTGGTGGCCGGCGTGGCGCGCTGACGTCCGCTCCTGGGTCATCTACTTCAACACCCCGGACTCGAAGGGCCGCTGGTGGTCGGAGATCTCGCAGGCGACCGCCGACCAGCTGATGAGCGGAGGGGGACGCTGATGGCACGCCCGAAGTCGAAGGGGCCCTACGTCCCGCTCGCCGCGAACTACTACATGGACGACGCGATCCTCGAAGCCGGCCCGGAGGCCGAGCTGCTGTTCGTGCGCATCCTGTCGTTCCTCGCGTCGGTGCCGAGCGACGGGTTCATCACGGACCGCCAGCTGCGAACCATCGTCGGCCTGGGCCTCCGGAACGTGCCGCGTCGGATCGAGTCGCTGCTCAACGCGGGCCTACTCGCTGCTCAGAGCGGGGGGTATGTCGCTCGGAGTTGGCAGAAGTGGAATCGGAGCACGGAAGAGATCGGTCGCTTGCTCGCCAAGGACCGAGAGCGCAAGGCGCAGGATTCCGGGGTTGTGGTCCCGAATTCCAAGCGGAATCCGGACGGAATCCAAGAGGATTCCGCGCTACAGAGCAGTACAGAGCAGAGCAGTACAGAGCAGACACCACCTAAAGGTGGTGCGGCGCGCTCACGCGCAACCCGCATCCCCGAACCTTTCATCCTCACGACCGGGATGCGGGAGTGGGCTGCGGCCGAGGTCCCCGGCGTCGACGTCGACCGCTCAACGCGCACCTTCGTGGACTACTGGCGTGCCGAGTCCGGCGCGAAGGCCGCGAAACGCGACTGGGTGGCGACGTGGCGCAACTGGCTGCGCCGCGACGCCGAGAAGACCAGCAACCACCGGCCTACGCCGACTGAGCGGGCGATGCAGACCGCTGCCGCCGGCCGCGCCGTCGCCGGCCGCACCATCACCACGCTCGAGCCGAAGGAGATCGCCTCATGAGCATCGACGAACTGACCACCCTCCTGGCTCGCATCCAGGTCCTCGACAACCGGCAGGTGGACCAGCTGACGATCGAGGCGTGGTCGCCGCTCATGGCCGACGTCCCGTACGCCGCGGCCGTGGACGCCGTCAACGCGCACTTCCGGTCCTCGACTGCCTACCTGCAACCCGCCCACATCGTGCAGGGCGTCCACGCGGCGCGGCGCCTCGAGCTCCCGGAGACGATGAGCCCGACGGCCCCGGACTCGTGCGAGCCGAAGCGGCCGCACCGGTGGCTCGCTGATGGCACGTGCATGCTCTGCACCACTCGCCGGGAGGTGCCTGATGCCTGACCTCGAGCCGGACTGGTGGTGCCTCATCGACAAGAGGGCCGCGCTGCGCGAGCAGTTCCCGCCGCTGTCGAAGGTCAGGAACGAGCGCCCGGGATGCGCCGCAGACATCGAGCGCAAGCGGCTGTTCCGTGAGGAGGCCGAGCTTGCGAAGGCCCGCGAGCACGACGCGCGGTGGCGGCGCTCTTGCGAGGAGAACGCCCGCCGTCGTCGCCGGCAAGATGCCCGGCGGAACAACGCCGAGTACAGGCAGTACCGAGAAGAGAGAAGGACAGCATGAGCACCATCCAGCAGCCGATTGAGCCGGGTGACCGGTTCGAGTCGGAAGACAGCCGCGACACCGGTCGTGTGGTCGAGGTCATCGAGATCGTCGAGGGGCCGCGGTACGTCGGCGACGCGCGCGGCAACCTGTACCGCGTCCGCACCGAGGCGCACCCGAAGAATCCGCCCGCGGTCGGCAACGTGTCGCGTGTCGCCGAGCGCACGCTGCGGAAGAACTACCGGCGGGTGTCGCGCTGATGGCCGGCGAGACGATCATCACCGTCGTGGGAAACCTCACGGCTGATCCCGAGCTGCGGTACACGCAGAACGGCCTCCCCGTCGCGAACTTCAC
>JAQZBG010000467.1 GCA_029239165.1 Microbacterium sp. | reverse complement strand
CCGAACAGCCCGCCGACCACGCCGCCTGCGGCGCCGGCCAGCCCGGACAGGAGCCCGGAGAACAGCCCGGCGGGAACGAGCATCAGCTTGTCCTCGTCCGGCGCTCCCGGTCCCGCGGACGCAGGGGCCAGGGCCGACGGCAGCTCGTGGAAGGGGAGGACGCCCTCGAGGAGCTTGCCCGCCGCGCCGCCGATCGACGCTCCGGCCTCCTTGGCGCCGAACCATCCGCCGATCTCGCCGCCGATCGTGGAGGCGAGGCCTCCGACGATGCTGCTGAAGAACCCCGCCGGCACGACGATGAGGCGGTCGTCCTCGTTCACCGTCCCCGCCGGACCCGCCGACGCGGGCGCCAGCGCGGGGGGCACCTCCTGGAACGGCAGGAGATCCTTCAGGAGCGGCGCCGCCGTCTTGGCGATCTCCTGCACGGTCTTGTTCCCTGCGAGCCCGACGAAGGTCTTCGTCACCCCCGAGAGCAGGCTGCTGAAGAATCCGGCCGGTACCACGACCATCGGCTCCTCGGTCCCCTCCTCGCCAGGACCTGCGGAGGCGGGGGTGAGCTCCGGCGGCAGCACCTGGAAGGGCAGGATCGACCCGAGCGCACCGCCGATCGACGATCCGATCGTGGTGCCGGTCTTGCCGCTGCCACCCAGCCACTTGTCGACCTGGCCGCCGAGCAGCTTGCCGCCCAGACCGCCGAGGATTCCGCCGAGGAAACCCGCGGGAACCACGATCATGGCCTCCGACGATCCCCCGGAGGCCTCGTGGCCGTCGGGGCCGGCGCTCTGCGGCGCGACCTGCGGCGGAATCACCTGGAACGGGAGGAGCTTGATGAGCGGCGACGCCGCGATGCCGATCTCCTTGCCGAGCTTGGCCTTTCCGAACACTCCGCCGGCGAGTTCGCCGATGGTTCCGGACAGGCCGCCGACGATGTTGGCGATGAAGCCGGCGGGAA
Organism: Microbacterium sp.; assembly: GCA_029239165.1. Classification (GTDB taxonomy): domain Bacteria; phylum Actinomycetota; class Actinomycetes; order Actinomycetales; family Microbacteriaceae; genus Microbacterium. Next base: position 2,486 of record JAQZBG010000467.1, on the reverse strand, counting down.
CGAGGACGAGCGCGCCGGACGACGCCGCCGCGGACGGTGATGCGGGAGGGGAGGACTGACTTGGCCATGATGCCTCCTGGAATCGAGCCCCGGCTCCCGGGGTGTTCCTCAGGATCGCCGCACGACCGTCACCGCTGCGTCGCCCGTGCGTCACCGCGCGCATCCCGCCCCACCCGGCTCCCACGGCCCGCGCGCATCTGAGCGCCGGCTGGTCGCCTCTACAGTGAGGGGATGAACGATCCGGTCGGCAGCCGCCAGGCGAATCTCTCGCGGCTGCTGCGCCTCGTCCATCTCGAGGGCCCGGTCTCGCGCGCGACGCTCACCGGCGCGACGGGCCTCAACCGCTCGACCATCGCGGACCTCGTCGGCGACCTGGCCTCACTCGGCCTGGTCGAGGAGCGCGCGCCGGACCCCAGCCGGCGGGTGGGTCGGCCCTCCCCTCTGGTGGTCCCCCACCCGCGCGTCGTCACCATCGCGATCAACCCCGAGATCGACGCTCTGACCCTCGCCGTCGTGGGGCTCGATCGCACGGTCCGTCACCGCGAGCGCATCGAGATGACCGGCCTCATCGGCCCCGAACGCACGGCCGAGCTCATCGGCGAGCGCGTGAGAGCATGGCGCGACGACGACCTCGCCGAAGCGGCGATCGTCGGGATCGGCGTCGCCGTGCCCGGATTGGTGAGGTCGTCGGACGGCCTGGTGCGTGACGCCCCGCACTTGAGGTGGACCGACACCGCGCTGCGGGAGCTCATCGAAGCGGCGACCGGCCTTCCCGCCGTGGTCGGTAACGATGCGACGCTGGGCGTCCTCGCCGAGCACCTCTTCGGCGCCGCGCGCGGCATCGACGACGTCGTCTACCTCAACGGCGGTGCGAGCGGAATCGGAGGCGGCCTGATCGTGCAGGGGATGCCGGTGGCCGGCGCCTCGGGCTACTCCGGCGAGTTCGGGCAGAACCGCCCCGGCATCGCTTCGAACGCCGACCGTCGGGCCGACAACGGCGTGCTCGAGGACGAGGTGAGCCGTGCCCGGCTCCTCGCCGTGCTCGGCCGGGCCAACGCCGACGAGCCCGCGCTGGCCGACATGCTGCGCGTGGCGGATGCACCCGAGGTCCGTGACGAGATCGCGCGGCAGCGCCGCATCCTCTCGACCGCACTCGCCAATGCGGTCAACGTGCTCAACCCGGCCGTCGTCGTGCTCGGCGGCTTTCTGGCGATGCTCGCCAGCGACGACCTGGACGGGTTCACCGAAGCAGTCGTCGCCCAGACCATGCCGGCGAACGGTGAGGACCTGGAGATCCGGCCGGCGGCGCTCGCCGAGGATCGCCTGCTCATCGGCGCCGCCGAGGCCGCGTTCGCGGAGCTGCTGCGCGACCCGGCCGGCGTCGCGCTGAACTGAGCCGGGCTGAACCGAGCTGCGGCCGCCGCCCTCAGAGGGGCGGAGCGGTCGTGCCGCGCGGGATGAGCCGCGTGGGCAGCGTCACGTGCGTCGCCGCCGGGACGTCGCCGTCCATGAGGGTGACCAGCAGGCGCGCCGCCTCCGCGCCGAGCGTCTGCATGGGCTGACGGACCGTCGAGAGGGCCGGGGACGCCTTGGAGGCCTCCGGGATGTCGTCGAATCCGATGACGGAGAGGTCACGCGGCACGGCCAGGCCGAGCTCCGCGGCGACCTTCACGATCTCCATCGCCGAGATGTCGTTCGCGGCGAAGACCGCGGTCGGACGGTCGCCGCGACGGAGCATCTCGAGCGCGGCGACGCGGACGGCGTCCTGGCGGTAGCTGCCCGAGCCCACCAGGACCGGATCCACCGGGATGCCGGCATCCGTCAACGCCCGCCGGTAGCCGGCGTCGCGCGCGATGGACGAGCGCAGATCGGGCCGGCCGGCGATGAAGCCGATGCGCACATGCCCGAGCTCCAGCAGGTGCCGCGTCGCCTGCAGCGCACCGCCGTAGCTGTCGGACTCGACGGTCGGAAGGTCGGCCGGGCCCGTGTGGGGGTCGATGGCGACGACGGGCACCTCGGTGCCGACGTTGACCACCGTCGGCGTCACCATGATGGCGCCGTCGATGAGCGTACCGCTGAGGCGCGACAGGGAGCGGCGCTCCCAGCCTTCGGCGGTGCTGTGCGAGCCCGAGTACGCCAGCAGGTCGTAGCGCGAGTCGCGCAGCGCCTGCCCGACGCCCTTGAGGATCTCAGCGCTGAACGGCTCGAAGTCGGCGACGAGCACGCCGATGACCCCGGTCGTCCGCGAGCGCATGCTGCTCGCGATCAGACTCGACTCGTACCCGAGCTCCGCCACGACCGCGAGGACGCGGTCGGCGGTCTCGCTCGCCACGCCGTAGCGGCCGTTGACCGCTTTGGACACGGTCGCGACGGAGACGCCGGCCGCTGCGGCGACATCCGTGATGGTGGGACGACGCTTCATGATCTCGATAGCGTAACGGCATAGAAACCGTTTTCGAAAACGTTTGACAAACTATTTGTTGTGC
>JAQZBG010000053.1 GCA_029239165.1 Microbacterium sp. | reverse complement strand
GTGCGGGTGATCGAGGAGTTCGAGCCTCGGGAGTCGGAGGACGCCCTCACGAAGACGACCGTCAACGCGTTCGGTTCGACCGATCTCGAGCAGCGACTGCAGCGGGCCGGCATCCGCCGTGTCGTCGTCTGCGGCATCCGCACGGAGCAGTGCTGCGAGACGACCGCCCGCGTCGCCGCCGACCTCGGTTTCGAGGTCGAGTTCGTCACGGATGCCACGACCACCTCGGCCATCCCGGCGCGCGGTGCGCTCACCGCGGTGTCGGGGCACGACATCATGCGCCGCACCGAGAGCATCCTCGGGGCCCGCGGGTTCGCGACCATCACGAGCACACGCGAGCGGGTCGACGCGACCGCCGGGGTCTGACCCGCGAGGGGTCTGACCCGCGAGGGTTCTGACCTGCGAGGGCTCTGGGCAGCGGCTCAGTCGTCGGTCTCGACCCCGGGGCCGGGGCCCGGCCGCACCGGAGCATCCGGGTCGATGTCGATCCGCGTGTTGCCGTCGTGCTCGCTGACCTGGATGCGCGGGGCGGCGTCGGCCTCGGTCGCATCCGGAGCGGACGTCAGCTGATCGTGACGCTTCTCGGCGCTCGTCATCGCGTCGGCGCTGTTCTCGTCGGCGCTGTTCTCGGGGGCGCTGTTCTCAGGCGTGCTCATGGTTCTCCTTCGGGTCGGGTGCGGTTGCGGTGTCGGGGATCTGCGCGGTCGGTGCGGTCCCGAGCGGAGCGCCACCGGTGCGCTTCCGGTTCCAGTGCGCCAGCAGGTACAGCACGCCGCCGACGGCGAGCAGGATCGCGCCGAAGAGCCAGACGACGGGACGCTGCTGGGTGAGCAGCAGGATGCAGGAGGCGACGCCGAGCACGGGCACGAACGTCCAGACGCGGAAGTGATCCTGCTCGACACGATCGCGCCGGAGCACCAGCACCGAGATGTTCACGCTGAGGAAGACGACCAGGAGCAGCAGCACGACCGTCTCCGCCAGGGTCGCCAGATCGCCGACGAGGGTCAGCCCCATGGCGACCAGCGTGGTGGTGAGGATGGCGACCCACGGCGTCTTCCGCTTCGGCAGGACGCGCCCGAGCACGGCGGGCAGCAGGCCCTGCTCGGCCATTCCGTAGGTCAGGCGGCTGACCATGATCATGGTCAGCAGGGCGCCGTTGGCCACTGCGATGAGTGCGATGAGGCTGAAGAGCCAGGAGGGGATGCTGACGCCGGTGGCTTCGACGACGGCGAGCAGCGGGCCGCTCGACTCCTGCAGCTCCGTGGCCGGGAGGGCGATCGAGCTCGCGAGGCCGACCAGGACGTACACGGCGCCGGCGGTGATGAGGGCTCCGAACAGGGCGCGGGGGTAGGTGCGCCGCGGATTCTTGACCTCTTCGATCATGTTGGCCGACGTCTCGAACCCGACGAACGAGTAGTACGCGATCACCGCTCCGGACAGCACGGCCAGCGCGACGCTCGTTCCCTCCGGCGCCTGCCCGACGCGGGAGACATCGCCGCCCCCGCCGCCGAGGAACATCGCGACCACGACGATCACGATCACGAGTCCGCTGAGCTCGATCGCGGTCATCACGAGATTGGCACCCATCGATTCGCGGATGCCGCGGGCGTTCAGCAGACCCACCAGGGCGAGGAAGGCGATCGCGACGGGGATGGTCGGCAGGTCGAGGAAGGTCCCGAGGTAGTCGCCCGCGAAGGCGATGGCGAGCCCGGCCGCGCTGGTCACACCCGCCGCCAGCATGCTGAAGCCGACGAGGAACGAGACCAGCGGGCTGTGGAACGCGCGCTCGGCGAAGACTGCGGCCCCGCCGGCGCGAGGGTACTTGGTGACGAGTTCGGCGTAGGAGCCGGCGGTGAGCATTGCGAGCAGCAGTGCCAGGAGCAGCGGGGCCCACAGCATGCCGCCCACCTTCTCGGAGAGCACGCCCATCAGGGCGTAGATGCCCGCGCCGAGCACGTCTCCGAGGATGAAGGCGAACAGGAGGGGGCCGGTGATCGCTCGTCGCAGCCGCGTCGGGGTCTCAGCGCCGGGGGCAGTCTCGGTGGTCATCCTCGCACGCTACGGTGCGAGGGCCGGGCGGACCACGGGGTTGACACCGCTCACATGTTTCCGGCATCGGGGGCCACGATCCTCCCTCAGCGGTTTCACAGAAACCCCGCGCGGCGTCCCGATATTCCGGCGCGCGCAGCGATAGCGTCGGTGCCGCACGAGGGGTGCGTCGGCCGGGGTGCGCGGGCAAACGGGTGGCTTTCCCCTCTCCTGAATTCCCAAGCAAAGGGCTCTCTCATGACTGGTACGGCACGCAAGGCGGTCGCAGAAGCGGTCGCCACCTTCCTCTTCGTTCTCGCGATCATCGCGGCGGTGAACAGCGACAGCCCGCTGACGCCCCTCGCGATCGGTTTCACCCTGATGGTGCTCGTGTTCTCCACGGGGCACATCTCGGGCGCCCACCTGAACCCGGCCGTCTCGGTCGGTGTATTCCTGCGCGGCGGCCTCAGCGTCGCCGACTTCATCGCCTACCTCATCGCCCAGTTCGTCGGTGGCGCGCTGGCCGCGCTCGTCAGCCTGGCCGTGTGGCCGTTCGGCGAAGAGGCGATGGTCATCGAGGTCGGCCCGGCATTCCTCGTCGAGGCGCTCTTCACGCTGATCCTGGTGTGGGTCGTGCTCAACACCGCCACGTCGAAGGACACCGCAGGCAACTCGTTCTACGGCCTCGCGATCGGTGCGACCGTGTTCGTCGGTGCGGCCACCGTCGGCTCCATCTCGGGCGGCGGCTTCAACCCGGCCGTGGCACTGGGCCTCTCGGTCAGCGGTCACTTCGCGTGGAGCTCGCTGTGGCTCTACATCGTCGCCCCTGTCGTGGGTGCCGTGATCGCCGCGATCCTGTTCCGCGTGCTCAACACGGACGACGCCAAGAAGATCGCCGCCGCGGAGTAACTCCCGCTGAGGCGAGAAGCGCCGCATCCTCTTCGGAGGGTGCGGCGCTTCTGCGTGCGGGGGTCGTGTGGGAGCCTGGAACCGATGGACACCTCCTCGGCGCCGCGGCGCACACTCCTGGTCGGATTCGGCAAGCTCGGCGCGCGCCTCGCACCCCGGCTTCTGGCGGACGGCGGTGAGGTCTTCGCGTTGCGACGGAGCGACGGGGAGCTGCCCGCGGGCGTCGTCGGCATCCGCGGGGATCTGGCACAGTCGCTCGCGACCCCGCTCCCTGCGGTCGACGCGACCGTGTTCACGCTGCCGCCGGGCGCCGAAGAAGGCGCCTACCGCACGGCGCTCGGACACCTTCGGGAGGCCCTGCCGGCGATGCCCCCGCGCACCGTGTTCGTGTCGTCCACCGGCGTCTTCGAGGGAACCGTCTTCGAGGGGCCGGATGCCGATCGCCCCCTCACCGAACAGGACGAGCCCGCGGCCGAGAGTCCGCGTTCGCGGGGGCTCCGTGATGGCGAGCGCGCGGCGGCCGAGCTGTTCGGCGCCGTGGTCGTGCGACCGGCCGGGATCTACGGCCCCGGTCGCGAGTTCCTGCTGCGCAAGGTCCGCGAGGGTGCGGCGGTCGACCATGACCGCCTGACGAACCGCATCCACGAGACCGACCTCGTGCGGACGCTCGACCTGCTCCTGCGTGCCGACGATCCGCCGCGGTTGGTGCACGCGGTCGATGAGAGGCCGGCACCGCTGGGCGACGTCGTCCGGTTCATCGCGGGAGAGCTGGGCGTCGCTGCGCCTCCGCATGAAGCCTCCGACGGGCCGCGCGGTTTCGTGTACGACGGGTCGCTGCTGCACTCGCTGCTCGGTGAGCTCGAGTACCCGACCTACGAGGCGGGCTACGCCGAGATGATCGCCGGATCCGCCTCGCACCCATAGCCCGGCCCGTAGCCTGGACGCATGACGAGCACCCGCACGAGCGCCAGGACCGCCCTCGAGGTCGCCGACTGGCGGCGCCGCGTCTTCGCGCTCTACGACGCCGTGCGCCTCGCCGACTCTCCCGAAGACGCCCACGAGCTCTGGCGGATGGAGCGGGACGAGCTGATGCTCCATCACCCCGCGACGCCGCTGCTGCCCGAGGAACGGCCACTGTTCGAGGGGCTGCCCCTCGCCTCCTACGATCCGGAGTGGCGCTTCGAGCTGCCGATCCTGCCCGCGGACCCCGGCGGCTTTGACTTCGCGACCGGGACCGACGGCGTCGTGCCGTTCGAGCGCATCGGCCGGGTCGAGATCCCCGATGCCGGGTCGCTCGACGTCTGGCGGCTCACCACCTACGGCGGCGGCCTGTTCATCCCGGTGCGCGACGCGCTCGCGGGACGCGACGGCGGCACGTACGGCGGCGGCCGCTACCTGATCGACACCATCAAGGGTGCCGACCTGGGATCGGATGCCGCACGCGGCACGATCGTGCTCGACTTCAACTTCGCGTACAACCCGTCGTGTGCGTATGACCCCGCCTGGGCGTGCCCGCTCGCGCAGCCGGGCAATGTGCTCGACGTGCCGGTTCCGGTCGGCGAATTGTACTGAGCGCTCTCAGTCGACGATCTCGGTCGCGGTCGCGGTCTCCTCGTCGTCGCAGGCTGCCCCGACCCACAGCCGGATCCGCCCCGGCTCCACTCTCCGGATGCCGTCGACGCCCGTGAACGCGAGGCGCTCCGTGGGCACCGTGAACTCCACACGCCGCTCCGCGCCCGGCTCCAGCGTCACCCGCTCGAACCCGATCAGCTGCGCGACCGGGCGGGCCACGCTCGCGACCTCGTCGTGCGAATACAGCTGCACGACGTCGGTGCCCGCGCGGGTGCCGGAGTTGCGCACGAGCACGGACGCCCGGAACTCTGCACCCGCGCGGACCGTCGTGTCGGCCGTCAGCTGCTCGTGCACGAAGGTCGTGTAACCGAGTCCGAACCCGAACGGCCGCGCCGGGGATGGATCGACGCTCGACACATCCGTGCGTCCACCGAGCGCGGGATGCAGGTACGAGTACGGCTGCACGCCCGCCGACCGCGGCAGCGACACCGGGAGCCGCCCCGAGGGGGAGACCGCGCCGCTCAGCACGGCCGCGACGGCCGGTCCGCCCTCTTCGCCGGGGAAGAACGCCTGCAGCACGGCCGCCGGGAGCACGCGCTTCTCGGTGGCAGCGGAACCGGTGGCGGCGGGCGAGTTCACCGAACCGAGGCCGGCGTTCAACCCGGCTCGGGTCTCCCGATGCGGCAGTGCCCAGTCCAGCGCATACGGCCGACCGGTGAGCGCGACGACCACGACCGGGGTCCCGGTCGCGACGACGGCCTCGACCAGCGCGCGCTGCACTCCCGGGAGTTCCAGGGAGTCGACGTCGTTCCCCTCGCCGACCGTGCCACGTCCGAACAGCCCCGCCCGGTCTCCGACCACGACGATCGCCACATCCGCCTCGGTGGCGGCGGCGACCGCGGCCGGGAATCCGCTGCGGTCCTCACCCTCGACCTCGCACCCCGCGACGGAGGTGACCGTGGCGGCGGGGAGTGCGGCGCGGAGCCCATCGAGCACGCTCGGCAAGGCGATGCCGGCCGGGACCTCCGGGTGATGCGCGAGCACATGGTTCACGAACGAATAGCAGCCCATGAGCGCCTCCGCGCTGTCGGCGTTCGGGCCGATGACCGCGATCCGCGGTGCACCGGACGCATCGAGCGGCAGCAGGCCGTCGTTGCTCAGCAGCACGACCGATTCCTCGGCGAGCCGCCGGGCGAGCGCGCGATGATCCGCGGAGTCCAGGTCGATCGCGTCGGGAGCGACAGTGAAGTCGGCATCCAGCAGCCCCAGCTCCTCCTTCTGCGCCAGGACGCGTCCGACCGCCCGGTCCAGGATCCCCGGGTCCAGCGACCCGTCGCGCACCTGCGCGGCGAGCGTCGTGTACGCGTCGGGGGAGGGGAGCTCCACATCGATCCCGGCGGTGATCGCCAGCGCAGCGGCCTGTGCCGAGTCGGCGGCCACGTGGTGCATGCTCCGCAGGAAGTCCACGGCGAAGTAGTCCGACACGACCACCCCGTCGAACCCCCAGCGTCCGCGCAGCACCTCGTCGAGGTAGTACGGATCGGCGGCCACGGGCACCCCGTCGATGTCGGTGTACGAGTTCATGACGCTGCGCACCCCGCCCTCGCGGACGGCCATCTCGAACGGCGGGAGCAGCACGTCCTCGATCTCACGCCGCCCGGCGTGCACAGGCGCGTGGTTGCGGCCGCCGGTCGACGCCGAGTAGCCGACGAAGTGCTTGAGCGTGGCGTGCACCCCCTCCGACTGCATGCCCCGGACGTAGGCGGTGCCGACGGTTCCCACGAGCAGCGGATCCTCCGCGATGCACTCGTCCACCCGGCCCCACCGCGGATCGCGGATGACGTCGAGCACGGGAGCGAGCCCCTGGTGGATGCCGAGCGCCCGCATGGACGAGCCGATCGCCCGCCCGACCTGCTCGACCAGTTCCGGGTCGAAGGATGCGCCCCACGCGAGCGGCGTCGGGAAGGTGGCCGCCTGCCAGGCGGCCAGTCCGGTCAGGCACTCCTCGTGCACCAGTGCGGGGATGCCCAGTCGGGTCTCGCGCTGCAGCCGTGCCTGCTCGCCCCACAGCCACTGCGCGCGCTCGATCGGATCGACCGGGCGCGTGCCGTACACACGCGTGAGGTGGCCGATGCCGTGAGCCGACGCATCCTCGTAGCGGGTGGAGGTCTTCTTCTCGCCGGCCATCGGGGCGACGAGTTCGTCTCCCTGATCCACCCAGAAGCCGACGAGCTGCGCCTGCTTCTCCTCGAGCGTCATCTGCGTGAGGAGATCCTCGACGCGCGCGGAGAATCGGGGGCGGGGTGTGGGAGCGAGCACGTGCGTCTCTTTCTGTGGGGTTTCCGTCGACATCGTCAGCCCTTGACCGCGCCGGTCAGCCCGCCGACGATCCGGCGCTCGAACAGGCTGAAGAAGATCAGTGCCGGGATCATCGACAGGGAGGTGAATGCGAGCACCTTGGCTGTGTCGACCGAGTACTGCGAGGCGAACGACTGCACGCCGAGCGGGAGGGTGAACGCCGCCGCATCGTTGAGCACGAACAGCGGGAGCAGGTATCCGTTCCAGCTGCCGATGAACGCGAGGATGCCGGTGGTGATGACGCCGGGGATCGACAGCGGAAGCACCATGCGCCAGAAGAAGCCGATCCGGCTGCATCCGTCGATGAACGCCGCCTCCTGGATCTCGTCGGGGATGGCCCGGAGGAACGGGACCAGGATGATGATCGTCGTCGGCAGGGCGAAGGCGATCTGCGGCAGGATGACCCCGCCGAGGGAGTTCATCAGTCCCAGGCTCCGCACCACGATGTACAGCGGGGTGATCGCGACCGTCAGCGGGAACATGAGCCCGGCGGCGAAGAACGCGTAGAGCACTCCGCGGCCGGCGAACCGGTAGCGGGCGAGCACGTACGCGGCCATCAGCCCCAGCGCGACGACGCCGATCGTGGTGGCGAGGGCGACGATGGTGGAGTTGAGCACCTGCCGCCAGAACACGCCGCCGGTGATGACGTCGAAGTAGTTCGAGAACACCCACGGCTGCGGCAGGCCCGACGGGTCGGTCGTGATCTGCGCGTTCGTGCGGAACCCGCCGATGATGATGTACGCGATCGGGGCGAGCATGAGCCCGACGACGATCAGCGCGACGAAGTACACGGTCGGGTTGGCCCAGGGCAGCCGCGGGCGCGGGGTGCGTCCCGGCCGCTGCGTGCGACCCGGACGCTGGGTGACGAGTACCGAGGTGGCGGTCATCGCGTCGTCCTCTTCTTCCGTGCAGGGGTGCCGGTGATGGCACCGTCCGTGTCGCGTCGCAGCACCGCGCGCTGGTAGATCAGCGCCACGACGAGCGAGATCAGGAACAGGACGACAGCGACCGCGTTGCCGTACCCGAAGTTGCCGGCGTTGCGACCCTCGGAGACCATGTAGGTCGCCATCGTCGAGGTGCCGGCGGTGGAGGCGATGTACTGCCCCCAGATGATGTAGACCAGGTCGAACAGCTGCAGCGAGCCGATGATCGACAGGAACGCCCAGATGCGCAGCGTCGGCGCGAGCAGCGGCAGCGTGATGCGCCACTGGATCTGCCAGTACGAGGCGCCGTCGATCGAGGCGGCCTCGTGCAGCTCCTCCGGAATGCCCTGCAACCCCGCCAGGAACAGGATCACCGCGAACCCGACGTACTTCCACGTGATGATGACCATCAGGGTCCAGATCGCGATCTCCGGGTTCGACAGCCAGTCATTCGCGAGGAACCCGACCCCCATCTTCTCCAGCAGGTCGTTGAAGGCCCCGCTGGTCTGCAGCATCAGGCTCCAGCCCGTGCCCACGACGACCTCGGAGATCACGTAGGGGATGAAGATCAGCACGCGGATCAGCGACTGGCCGCGCATGCGGCGGTTGAGCAGCAGCGCCAGCAGGATCGCGGCCGGTCCCTGCAGGATGAGCGAGAACACGAGGATGAACCCGTTGTGGGCCAACGCATCGTGGAACAGCGGATCCTGCAGGATCGTCAGATAGTTCTTCAACCCGACGAAGTCGGTGGGCGGGCCGTAGCCCTGCCAGCTGAAGAAGCCGTAGTAGCCCGCCATCAACACCGGGAAGATGACGAAGGCGAGGAAGACCAGGAGGGCGGGCCCGGCCAGAAGGATCACTTCCAGCCGGGCGGCCGCCTTATGCCTTGGCTGCGGCATCCTGGACGGCCTTGACGATGTCCTCCGGGGTTCCTTGACCGGCGAGCATGTTCACGACGGCGACGTTCAGCGCGTTGCCCACGTTCTGTCCGTAGACCGTGTCGAGCCACTGCGTCGCGTAGGGCGCCGCGTTGTAGGCCTCGAGGATGTCCTTCAGGTACGGCTCGGTCACGGCCTCCTGCGCGACGGTGTTCACCGGCGGCGCGTTGAAGGCCTTGTAGTAGTCGGTCTGCACGTCGGACGTGCCGAGGTAGTTGAGGAAGTCGACGCAGGCGTCGGGGGCATCCACCGAGCACGAGTATCCGTCGACGCCGCCCATCATGGACCCTGCCTCACCGTCGCCGCCCTCGACCTCCGGGAACGGGAACCACGACAGGTCGGGCAGCGGCTTCTGGTCGGGCGTCAGCGATCCGATCACGCCGGGGTTCCAGGCGCCCATGAGCTCCATGCCGGCCTGGTGGTTGGCGATGAGTCCCGCCGAGCTGCCCGCGCCCTGCTGGGCGGTGGTGGTGAGGAAGCCGGAGTTGAACGGCTCGGTCTCTGCGAACGCCTGCAGATCCTCGCCCGCACGCACCCAGCAGTCGTCGTCGAAGTTCATCTCGTCGGCGGCCTTGGCGAGCGTCTCGGCGCTGCACTCGCGCAGTGCGAGCCAGTAGTACCAGTGGGCTGCGGGCCAGGCGTCCTTCGCGCCGAGGGCGATCGGGTCGATGCCGGCGGCCTTGAGCTGCTCGGTCGCGGCCTCGAGCTCGTCGAGCGTCGTCGGGTTCTCGGTGATGCCGGCCTCGTCGAAAAGGTCCTGGCTGTAGAACAGTCCGCCGGGGAGGACGGCCACGGGCATGGCGTAGATCTTGTCGTCCAGGCTGCTGGCCGAGTAGGCGGCGTCCGAGATCTCCTCTGCCGCGCCGCCCTCGATCGAGTCGGTCAGGTCCTTGAGCTGGCCGGCCTTGACCATCGCGGCCATCTTGCCGCCGCCGCGCTGCAGGAAGATGTCGGGAGCATCTCCGGAGTTCAGGGCGGTCTGGAGCTTGCCGTCGAGGTCTTCGTTCTGGATCGACTGGATCTCGATCGTGACGCCGGGGTTCTCCTTCTCGAAGTCGGCGACGGTCTGCTCCCAGAATTCCACGCCGGGTCCGGTGGTGGAGTTGTGCCAGAGCGTCATGGCGGCGTCGCCGCCGCTGTCTCCGCCGTCCGGGGTGCTTGCGGTGCACCCGCTGAGTGCGAGAGTTCCGACGGCGGCTATCGCGGCCGCGGAGATCAAGGAACGCCGTGTGCTGTTCATGTGATGGTTCTCCTCATCGAGAGTTGCGCCGCGTCTCTGCGGGCGCCGCGGCAGCAGGGGGTGTGACCGCGTCGCGTTGCAGTCTGCTGTCGTTCGAGGGAGTCGTCAAACGTTTTCGAAAACAGTTTCCATCCGGGGCGCGTCCGCGGATACGCTGGGCAACCATGAGCGGGAGAACCACGATCCACGACGTCGCGAAAGCTGCCGGCGTCTCGGTGTCGACCGTCTCGAAGGCGGTGAACGGACGCTACGGGATCGCGGATGCGACCGTGCGGCGCGTGCTCGACGTGGTGCAGGAGCTCGGCTACGAATCGAGTCTGGTGGCCAGCAGCATGCGCGCCAGGCGCACGGGCGTGATCGGGGTGCTCCTGGCCGACTTCGAACCGTTCAGTGCCGAGATTCTCAAGGGCGTCGGCACGGCCGTGCACGACACGGCGTTCGACCTGCTGGCGTACAGCGGCTCACGCCACGGGCAGGGCGAAGGGTGGGAGCGCCGGTCGCTCAGCCGGCTCTCCGGCACCCTCATCGACGCGGCGATCATGGTCACCCCCACCGTCGTCGGAGCATCGACCGAGATCCCCGTCGTCGCGATCGACCCGCACACCGGACGCGCCGACCTCCCCACGGTCGAGTCGGACAGCTTCGGTGGTGCGCTGACGGCCACCCGGCACCTGCTCGAGCTCGGCCACCGCCGCATCAGCTTCCTGGGCGGGCGCCCCGACCTGCGCTCCGCGGGCCTTCGCGATGCGGGCTATCGACGCGCGCTGAGCGACGCCGGCATCCCCGTGGACCCCGACCTGATCCGCTCCGGACGTTATGAGCTGGAGACCACGAGGGATTCGGCGCGGATCCTGCTGGCGGGATCTTCTCGCCCGACGGCGGTGTTCGCCGCGAACGACCTGTCGGCCATCGCCGTGATCGAGGTCGCGCATGAACTCGGGCTGCGGGTGCCGGAAGACCTCTCGGTGGTCGGGTTCGACGACGTGCCGGAGGCCTCGCGCCGCGCGCTGCCGCTCACCACGATCCAGCAGCCGATGCGTCGTCTGGGCGCCGTGGCGGCGGAGATGGTCTTCGCGCTCCTCGCCGGACAGCCCGTCGAGGAGATGCACGTGACCCTGCCGACGCGACTGGTGGTGCGGGCGACCACCGCG
>JAQZBG010000466.1 GCA_029239165.1 Microbacterium sp. | reverse complement strand
GACTTCGTCGCGGCCATCGATGCGGGCGCGACACACCTGCGGATCGGGTCCGCAATCACGGGACCCCGCCCCGACCGGGGTTAACCTCTAAAAAGACCACCCGACACGTTCGAACCGGAGGACACGATGGGTAACCCGCTGAAGAAGACCATGGTGTATCTCGGCCTCGCTGACGAGGAAGAGGTCTACGAGGAGGAGCCGGCCCCGGCCCGCTCCCACCGAGAGCGTGATCGCGACCGCGAACGCGAGGAGCCCGCTCCGGCGCCCGTGACCCCGCTACGGCGCCCCGTCGCCGTGCGCCAGCCCGCAGGAGGGGCAGTGAACGAGATCCTCACCGTGCACCCGAAGCAGTACCGCGACGCTCAGCTCATCGCGGAGAGCTTCCGTGAAGGTGTGCCGGTCATCATCAACCTGTCGCAGATGAGCGATGCAGACGCTCGCCGTCTGATCGACTTCGCCTCCGGGCTCTCGCTCGGCCTCTACGGCCGCATCGAGCGGGTCACCTCGAAGGTCTTCCTGCTGTCGCCGGAGAACATCGCGGTCTCTGGACACGGGGGAATCGCGCACGCGGACGCAGAGTCCGCGGGCTTCGACCAGTCGTAGACCGTGGGGTTCGTCGTCTCCATCGTCGCCAGCATCGTGCATCTGGCACTTCTGCTGTACCTGCTGGTGCTGTTCGCACGTCTCATTCTGAGCTACATCCCGCTGTTCAATCGGGAATGGCGACCCAAGGGCGCCGGACTCGTCGCTGCCGAGCTCGTCTACACGGTGACCGATCCGCCCGTCCGGTTCTTCCGGCGGATCATCCCGCCTCTGCGAATCGGCTCGCTGTCCCTGGATTTCGGGTTCTCGATCACCATCCTGATCGTCCTGATCCTGATGAGCATCGTCCGAAGCTTCATCTGAGTCCTGTGCGACTTCGACACCCTGGGGTGTCGTGGCGTCGCGACTGACAGGCTCGGGGACTATGCTTGGCTCCCAGGTGCGCGCCCCGGGTTCGCGCCGAATCCGTCACCAAGCAGTTCCAGCACGTCCGCTTCAAGGACGGCTTCGACCCGGACGAGGTCGACGACTTCCTCGACGAGATCGTCATCGAGTGGCGCAAGGCCCTCGAAGAGAACGTCGAACTCAAGGCCAAGCTGGCCGCGTACGAGTCCGGCGACGCGCCGGCCGCTCCCGCAGCCGCTGCAGAGGCGCCCGCTGCGGCCGTCGAAGAGGCTCCGGCTCCGGCCCAGGCGCCGGCTGAGCCCGCTCCGTCGGGTTCCGCCACCGCGACCGCCGGCATCATCGAGCTCGCGCAGCGTCTGCACGACGAGCACGTCGCCGAGGGTGAGGCCAAGCGCGCTCAGCTCATCGCCGAAGCCGAGGGCGAAGTCAACCGCATCCGCACCGAGGCCGAGGCCAAGCAGCGCGAAGAGTCGGCCCGTCTCGAGCGCGAGCGCAATGCACTCGAGGCCCGGATCACCGAGCTCCGCAACTTCGAGCGCGACTACCGCTCGCAGCTGCGCGGCTACATCGAGGGTCAGCTCCGCGATCTCGACGAGAAGTCGGCATCGACGGACTCGACTCCGGTCTCCGCGATCGGACTGTAGGTCGTCCTTTTGCCAGGACGCCGTCCCCTTCGTCGGTCGGCGGCCGGCGCGATCGTCGCGATTCTCGCGGCGATCGTGCTGGCCGCCGATCAGTTTGTGAAGTACCTCACCACGGAGAACCTGCCACTGCAGGAGCCGGTCCCGGTGCTCGGTGAGTTCCTTCAGCTGTACTACGTGCGCAACCCCGGTGCGGCGTTCTCGCTCGGATCCGACGTCACGTGGATCTTCACCATCGCTCTGGCGGTCGTCGCCGGGGTTATCGTGTGGAAGGCCTTCGGACTCCACTCGCGGCTCTGGGCCGTGGTCCTCGGCTGCCTGCTCGGCGGAGTCCTCGGCAATCTCACCGATCGTCTCTTCCGCGACCCTGGGTTCCCCATGGGGCATGTGGTCGACATGATCTCGATGCCGTGGATGATGCCCGCGATCTTCAACGTCGCCGACATCTTCATCGTCACCGGAATGATCTCGGTCGCACTGCTCGTCGTGCTCGGGCTTCGTTTCGACGGCACCCGCGAACGCGACCATGTGCTCGTCGAGACCGACGAGGAAGCCGAGGCTGCAGCGTTGGCCGAAGAGGCCGGCGCGGATCCGCACCCCGACGTGGCCCGCCCGGACGGGGCATCTCCCGATGCGCCGGCTCCGGCGTCGGACGGACGCTAGCGTGGAGTCCCGCTCCCTCCCGGTTCCTGACGGATTGGAGGGCGCACGCGTCGACGCGGCGCTCGCGAAGCTCATGGGCTTCTCGCGCACCTTCGCCGCCGATGTCGCCTCCGCCGGCGGCGTGCGCCTCGACGGAGTCACTCTCGACAAGTCCGATCGCCTGCGTGGTGGAGGATGGCTCGAGGTGGAGTGGCAGCCGAAGGAGGAGCCGCGGATCGTCCCGATCGCGGTTCCCGAACTCGGAATCGTCTATGACGATGACGACATCGTCGTGGTCGACAAGCCCACGGGCGTCGCTGCCCACCCTTCGCTCGGGTGGGAGGGGCCGACCGTCGTCGGTGCTCTCGCCGCGGCGGGATTCCGGGTGGCCACCAGTGGGGCTCCGGAGCGTCAGGGCGTCGTGCATCGTCTGGATGTCGGCACCAGCGGACTCATGGTGGTGGCCAAGAGCGAGACGGCCTACTCGACCTTGAAGCACGCGTTCAAGGAGCGCACGGTCGAGAAGATCTACCACGCGGTCGTTCAAGGGCATCCTGACCCGCTGACGGGAACGATCGATGCCCCGATCGGCCGGCATCCGAACCACTCCTGGAAGTTCGCAGTGGTGCCGGACGGCAAGCCGTCGGTGACTCACTACGAGACTCTCGAGGCCTTTCCGGGGGCGTCGCTGCTCGAGATCCACCTCGAGACCGGGCGCACGCATCAGATCCGCGTGCACATGGCGGCTCTCCGGCATCCGTGTGCGGGCGATCCCCTCTACGGCGCGGATCCGACGATGTCGGCGCGACTCGGCCTGACGCGTCAATGGCTGCACGCGCACAAGCTGGCGTTCGCGCACCCGGCGACAGGGGACTGGGTGCAGTTCGAATCGCCCTACCCCGCGGACTTCGAGCACGCCCTGGAGATCCTGCGCGGCGAGTGAATCGCCTGCGGCGGATGTCGGCGGACTGAGCCAGACTGAGCGCATGAGCATCGAGGTGCGACCAGCGACCGACTTCGACGATGTGGCGACTCTCGTCGGCCCGAAGAAGCCGACATCGAACGTGTGCTTCTGCCTGAGCTACCGCATAGGCAGTAAGGAGAACAACGCGCTTCGGGGTGCACAGCGTGCCGACCGCGTGCGCGAGCTCTGCCATCAGGACCCGCCGCCCGGGGTCATCGCGTATCTCGACGACGAGCCGGTGGGCTGGGCAGCGGTG
>JAQZBG010000052.1 GCA_029239165.1 Microbacterium sp. | reverse complement strand
GCTGCCTCTCGTCGTGCTCGTCGTCGCGATCGGGCTGGAGTCGTTCTCCCTGCGCACGGCCGTGCGTGAGAGCAACATCGTGCGCGAGAAGGGGCAGTCTTGGGTGTCGTTCGTGCGCCGGTCGAAGGCCCCGGAACTGCCGGTCGTGCTGCTCGAAGACGTGGGCGCGCTGACCGGTCTCACCTTCGCCCTGCTGGGCGTCGGCCTCACGCTGCTGACCGGGAACCCCGTGTTCGACGCGCTCGGCACCGTGATGATCGGTGTGCTGCTGGTGCTGATCGCGATCGTGCTCGGCATCGAGACCAAGAGTCTGCTGGTCGGTGAGGGCGCGACCCAGGCCGACCACGACCGGATCGTCGACGCCATCAACGCGGGCGACGAGATCGAGAAGATCATCCACATGAAGACCCTCTACCTCGGCCCGGACGAGCTGATGGTCGCGGCGAAGATCGCGCTCAACGCCGACAAGCCGCTGCGTGAGGCCGCCGACGACATCAACGCGATCGAGGCCCGCATCCGCGAAGCCGTGCCGGTCGCGCGCATCGTCTACATCGAGCCGGACGTGTACCGTCCGGCGATCGACCCCGAACCGTCGACCGATGTGTTCGTGCTGAAGTCGTCGGACTGAGCATCGGTCCCCTGCGGCGCACGAGGGTGTTCCTCGCCTGCGTGTCCGTTGCGGCGGATCAGCGCCGCTGCTCGAAGAACGTCCGCAGCAGTGCGGTCGCCGCGTCCGCCTCGATACCCCCGATGACCTCGGCGCGGTAGGGCAGCCGCCGGTCGCGCAGCACGTCGTAGAGGGAGCCGGCCGCGCCCGCCTTGTCATCCCAGGCGCCGAAGACCACCCGACCGACGCGTGCCTGCAGGATCGCGCCGGCGCACATGATGCACGGCTCGAGGGTCACGACCAGCGTGTGCCCTTCGAGATTCCAGGAGCCGACGGATGCCGCTGCCCGCCGGAGCGCCTCGACCTCCGCGTGCCCGGTCGGGTCGTTCGTCGTTTCGCGGGTGTTGCGCCCTTCAGCGATGATCCGCCCGGAGGGATCGAGGATCACGGCGCCGACCGGGACCTCCGACACGGCCGCGGCATCGGCCGCGAGCTCGAGCGCGCGCTGCATCGCGAGGTCGTCGGCAGCGGTCATGCGTCGAGCCTACGACAGCCGTCCGCTGCAGTCGGTGGCCTCGATGTCATTCCCGGACCCGTGGCGCATTACCCTGTATCCATGCGCGTTCACGTGGCCGACCACCCTCTCATCACTCACAAGCTCTCGGTGCTGCGCGACGCGCGTACCCCGTCACCGGTGTTCCGGCAGCTCACGGAAGAGCTCGTCACCCTGCTCGCCTACGAGGCCACCCGCAACGTGAAGGTGAGCCCGGTCGAGATCACCACCCCGGTGACCACGACGATGGGTGTCAAGATCTCCGAGCCCCGCCCGATCGTGGTGCCGATCCTGCGTGCCGGCCTCGGCATGCTCGAAGGCCTCGTCAAGCTGCTCCCGACCGCCGAGGTCGGGTTCCTCGGTATGGTCCGCGACGAGACGACGTTCGAGCCCACGACCTACGCCGAGCGCCTCCCCGACGACCTCAGCGACCGCCAGTGCTTCGCGATCGACCCGATGCTGGCCACCGGCGGCTCGCTCGCCGCGGCGATCCAGTTCCTGTTCGACCGCGGCGCGAAGGACGTCACGGCGATCTGCCTGCTGGGCACCCCGGAGGGCGTCGCCGCGATCGAGGCCATGGCCGGCGACCGCGATGTGACCCTCGTGCTGGGCGCACTCGACGAGCGTCTCAACGAGAAGGGCTACATCGTGCCCGGACTCGGCGACGCCGGCGACCGCCTCTACGGCACGGTCTGACCGGAGTCACGTCGACGACAGGGTCAGACGATAGGCGCGTTCATCGCCGTGATGCCGGAAACCGACCCGCTTCAGGATCGGCGCGGAGGTTGCGACGCGTCCCTTCACGAGCGCGGTCGTCGCGCCCCGCTCGGCGCTCGCCCGCAGGCGTTCCGCGAGGACCGCACGGTACGCTCCGCCGCCCCGTGACTCGGCCAGCGTCGCCGCACCCCACAGGCGGGTGAATCCCCCGACGATGGTGCATCCGCCGGTGCTCACGGCACGCCCGTCGAGACGGCCGAGGACCCGGACACCCGTTCCGGCGTTCAGCGCTGTCAGGACGTCGTCGAGTTCGACGCGGAGGCCGTCTTCGTCGAGCGCCGCCTGCGCCCAGACGGGGACGTTGATCGCATCCACCTCGCGCACCTGTTCGAGCGTGCGCACGATCTCGGCCGTGGCATTCGCCGGCACGTCGACGTCGAGCTCGTCGATCTCGCGCGCCAGCACGGCGACGGTGTCGATGTGTTCGGCCCCACGCCGTCGCAGTTCCGCTTCGAGATCGGGAGAGTCGGACGGGTTGGTCCAGAACGTGAGCACCGACTCACCCCAGGCGCGGGTGCGATCGATCGCGTGGTCCAGCACCGAAGCCGCATCGAGGGGCGATCGGACCTGCGAGCCGCGCACGCCCCCTCCGAACCTCGAGGGGTACCGCACCAGCTGCAGGTGCTCGTCGAGGTGCTCACTGTCGCGGGGAAACCAGACCCACGCCGCCGAAGCCCGCAGGATGTCTTCGACCGTGTGCGCGGTCACTCGGCCGCTCCGACCAGACGGGCGAACGCGCTGAGGCGGGCGACTCCCTCTGGCGTGTACGGAAGATCGTCGAGCAGTGCGGGCGAGTGGACCAGGTAGGCGACGGCCTGTGCCCGTGAGATCGCCACGTTCAGCCGGTTCTGCAGCAGGAGGAACTCCGGTCCGCGCGGGGCATCCCGACCGCTGGATGCGGCGAGGGAGGTGATCGAGACGACCGCTTCCTTGCCCTGGAAGTTGTCGACCGTGCCGACCGGCACGTCGTGGTATCCCGCCTCCGCGAGTGCATCGAGCACCAGCTGACGCTGTGCGTTGTACGGCGTGACCACGATGATGTCGGCGGGTACGAGCGGCCGGGACGAACGGGACCCGTCGTTGTCGGTGAAGGTGCGTCCGACCAGGTCGCGGACCAGCCAGACGACTTCCGCCGCCTCCTCGGGAGACTGCGTCGAATTGCCGCGGTGTCGTAGCGGGATGACGTGCAGTCCCGGGTCGATCCCCTCGACCGACCGCAGCTCCGTGCCGGGTGCGGACGCCAGCTGCCCGGCGTAGGCGAGCTTCGACACCGGGGCCGCGACGAACGGATGCATCCGCCAGGAGCGCGCCAGAAAGTAGCCGTATTCCGGGCGCACGACCGGGTCGCCGTCCATCACCCAGCCGAGCGCGGAGGCGTCGACCGGTTCGGGGTGAGCACCCTGACTCACCTGCGGAAGCTGCTGCGGGTCGCCCAGGAGCAGGAGTCTCTTCGCCCCCGCGGCGACCGCGATGGTGGAGGCGAGCGAGAACTGTCCCGCCTCGTCGATCACGAGCAGATCGAGTCCGTCGCGGTCGACCCGCTGCGTGTTGCTGAAGTCCCAGGCCGTCCCGCCCACGACGGCGCCCTCATCGGCGTGCTCGGAGAGGAAAGTCGCCATCCCGGTCTTCGGGATCGTCGTGTACGAATGCTCTCCATTCGGGTCCTTCGGGGCCTTGGCGACCTGAGCCGCCGCCACGCCGTCGGCCACGACCCGTTCGAGCAGTGTCTCGATGATCGCGTGCGACTGCGCGACGACGCCGACCTTGAAGCCGTGCTCGTTCACGAGCCGCGCGATCACCCGAGAACCCGTGTAGGTCTTCCCCGTTCCCGGAGGGCCCTGCACCGCGAGATAGCTGTCGTCGAGGTCGAGTACGCCGGACACGATCGCGTCGACCGTGTCGTCGCCGGCGGCGGGCAGCTGTGCCCCCGACACGGTGCGCGGCGGAATCCGACGCAGGATGTCGGTCGCGGCGTCGCGCGGGAACCCCGGAGCAGCGGCGTGCACCGCATCGGCCCACTCGTCGATCGCACCCTGAAGGGACACGACGCGTGGTGGTGCAGCCGGAGTGAGAGCGAGCGGGAGCTCGTCCCATGTCTGACCCTGCACCGCCGATTCGGTGATGAGGTAGCCGTCGTCGAGCACCTCCGCCACCGTGACGGTGTGCGGCACATGCACCGCTCGCGAAGGGACCTCGGTGTCGAACGGCGCGGGAACGCCGTAGAGCGCGAACGGCTGCGACCCGGCACCGAGCGTGGTGCCGGGCGAGACCTCGCCGCGGATCTCGACGTCGCGGGACATCACCCGACGTCCCTCCCCGATGCTCCAGTCGCGACGGACGGTCGAGGACGGGCGGTCGACCCGAACCACGTCGCGCGTGCCGTCCCACATGGTCACCGGCTCGCGCAGCCGCTGGAAATGCGACACCCAGAAGCTCTTCGCCTCTCGCGGGAAGTAGTCGATCGCGGCGGCCGCGAGTCGATGGACGAGCCCGTCGTCACCCGCCTCGACTGCGCGCTCGGCATCAGCGAGCAGCGCGACCGAGCGCGGCGATGGCTCGTAGATGACCTCGTCGGCCTCGTCGGGCGGAGCCGGCGTGACCCCCTCTTTGCGCGCGATGTCGATCAGCCAGTTGCGCAGGCGCCTGGTCGACACGCAGTCGTAGCGGTTGTAGTCGGCGAGGTCTGCCAGCACCGCGTCCGCCCCGGCCTGTTCCCCGGCGGCTGCGAGCTCCCGGGCCGCGACGTACTGCACGATCGAGTCGTCACCCTTCTGCACGTCGCTGGTCCGCACGTCTTCGCCCATGTACAGCGGCTCGAGCTTCTTGATCGAGTACGAGCGCGAACCGACCCGCACCGTCCGCAGCACGAGCGGATACAGGTCGACGAACACGCCTTCGCGGAGCAGCCGATCGACCTCGCCCTCGCGCACCCCATGCCGCGCCGCCATCGCCACCAGGTGCGAAGTCTCGTAGGGCGCGTAGTGGTAGATGTGCATGCCGGGGTGCGCGATCCTGCGTGCATTCACGAAGTCGAGGAACGTCTCGAGCGCCCGCTTCTCGTCGGCGAAGGTGTGCGCCCAGAGGGCCGAGTACTGGTCGGTGTTGTCGACCCACCCGAAGAGGTAGTCGATCCCCCAGTGCCCCTCTCCGTCGGCGGCGGGCTCCGTGTAGAGCGGATCGCCCTCGAAATCGAAGAAGATGTCGCCGTGACTGGGCAGCGGAAGGGTGTGGATCGCCGGGGCGTAGTGCACGTCGTAGGTCGGGCGCCCCTCGGCATCGGCACGCAGTTGCAACCGCGCCTGTGCGCGGAGCGTCTCGAACGTGTCGATGTTCATGCCGACCGGCGCGACGGATGCCTCGGCCAGTGCATCGATCGTCTCGATCCCGGATGCCCGCAGTCGCGCACGCTGCACCGGGCGCATCCGCGCGACCATCAGGAGGTCCCGGTGCGCCAGCACCTGCTCCTCGCAGGTCGCACACCGCCCGCACGCCACGATCTGCAGATCGCCGCGGTCGTCTCCCCAGGCGAGCGGCGCCCCTGCCGCACCGTCGGCGATGCGACGGTCGGCGATGAGTGCCCGCAGCCGAGCGCGCCGCACCTGGAAGAGCGGAAGGAGGTCGTCGACCCGGTGCGTGCTGAGGGTGCCGTCGCCGAGGATCAGGTCGACCTCATCGGAGCGGGGGATGCCGAGGCGGTCGAGCTGATCGACGTATGCCGCGAGCTGCATGAGAGCCGTGACCCTGGCCTTGCGCGCCAGCTTGGAGTCCTGAACGCGCCACCGGCCGTCATCGTCCTTGCGGAGGAAATCGGCGAAACCGACGAACTCCTCGGTGGCGAAAGCCGCCTGGAACACCACGAGCGCATCGGAGCGCAGCGCTGCAACCGTCTCGTCGATCGCCGCCGCGAGCGCCTCGGCATCGACCGAGGAGACCTTCTCGATACGGTGGACGCTCGCCTCGCCGAGGTCGTCCACGTACCGGGCGAGGACGTTCCGCTCATGCACGTCCCCGAGTTCGGCGGCACGCTTGAGGGTCGCGTCTTCCGGCTCTTCGACCGCGGGGACCCGACCCAGCTTCGCGTCGATCGCCCGACACCACGCGAACTCGCACTCGGCGGCCGCCTTGAGGTCGCTCGCGCTCCAGATGACGCGCTGGGCCTGAGTGTCGATCCGCACGATGCTCCCGTTCTGTCGGATGCTTCGACACTATCCGCGGCATCCGACACGACGCGAAGCGGGCACTCCGCCGGTGACAACGTGCGGTCAGCGCCACCAGGTGTCGTCGGGGGTCACCGGGAGGTGCCGCTTGTGCTGCGTGGCGAGGTATCTCGCCTCGATGCGACCGGCGACCTCGGGGTCGACCGAGCGCCCCTCGAGGAAGTCGTCGATCTGCTCGTAGGTGAGACCGAGTTCGTCCTCGTCGGCACGGCCGGGCTGGCCGTCGAGCAGGTCGGCGGTCGGCACCTTGAACGCGAGCCGATCCGGAGCATCGAGGTGCTGCAGCAGCGAGCGTCCCTGACGCTTCGTGAGGCCCGCCAGCGGGAGGATGTCTGCCGCGCCGTCGCCGAATTTCGTGTAGAAGCCGGTGACCGCCTCGGCGGCGTGGTCCGTGCCGATCACCAGGAGTCCGTCGTGGCCTGCGAGCGCGTACTGCGTGACCATGCGGAGGCGGGCCTTGATGTTGCCGCGGTTGAAGTCACTGATGTCGCTCGTGACGGCGAACTCGATGTCCTCCTCGACGCCGTCGACACCGTTCTGGATGTTGACCTCGACGGACGAATCCGGGGCGATGAAGGCGAGCGCCGCCTGGGCATCCTCCGCATCGTGCTGCACGCGGTACGGCAACCGCACGGCGAGGAACTTCGCCTCGCCGCCTTCGGCCCGCACCCGCTCGACGGCGAGCTGGGCGAGGCGCCCGGCCAGCGTCGAGTCCTGGCCGCCGGAGATGCCGAGCACATAGCCCTTCGCTCCTGTCGTGCGCAGGTAGTCGGCGAGGAAACCGATGCGACGCTCGGTTTCGGCTTCGGGGTCGACCTCGGCCCGCACACCGAGGTCTTCAGAGATCTGCTTCTGCAACGACATGTGATCCTCCGCTCGTTTCGTCGAATCAGTATCTCGCTTCCGTGTTACGTCAGGGTGACGCCGCGGCGTTCGCATGTTCCTGCCAGTCGCGACCTGAGAGAATGAGGCAGTGAAACTTCTCGTCGCCGCACTCGCATCCGAACTGTCCGCCTTCCCGGAAGAACTCGAGGGCTTCGACCGCCTCGTGACCGGGCCAGGCAAGCTGCAGGCGACATACGCCCTGACACGCGCTCTCGACGCGAACGTCTACGACGAGATCGTGGTCGTCGGCACGGCGGGTGCGATCGATCCCGAGCTGGAGGCGACCGTCCACGAGGTCGGCACCGCCTTCCAGCACGATGTCACCGACCTCGACGGCGTCGCCGGCCAGCACGTCTCGCTGCCGGCCCGCGTGACCACGGGGCGCGAGGGCGTCCTGATCGCGACGGGAGACCACTTCGTCGAGGACGCCGAGGTCACCGCCGTGATCCGTCCGTCGGGAGCAGCGCTGGTCGACATGGAGACCTACGCGTACATCTGGGTCGCAGGGCAGTTCGGCGTACCCATCCGCGTGTTCCGTGCCGTGTCCGATCAGGCCGAGGACGGCGCATTGACCGACTGGCGCGAGGCCGTCGCCCGGTGCAGCGTGCAGCTGCGCGACTTCATCCGCGCCGAATACGGAGTCTGAAGGCGCGAGGGCTTCGGTTTCCGCGGCGGAGGGACGGGTCGACGCCCGCGGCTCAGCGGGCCTCGATGATGCTCGGACCGTTCGGCAGCGCCCGGACCGTCAGCTGCGCCGGGATCTGCTCCTGCATGGCCTCGACGTGACTGATGACGCCGACCGTCCGGCCGCCCTGTCGCAGCTCGTCGAGCGTGCGCATGGCGACATCGAGCGTGTCGCCGTCGAGGGACCCGAATCCCTCGTCGATGAAGA
The DNA here is from genome assembly GCA_029239165.1 of Microbacterium sp. Classification (GTDB taxonomy): domain Bacteria; phylum Actinomycetota; class Actinomycetes; order Actinomycetales; family Microbacteriaceae; genus Microbacterium. The sequence continues at coordinate 5,565 of JAQZBG010000052.1, read as the reverse complement.
GCGTGTCGAGGCGGATGCCGCCTGCTCGCGCCGTCACCACCTCGGCGAGCCCGAGTGCGAGCGCGAGTGAGGTGAGGAACGTCTCGCCGCCGGACAACGACTGCGGCGGACGCGTCTGCCCCGTGAAGGCGTCGGAGACCACGATCCCCAGCCCTGAGGCGGCTCCTCGCGCCGCTAGGGCGTCGGAGTGCTGGAGCTGGTAGCGGCCTGTCGACATGTCATGCAGACGCCGGTTCGCCGCTTCGACGATCTCTTCCAGTTCGGCGGCGAGCACGAACGTCTCCAGCGTCATCTTGCGGGTGTTGGCACCGCGTCCCGCGATCGTGTCGGCGAGGTTCTGCAGCACCTCGAAGTCGGCGGCGTCAGCGGCGGTCCGGGTGTGCTCGGCGGCGGCGGAGTCGATCAGGCCCCCGAGCCGCTCGGCGATGCCCGCCGCTCGAGCAGCTGCGTCGACCGCGTCTGTCCAGATCGCCCGGGCGTCCGCCGCGGCCCGCTCGACCGGCGCGAGGTCGATCGCCTCTTCCGGGAGCGTCCGCAGCTCCAGGTCGAACAGGATCGCCCGCTCCTTCTCCCGCTGCACGGCATGCTCGCCGATGCGGGTCTCCAGAGCCGCCTGCGCCGTCGCCGGAAGAAGCGCGCGCTCGGCAGCGGCCGCATCGTCGAACGGCGAGTCGCCGAGCGCCGCATCCCGCTCGGCTTCCGCTTCGGCGAGCGCCTGCGCCCTCCGCTGACGTTCGGCGGTGGCGTCGGCGACTGCCCTGGCCGCGGAGATCCTCTCGGCCATGTCGTCGAGGCGCTCGGCGACCGTGTCGAAGTCGCCTCGGGCCGCGGCGATCAGTTCTCGCGCCTCCGTGCTCCGCTGCCGCAGCAGAGCATGTTGTTCCCGCGCCTGGGCGAGAGCTGCCGTGCTCTCGGCCTTCTCGGTCTCGAGCTGCGCGACCCGGTCGACGAGCTCACGCAGTCGCCCGTCGAGCGTCTTCAGTTCCTCCGCTGCGGCCAGGCTGCGCGCGTGCGCTGCGGCGGCCGCTTCGTACTCCGCCTCGGCATGGTCGATGTTCCGCCCATCCGCGCGGGCGGTGGCGACCGCCTGCCCGGCCCGCAGGGTCGAAGACGCCGAGGAGAGCTCGCGCTCCCGCTGCGCCGCGACGTCGCGGTCCGTCTCGGCCTCAGCGATGTCTTCGGGTGAGACGGGATCCGTGTGCGTGGCAGGAGCCGGGTGCTCCAGCGAACCGCAGACCGGACACGGATGATCGGGCCGGAGGGTCGACGCGAGCTCGCCGGACATCCCGTCGATGCGACGCTGCCGCAGCTGTGCGAGGTTCGTCTGCGCGGCGGCATGCACGGCAGTGGCGTCGGCGAGTTCGAGCTCGGTCGACGCCTGTGCTGCCTGCAGCCGCTCCGCCTCGCGAGCCGCCGTGCGTCGAGCGTCCGCCTCCTCCTGGGCCGCTCGGGCATCGCCGATCCGGTCGGCCAGACGCCGTTTCTCGTCCCGCTCCTCCGTCAGCGCGGTGATCGCGTCGGGGAGGGTAGCTCGCTCCGCTTCTCTGGCCTCGAGGCGGGCCGTCGCCGCCGCAACGGCCTCCTCGGCGGATCCCCGCTCGGCCTCGAGCATGGGCGCCTGGCTCTCGAGCTCGCGCGCCCGCTCCCAGGAACCGCTCTCTCGCATGCGTGCAGCAACCCAGCCGTCGAGGTCGCCGTCGACCACGACCTCGTACGCATCCCACGCCGCTCGAGCACGCCGTTCGTCCTCGGTCGCGGCGGTGAGGGCCGTCTCCGCACGAGCAGCAGCAGAGATCGTCGACCGCACCGCTTCAGCGGCGCGCGCGGCGGTGAGCTCGGCACGGGCCGCGTCGATCGACGGTGCTTCCGCATCCAGCTGCTCGAGCGCTGCCCGGGCGCGGTCGCGTTCCCGTTGGGCGTGCTGCTCTTCGCGCGCCGTGGCGAGCGCCGCATCGGCGTCTGCCGCGCGCTTCTCCGCCTCCGCCCGCTCCGAGGCTCGACGCTCGGCGCGATAGTCGGCGCGAGCCCTGGCACGCCGGAGGGCGTCGAGACGTTCCTCGACAGGCGGTGGTCCGGACGCCGCCGCGTCCTCCGCCGACGGCATCGTGTCGTCCGGGTCACCGGACAGACCGCTCGCCGCCACGAGCTGCTCGGCCTCGTCGATCCGCGCGCTCACCGTCGCGAGACGAGTGCCGAGTCGCTGTTCCGCCTCTCGGCGACGCTCGTCGAACCGCGCCTGCACGTCTTCGAACCGCTGTGTGCCGAACAGACGCCGCAGCAGAGCCTGACGATCTCTGCTGCCGGCGAGCAGGAACTCCGAGAATCGGTTCTGCGCGAGCAGGATCACCTGGAGGAACTGCTCGCGACTGAGCTGAAGGATCTCGTCGAGCTCGTTGCCCACATCGACCGCCCGAGCGGCTCGTCCGATCCAGCCGGCATCGGTCCACTCGTCGAGCGCGACGGCCGACGCCTGCTTGGTCATGCCGCCACCGCGTTTGGCCGGACGCAGGTACTCGGGCGAACGGGTCACGCGGAAGCGACCGGCCGGAGTGCTGAACTCGACGACCACCTCTGAAAGATCGTCGGGCTCGCAGTGGTCGCTGCGGAGCCGCTTCTCTCCCCCGTCGTAGCGCGGGACACCACCGTAGAGTCCGAAGCACACGGCGTCGAGGATGCTCGACTTGCCCGCTCCCGTACGGCCCGCGATCAGGAAGATGCCGTCGTCGGCGAAGGCATCGAAGTCGACGACCTGCCGCGACCGGAAGGGGCCGAACCCCTCGACCTCCAGGCGATGGAGACGCATCTAGACGAGTGCCTCCGCGCGCACGCGCTCGTCGAGCACCGCGCGGATCAGTTCGTGCTCGACCTCTGTGGCCCCGTGCCCTGCCCGCACGTGTTCGAGGAACGCCTCGATGCGGTCCGCGTCGGTGACGGCGGTGCGCAGGCGTTGCACGTACGACTTCTCCTCCACGTCCCCGGTGGCCACCGGCTGGTGCTGCACCATCGCGCAATGAGGATAGCTTTCCCGCAGGCGGCGCATGGGCTCGGGCTGAGGCACGGCGTCCGTGTAGACGGCGCAGACCCAGTCGTCCGCGTGCTCTTCGACGAGCCAGGACCCGCGCGGCTTGTGCTGCTCGCCGAAGCTGTAGTGCAGCGGGGCGCCGGCGTAGCGGACGCGCTCGCTGATCTGCTGACGCCCATGGATGTGTCCGAGGGCGACGTAGTCGGGACCGTCGAAGGCGCTCAGCGGCACGACGTCGAGTCCGCCCTGGCGCACCTCGCGCTCGAGGCCGATGGTCGCGTCGACGCCGGCGGCGAAGCAGTGCGCGACCGCCACGGACCGCCCCTCGTGTTCGCGCATGCCGGCGCGGACCAGGTCCATCGCGTGGGCCATCGTCTGCGCCTGCGTACGCAGCTGCCGCCCGGTGCTGTCGCCCTCGGGCCAATGCTGACGGACGATCGCCGGCTCGAGATACGGGATGCCGAAGAAGTGCACCGGCCCGTCGGCGTCGGCGATCGTCACGGGGACGCCCACCGCGAGCGGGTCGGTCAGCACGTGGATGCCGTCGCGAAGCAGTCGCGATTGGAAGCCGAGCCGCGCGGCCGAGTCATGGTTGCCGCTCGTGACGATGACGCGGGCGCCCGTCTCGTGCAGCGACACCAGCGCATCGCCGAGCAGCGTGTAGGCGGCACCCGACGGCGTGGCGGAGTCGAAGACATCACCCGCGAGGATGACGACGTCGACCGCGTTCTCGCGAACCTGCTCCGTGAGCGCACCGAGCACCTCCGCCAGGGCGTCCATGGTCGAGTTGCCATGGAACGTCCTGCCGATGTGCCAGTCGGAGGTGTGCAGGATTCGCATACTCACACGGTACGAACCCCCTCGGACATTCCGTCCGAGGCGTGCCGCGGCATCCGTTCCCCGGGCAGGAATCAGGCGATCTGCGCCCGGGCGGATGCCGCGGCCGGGGTCAGTGCGCAGCGAGAGACCGTTCGCCCTGCGCCGGCATGAGCTCCTCCTTGGTGCCGCGCACCAGGAAGATCGCGATGACGGAGGCCGCGACCATGAAGATGGCTGCGGCGATGAACGTCCAGCCATACGCGTCGGTGAGCTGCGACGGCGTGAGGTTGCCCTGAGCATGACCGCCCACGGAGGCCGCGTACACGGCGGTGAACACCGAGAGACCGATCGATCCCCCGATCTGCATGGCGGAGTTCGCCATGGCCGACGCGACACCGGCATCGTGCGGAGCCACCCCCGACAGCGCCAGGTTCTGCAGCGGGATGAAGATGAACGCCATCCCGATGCCGAGCGCCACGAGTGCCGGGGCGACCTGCACGACATATGCGCCGCCCGGTGTGATGCCCGAGAGGTACACCATCCCCGCGGCGGCGAGCAGCGGTCCGACGATGAGCATCGGCCGCGGTCCGATCACCGGCAGCAGCCGGGTCGCGATCGGCGCGATGATCATGGTGGCGATCGGCAGGGGCAGCGTGGCCAGGCCCGCCGGGAAAGCACCCATCCCGAGCACGAACTGCAGGTGGAACGTGAGGTACATCGTGGCGCCGATCATGATGGCGCCGGCGACGCCCTGGATGAGGAACGCCCCGCCCCGGACGCGGTCGGCGACGATTCGCAACGGCAGCAGCGGCTGTGCGACCCGGCTCTCGATCCAGACGAAGACCGCCAACAGGACGACGCCGAGCACCAGGAACGTGATCGTCAGCGGATCGCCCCACCCGTGCTCGGCGAGACTGAACCCGTAGACGAGGGCTCCGAGCCCGAGAGTGACGGTGACGGTCCCCCACACGTCGTACCGGTTCTCCCCTTCGGCCTTGCTCTCGGTGAGGAAGAGAGCGCCACCGACGAGCCCGACCACGACGAAGAAGAGGTTCACGAAGAGGCACCAACGCCAGTCGGCGAACTCGGTCAGCAGCCCGCCGAGCAGGAGACCCACCGCCGCCCCCGTTCCGGCGACTGTCCCGAACACGGCGAACGCGGTGTTCCGGTCACGCCCGGACGGGAACGTCACCGTCAGCAGGGCGAGGGCCGCCGGGGCGAGGAGCGCCGCGAAGACGCCCTGGAGTCCGCGGGCCAGGATGAGCTCCCACCCCTGCTGCGCGAACCCGCCGTACAGCGAAGCCGCACCGAATCCGATCATGCCGATCATGAAGATGCGCTTGCGGCCGATGTAGTCGGCGAGACGTCCGCCGAAGAGGAGGAGGGCACCGAACGCGAGCGCGTAGGCGGTGACGACCCACTGCCGCTGTCCGTCGGTGAGACCGAGAGCGGCCTGTGCGCGCGGAAGCGCGATGCTCACGATGGTGCCGTCGAGGACGACGACGAGCTGGGTGAGCGAGATGACGATGAGTGCCCACCATCGGGAATGTGGATGGGCGCGCAGGGAAGAAGACATGGAAAAACCTCCGGTGTCTGATGAGGATGCCGGAGGTTTCGAGCCTCGGATCAGCGCGTCTCACGACGCCTGACCACCTCAGCCAACGGGGCTGAGCAGAACTCCATTCTATCGCATGATGTTCGAGGAGGAAGCGGAAGGTCCCCTG
>JAQZBG010000051.1 GCA_029239165.1 Microbacterium sp. | reverse complement strand
CGAGCCCCTGCGGCTAGCAAGGCGGACCTAACCAGTCTGCTCCGCGCAGCTCACCGGCGAAAGCCTGCGATTTATCTTGATGTCAAGATAAATCTATCATGCCTCGGCGGCTTCTTCGCGCGACGGGCCACGCGGATGGAGCGCTCGGACGACGAGCCAGGTGACGGCGATCAAGGGCGCGAAGAGCGGCAATCCCATGATGAGCTTGAGCGTGCCGAGCGCGGTGACATCGCCGGCGAGGTACAACGGCAGCTGTACGGCCAATCGAGTGAAGAACAGCGCAGCCCACGCGATCCCGAGCCAGAAGTACGCGCGACGCTTACGCCGATCGTTCCTCCAGGTCGTGCCCTCCCCCATCAGGAAACCGACGGCGAGCCCGATCAGGGACCACCCCACCAGGGCCGACACGAGGATGACCGACCCGTACACGGCGTTGGTGATGAGCCCCGGCACGAAGTTGTCGGCGCCACGGCCGGTCCACAGGGCGAGCGCAGCTGCGGCGACCGCGGCGACGAGACCGCCGATCGCTGCGGAGGGCGGCGATTTCTGCACGAGCCGGACGATCGTGAAGACGGCCGCGAGCCCCACCGACACTCCTAATGAGAGGAGCAGCGGCTCCGGGCGGATGGTGAAGATGATGACGAATGCGAGGCTCGGCAGCACGGATTCGAGGATGCCGCGGACTCCGCCGATCGCCGACCAGACGACCTTGTGCGTGCTCGCGCTCTCGGCCGGATCGAGTCCGGCCCGACGCGCGGCGGTGCCGAGAGCCTCCCCGAGGATCTCGGAGGTGCTCTTCTCGCGTTCCGGGTCGCCTTCCGGGGTGCTCACGCGGAGCCCGGGGTCGCCGGCATCTTCAGCGGGATCAGGTCGCGCGGAGGCATCGGAGAACCGCCGCGGACGACGACGATCGAACGGAACAGGTCCTCGACCTTGGCACCGGCCTCGGGATCCGACGCACCCGCTCCGCCGATGACGCCGCGGAGGAACCAGCGCGGGCCGTCGATGCCGATGAACCGTGCGAGGCGAAGCCCAGAGCCTTCGCTCGCGGTCGCGGGAACCTCGGCGAGGAGTTCCTTACCCAGTGGGCCGTCGCGCTCCTCCACGCGGCCGCCCTGCGCCTTGACCTGGTCACGCAGCTGCACGCGGGTCTCGTCCCACAGCCCGCCGGATCTCGGTGCGGCGAACGGCTGCACCTGCAGAGAGGAGTCCGCATAGTCGAGGCCGACGGCGACGATGCGCTTGGTCTGCTCCTCCACCTCGAGCCGAAGATTCAGGCCCTCGCGCGGCAGGATCTTGATCCCGCCCAGGTCGATGTACGGGCGAACCGGGTTCGCCTCCGAGTCGTCGAACGGCCCATCGGTGGCGCGGTTCGCGGGCGCCGACTTGGAAGGAGTCTCGTTGTTGTCAGTCATCTGTTCTGCCCTGCTTCGTTCTGCGTGAGGCCCGCCTGATATCCGGTGGAGCCGAAACCGCCGGCGCCGCGGACGCTGTCCGGCAGATCGTCCACCGGGATAAACGTGGCGCGTGCCACCGGCATGATGATCAGCTGTGCGATGCGATCGCCGACCGCCACATCGTACGCGCTCCGGATGTCGGTGTTGATCAGGCTCACCTTGATCTCGCCCCGGTATCCGGCATCGACCGTTCCCGGCGAGTTCACGATCGAGATGCCGTGCTTGGCCGCGAGCCCGCTGCGGGGCACCACGAAAGCCGCGAACCCCTCGGGAAGCGCGATCCGGACTCCGGTGGCCACGAGAGCGCGCTCTCCCGGTTCCAGATGCACGGCCTCGGCCGCGACCAGATCGGCACCCGCATCGCCCGGATGCGCGTATCCGGGCATCACTGCAGCGATAATGGGGACATCAACGGAATCGGTCACCCCATGAGGCTAATGCAGAACCCCGCTACAGACGCACGTGTCCGCTATCGCGAACGGCTCTCCCCCAGCCTCTGGCTGCTTTTCACCGTCGCGGTGGCAGGGCCGATGGTGTCGCTGGTCTTCGTCCCGATCGGATCCACCGTCGCACTTGTGCTCGGCGCCGCCGTGTCGGCTCTCCTGGTGCTCGGCTTCATCGCGGCGACGCCCGTCGTGTCGGTGGAGGGCCGTGTTCTGCGTGCTGGGCGCGCCCACATCGATGTCGGGCACCTCGGCGAACCGCTCGCTCTGGTCGGCGAGGAAGCACGACAGGCGCGCGGCCCCGGCCTCCCCGCACGAGGCTGGCACCTGATCCGCGGCGGGATCGATGGGATCGTGGTCGTCCCGAATCTCGATGAGGACGATCCGGTCGACACGTGGACGATCTCCACGCGAACACCCGACCGCTTGGCTGCTGCCATCCGCGCCGCTCGTTCCTGACGGCGTCTCCGTTCCGGCGGCGTCGCGGTCGTGACCGCACCGCTGTATACGACAGCGCGCCCCTGACCGAATGGTCGGGGGCGCGTGAGACGTCGCTCGGAGGACTGCTTACGCAGCGCACTCCTTGCAGATGGGCCCGGATGCGCCCTCGTGGTCGAGCTGTGAGCGGTGCTTCACGAGGAAGCAGCTCATGCACGTGAACTCGTCCTGCTGCGCGGGCAGCACGACGACGTCGAGCTCGAGATCGGAAAGGTCGGCACCCGGGAGGTCGAAGCTCGACGGGTTGTCGGAATCTTCGTCCCCGCTTGAGCCGGAGAGCTTGTCCGGCACACGCTCCTTCAGGGCTTCGATCGACTCGGAGTCGTCTTCGCTCTTTCGGGGGGCGTCGTAATCGGTTGCCATGCGGTAGATCTCCACTTTCATGGTGCGAGTGGGTGGTGCGCCGTCGGGTATTCGGCGGCCATAGTTTGCACGACCGGAGGGCATAACGCAAATGCTCGTCCGTGCGACAGACCAAACTCACGGCACGCCCAGGGTATTCCCGGTCCGGACGCTCCATGCGTGACACCATGAACGGACACCCATCAGAGGGGCATTCGCATGGAAAACGTCACCATCGCAGAAGCTCGCCGCCAGCCCGCGTGATATCCAGGCGCAGATCCGCGCCGGGCTCACCGCACCGGAGGTCGCCGAACTGCTGGGGATCAGCGTCGACGACGTCGCCCGCTTCGAGGGCCCGGTCCTCGCCGAGCGCGAGCACATCATCGGTCAGGCGCTCGCCGTCCCCGTGCTGATCGGCAGCGAAGTCGAACCCGACGCCCAGCCGACGTTCGGAGTCGCGGTTCGCGCCAAGCTCGCCGAGGTGGCGGCGACGGCGGAACGGTGGGCGAGTTGGAAGGAAGAATCCGGCTGGACGATCAAGCTCGAGTTCACGGCCAACGACGTCGAGCACGATGCCCGCTGGAGTTTCGATCCTCGCCGCAGCGCACTCTCCCCTCTGAATGCGGATGCCACCCAGCTCTCACGCCAGGGATCACTGCCCGAAGGGCTCATCCCGCGTCTCCGTGCCGTTGATGCGGATCGCGCCGAATCGCCGTACAAGGACGAGAGCAGGTTCGATTCGGGAGCCTTCGGCCCTCGCCTGTTGCCCGCGCCCGAGGCAGAGGTCGAAGATCCCTCGCTCCCCGAGCGCTCAGACATCGCGGCCCAGGATGCTGCCATCAAGCGCGCCCCGTCTGCACAGAACACGAGTCCAGAGACGGCCGACCTTCTCGAGGCACTTCGTCGCCGTCGTGGTCAACGCGAAACGGCTCCGCTGCTCGAAGAGGCAGACGATGCCGAGCACTCCGACCCGATCTCGCTGTTCGACGCGCTCGAGCAACCCGACGACGAGACGGAGCCGGCCCGTCCTTCTGCCCAGACCACTCCTTCCGACTCCGGGGATTCCGGCGGTCGTCGTCGCCGACGCAACGCCATGCCCTCGTGGGATGAGATCGTCTTCGGAGCCCGCACGGACGAGTGACGGCTCTCCGCCGCCCCCACGCGGTGGACCTCAGCGAACGAAGGCGCCGAGCCTGATCACCGGCACCTGTTGCTCCTCCGGCGTGAGCGCGCCGTGTTGTCCGATCATTCCTCGCCCCCGCTGGTCCGCGGCTGTGCCGTCGTAGAGGGCCCACGTACCGCGTGCGATGGCCAGCAGGTCACCGATCCGCGACGACGCCGCGGGGGTGACCACCGGCCCGAAAAGGCCGGCGAGAACGGCTTCATCGCGGGTCACGACGTCAGCGATCCCCTCGAGGTCTGCCCGCCACCGGGCAATCACGGCCGCGGGATCGGCGTCGGGTTCGAGATAGGCATGCAGCATCCGCGGCTCGCCGCCGACATGACGGACGCCCCGGAGATGTGCCTCCTCCAGCACGACCTGCCTGTTGACCGCCACATCGACCATCCCGTGGTCCGAGGTGACGAGCACGCCGACGGCCGGTGGTACCCGCGCGGCCAAGGCGGCATCGATGTCTTCGAGGGCCGCGACCCACTCGCGAGACGCGATTCCGTACTTGTGGCCGGCCTTGTCCACCTCGGGCAGGTAACAGTAGACAAGTGAACCCGGGTGTTCCTGGGCGAGCGCGTAGGCGGCCTCGATGCGCGACGCCGCCGTGGTCGCGGCGACGAACTCCGCGCCGCGCAGTGTGGCCTTCGTGAACCCGCTGCGCGCATACCCGGCGAAGCCGACCGCGAAACTCTCGTGTCCGGATCGGCCGGCGCGTTCGAAGATGGTCTGCGCGGACTGCCAGCTCAGCGGATCTATCCCGTCGGTCTCCCAGCCGCTGAGCTGGTTAACCAGGATGTCGCGGCTCGCATCGAGCACCCGGTAGCCGACGAGGCCGTGCTCGCCGGGGAACACGCCCGTGACGATGCTGGTGAGGGCCGCGGCCGTCGTCGAGGGAAACACAGACTGCGCGACGTCCTTCTTCGCCATCCCGGCCGTCAGCGCCCGGGCATGCCCGGCGTGCGCCCGGAGGCTGATCGCCCCGAGACCGTCGACGACGATGAGGACGACGGATTCTGCACGCGGCAACAGCTCGGATTCGCCTCGGAGCGCGGCGAACAGGTCGTCCGCCACCCCGACGACGCTCCGGGCGCTCGGCGACGCGGACGGTAGCATGAGGGACATCCGAGCCAGTCTGACACAGGCTCCCGTACGCCCTCAGGAAGTCCATGCCGAAAACCCCGCCGCCCGAGCCCGTCGAGGAGCGCATCCAGGACATCGACCTCTCCGCGGAGATGCAGGGTTCATTCCTCGAGTACGCATACTCGGTGATCTACTCCCGTGCCCTGCCCGACGCCCGCGACGGTCTGAAGCCGGTGCAGCGCCGCATCCTCTACCAGATGGCCGAGATGGGGCTCCGCCCCGACCGAGGCCACGTCAAGAGCGCACGCGTCGTGGGCGAGGTGATGGGAAAGCTCCACCCGCACGGCGACTCCGCCATCTACGATGCGCTCGTCCGTCTCGCGCAGGAGTGGGCGCTGCGGGTGCCCCTGATCGACGGCCATGGAAACTTCGGATCCCTCGACGACGGCCCGGCTGCCGCGCGATACACCGAGGCCCGGCTCGCGGCGGCGGCTCTCGCGCTCACCGAGAACCTCGATGAAGACGTGGTCGACTTCATCCCGAACTACGACGGTCAGTTCCAGCAGCCGGCCGTGCTCCCTGCGGCCTTCCCGAACCTGCTCGTCAACGGCGCCAGCGGCATCGCCGTCGGTATGGCGACGAACATGGCACCGCACAACCTCATCGAGGTCGTGGCGGCAGCGACGCATCTTCTCGAGAACCCGGATGCCACGACCGAGGAACTGATGGAGTTCGTCCCCGGTCCCGACTTCCCCTCTGGCGGCATCCTGATGGGGCTCGACGGCGTCAAGGACGCGTACACGAACGGACGCGGAGCGCTCAAGGTCCGCGGCAAGACCTCGATCGAACCACTGGGTCCGCGGCGCACCGGCATCATCGTCTCCGAGCTGCCGTACATGGTGGGTCCCGAACGCCTGATCGAGAAGATCCGCGATGCAGTACAGGCCAAGAAGCTCCAGGGCATCAGCGATGTCACCGATCTCACCGACCGCAACCACGGGCTGCGCGTCGCCATCGGCGTCAAGACCGGGTTCGATCCGAATGCCGTCCTCGAGCAGCTGTACCGTCTGACTCCGCTCGAAGACTCGTTCAGCATCAACAACGTCGCACTCGTCGACGGACAGCCGCGCACCCTCGGCCTCAAGGAGATGCTGAGCGTCTACGTGGGGCATCGCCTCGAGGTGATCACGCGGCGCAGCCGTTACCGCCTCGCGCGCCGCGAAGAGCGCCTGCACCTCGTCGAGGGTCTCCTCATCGCGATCCTCGATATCGACGAGGTCATCCAGGTCATCCGCTCGTCCGACGATTCGGAGCAGGCACGCACGCGTCTGCGTTCTGTGTTCGACCTGAGCGAGCTGCAGGCCGAATACATCCTCGAACTGCGACTCCGTCGTCTGACCAAGTTCTCACGCATCGAGCTCGAGACCGAGCGCGATGCCCTGCTCGCGGAGATCGCTTCCCTCCGCGAACTGCTGGGCAGCCCGGTACTCCTTCGCGCGGTCGTCGCCAAGGAGCTCGATGCCGCCGCTGACGCGTACGGCACACCGCGTCGAACGCTGCTCATGAACGCTGCTCCCCCGAAGCCGCGCGCAACCAAGGGAGCGGTAGATCTGCAGATCGCCGACGCCCCCACCGTCCTCGTCCTCTCCACCACCGGCCGTGCCGTGCGTGTCGACCTCGGTGAGGGGCAGGAGCTCACCGTCCCGGCACGCCGCAGCAAGCACGACGCGATCCTGACGACGGTAGAGACCACGGTCCGCGCAGAGATCGGGGCTCTCACCAGCCTCGGCCGCGTCGTGCGATTCTCCCCCGTCGACCTGCCCTCCGTTCCGGCGACCTCCGTGCAGCTCGCCGCAGGGACGCCGCTGCGGGATTACCTCGGGATCACGACCAGGAACGAGCGGATCCTCGGGTTCGTGCGTTTCGACAGCGACACGCCGATCGCGCTCGGCACCGCACAGGGAACCGTGAAGCGGATAGTCCCGTCGTCGCTGCCGGTGCGTCCCGATCTCGAGGTCATCGGGATGAAGCCCGGTGACACGGTCGTCGGCGCTGCAGAGGCCCCCGACGACGCCGATGTCGTCTTCGTGACGAGCGATGCGCAGCTGCTTCACTTCCCCGCTGCGAACGTGCGCCCCCAGGGAGCACCCGCGAGCGGCATGGCCGGCGTCAAGCTGGGATCCGGTGCATCCGTACTGTTCTTCGGCGTCGTCGATCCCACGGCCGAGGTCGTGGTCGCGACGGTCTCCGGTGGCGAGAGCATCCTGCCGGGTACAGACCCCGGACGCGCGAAGGTGTCGGCCTTCACGGAGTACCCGGCGAAGGGCCGCGCCACGGGTGGCGTGCGCGCGCACGCATTCCTGAAGGGCGAGGACCGCCTCACGGTCGCGTGGGTGGGGCCGAACCCGCCGCTGGCTGTCGATCCCACCGGCGCGGTACGCAAGCTTCCCGAAGCGGGCGCACGACGTGATGCCTCAGGTCAGCCCATCGACGGAGTGATCGGAAGCATCGGGCGCACGCTCGTCTGAGCACAGGAGAGGGGCCGCGGTTCGCCGCGGCCCCTCTTGTCCGACAGATGTGGTCAGGCGTCGATCGACTCGCGCGACAGCCGGTCGGAGGAGTCGATGATGAACTCGCGGCGGGGGGCCACCTCATTGCCCATCAGCAGCTCGAAGACTCGGCCGGCAGCCTCGGCATCTTCCATACGCACTCGGCGCAGCAGGCGGCCGGAGCGATCCATGGTCGTATTGGCCAGCTGCTCCGCATCCATCTCGCCGAGACCCTTATAGCGCTGGATCGGCTCGTGCCACCGCTTTCCGGCCTTGCGGAGCTTCGTCAGCAGGGCATGCATCTCCTGCTCGCTGTACGTGTAGATCGTCTCGTTCGGCTTCGATCCCGGGTTCATGACGATCACCCGGTGCAGCGGCGGCACGGCGGCGAACACACGGCCGTCCTCGATCAGCGGGCGCATGTAGCGGAAGAACAGCGTCAGCAGCAGCGTGCGGATGTGCGCGCCGTCGACGTCGGCGTCGCTCATCAGGATGATCTTCCCGTAGCGAGCGGCGCTGATGTCGAACGTCCGCCCCGAGCCTGCACCGATCACCTGGATGATCGACGCGCATTCGGCGTTCGACAGCATGTCGCCGACGGACGCCTTCTGCACGTTGAGGATCTTCCCGCGGATCGGCAGCAAGGCCTGGAACTCGCTGTTGCGCGCGTTCTTGGCGGTACCGAGCGCCGAGTCACCCTCGACGATGAAGAGCTCGCTGCGCTCCACCTCGTTGGTGCGGCAGTCAACGAGCTTCGTGGGGAGCGTCGACGACTCGAGAGCGTTCTTCCGGCGCTGCGTCTCCTTGTGGGCACGCGCGGACACGCGGGCCTTCATCTCGGACACGATCTTGTCGAGCAGTTGCGACGCCTGGTTCTTGTCATCGCGCTTGGTCGAGCTGAAGCGCTGGCCCAGGTCCTTGCGGATCACCTGGGCGACGATCGCCCGCACCGCCGGCGTGCCCAGGATCTCCTTGGTCTGGCCCTCGAACTGCGGTTCCGGAACGTTGACCGTCAGGACCGCCGTGAGGCCGGCCAGGACGTCGTCTTTCTCGAGCTTGTCGTTGCCGACCTTGAGGCGGCGCGCGTTCTGCTCGACCTGTGTCCGCAGGACCTTCAGGAGCTCCTGCTCGAACCCCTGCTGGTGGGTGCCGCCCTTGGGCGTGGAGATGATGTTGACGAACGAACGGACACGCGTGTCGTAGCCGGTGCCCCAGCGCAGCGCGATGTCGACGCCGCACACGCGTTCGACCTCGGTGGAGATCATGTGCCCGTCGGCCTGCAGCACCGGGACGGTCTCCTTGAACGTCCCCTCCCCCTGAATGCGCCAGGTGTCCGTGACGGGAGGATCGATCGCCAGGTATTCGACGAACTCCGAGATGCCGCCCTCATACAGGTACGAGGTCTCGATGGGTCCGGTCGCGATCTCTTCGCCGTCTGCGCTGGAGTCGATCGCGACCCCGGCGCGCTCGTCCTTGACCACGATCTCGAGGCCGGGGACCAGGAAGGCCGTCTGGCGAGCACGGGTCTCGAGCTCGGCGAGCTGGAAAGCCGCATCCTTCGTGAAGATCTGGCGGTCGGCCCAGTAGCGCACGCGGGTGCCGGTGACTCCGCGCGGCGCCTTGCCGATGACACGCAACTCGCTGTTGTCCTCGAAGGGGGTGAACGGGGCGTCGGGGCGCTTCTCGCCCGAGTCCTTGAAGATGCCGGGCTCGCCGCGATGGAACGACATCGCGTAGGTCTTCCCGCCGCGGTCCACCTCGACATCGAGGCGCTCCGACAAGGCGTTCACGACGGAGGCGCCGACACCGTGCAGACCACCGGAGGCGGCGTAGGAGCCACCGCCGAACTTTCCGCCCGCGTGCAGCTTGGTGTAGACCACCTCGACGCCGGTGAGGCCGGTGCGGGGCTCGACGTCGACGGGGATGCCGCGGCCTCGGTCGTGGACCTCGACGCTGCCGTCGCCATGCAGGATGATATCGATCCGCGTGCCGTTGCCGGCCACTGCCTCGTCGACGGAATTGTCGATGATCTCCCAGAGACAGTGCATGAGGCCCGGCGAACCGTTCGACCCGATGTACATGCCCGGGCGCTTGCGGACAGCTTCGAGCCCCTCAAGCACCTGGAGATGATGGGCAGAATACTCGGCATTCACAATCTCTGAGTCTATTCGCGCAGCCTGCACTCCAGCCGCAGACACTCCCCGCGGCGGTCCAGTCCACGGCTGTCCCGTACGCGCTGAGCGAAACACGCCGCAAACCGGGCATGCCCACAGGTGCGGCGTGGTTGTATTGACCAAATCAGCAAGCGAAGCCGACACCCGAGGAGGCACCGAGATGAATGCAACGACCGAACGTGACACCTCCACCGTCGAGTTCCGTCTGACGGCCATGGATCGTTGTGATTCGTGCGGCGCTCAGGCGTATATCGCCGCCGAGGTCAACGGCTCCGAGCTCCTGTTCTGCGCCCACCACGGCCGCAAGTACGAAGAGAAGCTCCGCACCATCGCCACCAGCTGGCACGACGAGACCGCTCGCCTGGTCGAAGCGGTCTGACCGCTCTCTGAGGCTCGTCAGTCGAGAACGATTCGGCGGACCCGTGCGGTCAGCCGCGTGAGGATCTCCTCGCCGACCGTGTCGATACGCTCGGCAAGCGTGGTGGCGGACGATTCGCCGTGGGCTCCCGCACCGAACAACACGACCTCGTCTCCGACGCGCGCGCCCGGCCACGGCTCGACGAGCGACGCCGTGTGCGTCACCGAGCGGAGTTCCCTCGTGCCGCCGGGCGTGCCGACGAACGCGCCGGCCAGCGTCGACGGCAGTCCGTCGAAGCTCCCGATACCCACGAAGACCCCGTCATCCGTGACTTCTGTGACGGTGGTGACGAGGCTCGCGACAGGCACGATGCCCTCGAGTTCGGGCCCGTCGGCAGAACGGATGCCGTAGCAGAACGCGCCGATGCGCGACACGGTTCCCCGAAGTTCGGGCCTCCACCAGGAGGCCGCTGACGCGGTCAGGTGCACGGCGGTCGGCGAGACGCCGGACTCCTCCACAGCCCGGACAGCGTCCAGGAAGACGGCCTGAGCGGCGTCGTCCTCGGCGTCGCTCGCCTCCGCGATGTGACTCCATACACCGACGATTTCCACGATGCCGGACCGTTCTGCCTCGCGTGCCTCGGCGACGGCAGTCGCCCAGTCCCCCGGGAGCACACCATTCCGGTGAAGCCCCGTGTCGATCTTCAGGTGAACGCGAGCTTTCGCACCCAGCGCTGAAGCTCGGGCGACGATCCGTCCCAGATACTCGATGGTGCCGACGCCGAGGTCGATGTCGTTCAGCAACGCATCGTCGATCTCGCCATCGGTCGAGGTCACCCACGCGAAGATCCGGACATCGCCTCCCGCCACGCGCCGGACCGCGAGCCCGCTGCGGATGTCGTAGCTGCCGAACCACTCGACGCCCGCCTGCACGGCTGTGTCGACCACCCAGGAGAGGCCGTGACCATAGGCGTCGTCCTTGAGAACGAGCATCAGGCGAGAAGGCGAGATGCGCCGACGCACGGCTGCGATGTTGGCGCGGAGGCTGTCGCTGCTCAGCCGGAGCTCGGGGCGGGTCATGCCTCCCACCCCCGGATGGCGTGCGATCCGGCGACGGTGACGAGCTCTGGGGGCGCCATCCCCGTGACCTCTGCCCACCGGGCGATGCCGCCGGAGAGCGGGCCGTCCCCGCCGAAGTAGGTGACCTCTGCCCCGAGTTCTGTGATCGCGCTCCCGAGGTCGACGACGCAGACGTCCATGGCCACTCGCCCGACGATGGCCCTGGCCACCCCGTCGATCTCGACATGGGCGTTGTTCCCCAGCGCCCGCACGATGCCCTGTGCGTACCCTCCGGTCACCAGCGCCACCGTCGTCGCGGCCTCGGCGCGGAACGTGTACCCGTACGACACGGCGTCTCCCGCACGCAGAGGTTTGGTCGACAGCACGCGACCCGTCAGGCGCATCACCGGTCTCGTCGACGGAGCGCCTTCCTCCCGGGGCAGCCCGTACAGGAGATCGGGATCGATGTCGGGCTCTCCGGTCGTGACGCCGACTATCCCCTCCAGCTGCAGAGCGTCGACCTCACCCGGCGCATCAACGCGCACACACTCGGCGCCGGCGGCCGTCACGGCCTGTGCGACAGAGAGGACACCGTGCCCCCAGGCATCGCGCCGCAGGTCGGCGATGTGGCCGCCCGCCCGCACTGCCGCCGTAGCGCCCGCGGCGAGAGCCGAACGGGAGATGATGGCTCGCGGCAGAGAGCTGGACGTCGTTTCCCACACGTCTTCCAGCCTAGCCTCCGGCTCCCAGGTCGATCCGCCGCGCCCCCGTAGACTGGAGGGGACCCCGACCCTGGAGCCATATGTCTCGTCTTTCCCTCGCGCCCCGCATCCGCTATCTGCTGGGGCGTGCCCGCCGCATCGACGTCGGATCGGTGGTGGAACGGGCCAAAGAAGCTTCGGAACAGCACCACAAGGCCGTGCCCGCGATCGTCGTGGACATGCTGTGGTCCGCCGCCCGACACAACGTGGGCTTCCAGGACTACATCGACTACGACTTCGCGATGCTGACGCAGGCCGAGCGTGAGACGTACATGACGCACCCGGTCTCGAACCAGCTCTCGCAGCGGTACGACCACCCGGACTACCGCTGGATCTTCCAGGACAAGGTCGAGTTCGACAAGCAGTTCTCCCCCTTCCTCAAGCGCGAGTGGATGGTCGTCGAAGAAGGCAACGCGGACGCCGTCCGCGAACTCACCCAGCGCCTGGGCACGATCGTCACGAAGGAGCCGGTGGGCCAGGCGGGCACCGGTGTCCACCGCTACCACGCCGCCGACATCGAGGACTGGGAAGAGTTCCACCGCGGGCTTGTGGAGCGCGGCGAACTCCTCATCGAAGAGGTCATCCGCCAACACGACGCTCTCGCTGCGGTGTGCCCCGGAACCGTGAACACCACACGCATCACTGCGTTCTTCGATGGAGAGAAGGCGCACATCCTCGCGATGGCGCAGAAGTTCGGACGCGGCGCGGTCAGTGACCAGATGACTTTCGGCGGCTTCTACACGATGCTCGATGAGAACGGCCGCGCCGTCGGCGCCGGGTACGACTCACACGGCCACGTGCACGAGACGCATCCCGACTCGGGCTTCCGCATCGCCGATTTCCAGTTGCCGTACATGGACGAGGTACGGGCGTTCATCGACGACGTCGCCCGTGTGGTGCCTCAGGTGCAGTACGTCGGCTGGGACATCGTCGTGTCCCCGGACGGCCCCGTGCTCGTCGAGGGCAACTGGGGCGCCGGTGTCTACGAGAACAAGCCCAGCGTCACCGGCATCCGCACCGGTCACAAGCCTCGCTACCGCGAAGTCATCGGCTTCTGAGACAACGAAGAAGGCCCCGGATGCCGAGCATCCGGGGCCTTCTTCGCAGGTACGGCGAGATCAGATCGCGCGGACGATGCCGAGCGGCGTGGACTCGAGGCCCTGGCCGAGCGGGTTGTCGCCGAGGATCTTCACCAGGCGACGCTCGCCGTCCTTGTCGAGAGTCGAGCCGAGGATGTTGCCGCCGAGATCGTTGATGTCGACCACGGCGACCTCAGCGTGACCACCGACGAGCTTCTTGAGCCGGGCTGCGACGCCATCGGGGTCTTTCGGTCCGAGCACGACTGCCTCGTTGTACGGCGGGATGGTGTGCTTCGTCGGACCGTCGATCGCGCGCGCCTTGTCGCCGGCGATGCGGTAGAAGTCACCACGACGACCGAACGCCTTGGTCACCGCCGCCACGGCCGACGCGAACAGGATGCGCGGAGTGCCGCACTCCCGCAATGCCATCTCCATCGTCTCCGGCATGCCGAGCCCGATGCCGTACGGCGTGCGGGTGACGTACTTCGAAAGGAACAGAGCGAGCTTGCGGGGCTTGATCTCGTCGAGGCGGTAAGACCGTCCCTGCGTGATCGCCACGATCTTCTCGGTCACGAACAGCAGGTCACCCGGCTGCACAACATCCTTCGCGTACTCCGTGATGATCGCGTCGAGGTCATCCTCGGGCATGACCACGCGGGTGCGCAGCGGGATGCGTGCATAGTTCTTGCCGTCGACACTCGTCTCGAGAGCCTTGCCGTCGTTCGCCTGGCTCATTCGAGGTAGTCCCGGAGGGACTGCGAGCGGCTCGGGTGACGCAGCTTCGCCATCGTCTTGGACTCGATCTGACGGATGCGCTCACGCGTCACCCCGAACGTGTCGCCGATCTGGTCGAGCGTCTTCGGCTGGCCGTCGCCGAGGCCGAAGCGCATGCGGATCACGCCGGCCTCGCGCTCGGAGAGCGAGTCGAGCAGCTGCTCGAGCTGACGCTGCAGCATGGTGAAGCCCACGGCGTCGGCGGGGACCACGGCCTCGGTGTCCTCGATGAGATCACCGAACTCGCTGTCGCCGTCTTCACCGAGCGGGGTGTGCAGCGAGATCGGCTCTCGTCCGTACTTCTGCACCTCCACGACCTTCTCCGGTGTCATGTCCAGTTCACGGCTGAGCTCTTCCGGAGTGGGTTCGCGGCCGAGGTCCTGGAGCATCTGACGCTGCACGCGGGCGAGCTTGTTGATGACCTCGACCATGTGCACCGGGATGCGGATCGTGCGGGCCTGGTCGGCCATCGCGCGCGTGATCGCCTGACGGATCCACCAGGTGGCGTA
>JAQZBG010000050.1 GCA_029239165.1 Microbacterium sp. | reverse complement strand
GGCCGCCGCACGCGAGGTGTGGATCTTCTTCCCCGACCCCTGGCACAAGAAGAAGCACACCAAGCGCCGTCTCGTCCGGCCGGGATTCGGCGATACCGCTGCGAGAGCCCTGAAGAACGGCGGACTGCTGCGCCTCGCGACGGACTGGGAGGACTATGCCCTGCAGATGCGCGAGGTGCTCGACGCCGAGCCGCTGTTCGAGCGCGCGTTCGAGGGGGAGTGGGCCGAGCGCTTCGACGGTCGCGTGATGACCGCGTTCGAGCGCAAGGGCATCGCGAAGGGGCGCGACATCCGCGATCTGGTCTACCGGCGCAGGGCGCGCGCGTGACCGAGGTGCGGCGTGACACGACGCTGCGCCTCGCATTCGTGCCGGCGCTGTTCGTCTGCGCCGCCGCCCCGGCGTTCTTCGTGCTGGAGATCCCGTGGCTGGGTTGGACGCTGCTTGCGGTGGGGATACTGATCGCCTGGTTGCTCGAACGCGGGCGGCCGGTCGAGTCCCCGGTCGTGAGCATGGGCGCACGGCGCGAGACCGCGACGACGATCGACGTGCACCGCCTGCCCTCGCTCACCAGGGACCTCTCGCTGATCGCCGTCGGTCTGCTGATCGTCAGCATCATCCCCCTCGCCGCCGAACTCGACAACCTCGCGATGCTGCGCTTCACGCTCGCGCTGGGCGGTGCGGTGGCGGTGCCGTACGTCATCTCGCGGTTCGTCTACCGTGACCGCGCCATCAGCTTCCCCTGGCGCACGCACCGTCGCTGGGGTCGGCTGCAGTGGGGATGGCTCGTGGCCGTCCTGATCCTGGGGTGGCTGATCCTGCCCTTCTACTTCATCACCAGCGGGGTGTACCAGAACTGGCCCGTGGTCGACACCCCCGAGCTCATCGCGCGGCTCTTCGTCGGCGTCGGGGCCGTGGGCATCTGGGACGAGCTGTTCTTCATCTGCACCGTGTTCGCGCTGCTGCGCCGCCACTTTCCGAACCTCGTCGCGAACCTGCTGCAGGCGATCGTGTTCGTCTCGTTCCTCTGGGAGCTGGGCTACCGCGAGTGGGGTCCGCTCCTGACGATCCCGTTCGCGCTGCTGCAGGGGTACATCTTCCTGCGCACCCACTCGCTCGCCTACGTCGTCACCGTGCACCTGCTGTTCGACGCCGTCGTGTTCGCCGTGCTGGTGCACGCGCACAACCCCGGGCTGCTGCCGATCTTCCTCGTCTGACAGAATCAGCACATGCTCATCGTCGGACTCGTCCTCGCCGCAGCCGCCGCTGCGTTCCACGTCTTCATCTTCGCGCTCGAGTCGCTGCGGTGGACAGACCCGGAGACGAGGAAGATCTTCGGCGTCGCCAGCGAGGCGGATGCCGTCACGATGAAGCAGCTCGCCTTCAATCAGGGCTTCTACAACCTCTTCCTGGCACTGACGACCCTGCTCGGCATCGGCCTCGTGATCGTCGGATCGCAGACCGTCGGACTGACGCTGGTGTTCGCCGGCACCGCGATGATGCTCGCTGCCGCGCTGGTGCTCATCCTCTCGGACCGCACGAAGGCACGTGCCGCGCTGATGCAGGGGACGCTTCCCCTGCTCGCCGTCGTCGTCACCGCGATCGGCGTGGCGATCCGCTGAGCGCCGGTCGACCGGAGGCGGAGCGCGGGGTGACAGCGGCGCTCTCAGCCGTCACACTCGTTGCATGGCCGACTGGGTGCTACACGTGGACATGGATCAGTTCATCGCCGCGGTCGAGGTGCTGCGCAGACCGGAGCTCGCCGGGCTCCCGGTGATCGTGGGCGGGCGCGGCGATCCCACGGAGCGCGCCGTCGTGTCGACCGCCTCCTACGAGGCGCGCGCCTACGGCATCGGTTCGGGGATGCCCCTCAAGATCGCGGCACGCAAGGCCCCGGAGAACGCCGTCTTCCTGCCCGTGGACCAGGACGCGTATGCCGTCGCATCGGGCGAGGTGATGGCCGCGCTCCGCTCGCTTCCGGACGTGGTGCTCGAGGTCATCGGGTGGGACGAGTGCTTCCTCGGCGTGACGACCGATGACCCGGAGGGCGTCGCCGGCGCTGCGCAGGCAGCCGTGCTGGCCGCGACCGAACTGCACTGCTCGGTCGGCATCGGCGACAACAAGGTCCGCGCCAAGATCGCGACCGAGTTCGGAAAGCCGCGGGGCATCTTTCGGCTGACGGCGGAGAACTGGTTCGAGGTGATGGGCGACAAGCCGACCCGCGACCTGTGGGGTGTCGGCGCCAAGGTGCAGAAGCGGCTGGCTGCGCACGGCATCGTGACGGTCCGCCAACTCGCCGACGCCGATGAGCAGGTGCTGGTCGCGGAGTTCGGCCCGCGGATGGGCGTCTGGTATCACGGGCTCGGATCGGGACAGGGGCCGGCCGTCGTGGACGACACCCCCTGGGTCGCGCGCAGCCATAGTCGGGAGACCACCTATCAGCAGAACCTCACGACGACCGAGCAGGTCACCTCCGCCGTCCGGGAGCTCGCCGTGCAGGCCTTCGAGGACTGCGCCGCCGAGGGCAGGCCCGTCGTGCGCGCGCATCTCAAAGTGCGATATGCGCCGTTCGAGACGAGGACGTTCGGTCGCAAGCTCCCGGGGCCGACGAATGACCCGGAGGAGTTCGTGGCGACGGCGCTCGCTCTCGCCGACACGCTCGACCCGGCACGAGAGGTGCGCCTCCTCGGCGTGCGGGCGGAGATGACGATGCCGGACGAGGGCGATGCCTCGGAGCGGACGCCGGTTCGCGGGCGGATCTGAAGCGGCGACCGGGCGCAGAGCTCCGCGCGTGCGGGCTCACTCCCGGATGACGGCTGCGACCGCGCTCACCTCGATGAGCGCACCGGGCACGCCGAGTCCAGCCACCAGTGCCGCCGTGACGAGCGGTGGCGCGCCTTCGCGCGCCAGCCTCGACGCGACCGCGCCATACGCTGCTCGGAGGTCGGCCTCCTGGTGGATCAGCACCGTCCAGCTGATGACGTCATCGAGCCCGGCGCCGGCGGATTCCAGCGCGATGCGGGCGTTCTCCACGGCGCGCAGCGACTGGTCGGCGGCATCGGAGGAGACGATCGCTCCGGTGGAATCGACGCCGTTCTGGCCGCCGACGTAGATGGTGGTCGCGCCGGGTGGGACGACCGCGACGTGACTGAACGCGGGACTGACGACGAGCCCCTCGGGGCTGGCGAGTGTGATCTCCATGCCCATACTCTGCACCGGGGCTCCGACGTGCGGAACCCCGGTGCGCAGAAGCGGCTCAGAAGCGCAGCAGCACCTTCCCGATGCGCCCGGCGGTGTTGCTCGCCTGTACGGCCGCGCCGATCTCGGCGGCGTCGAAGATGCCGGCCACCGGCAGGGTCAGGGTGCCGTCGGTGACGCGCTGGACCAGCTCTCCGAACAGCTCGCCCCGGGTGGCGGGGTCGAGGCTGGGCATGACCTTGCTGCCCCAGAAGCCTTTCACCGTGGCCTGCTTGAAGATGACGTCGGACGAGGCGATCTCCATCGTGGGGGAGTCCATGGCCCCGAACGCCACGAGAGTGCCACCCTCGGAGAGGAGCGACAACACGTCGCCCGCGGAGGATCCGCCGACGGAGTCGACGCCCGCGACGATCGGTGCGCTGCCGGTGAGGCGTGCGACCTGCTCGCGCCAGTCATCCTGATCCGTGGCGACGACACCCACGATGCCCTGGGTGCGGAGCTCCTCGACGCCTGCCGTGCGACGGACCAGACCGAGGACGTTGATGCCGCGGGCGGCACCGAGCTGCGCCAGCATACGGCCGACCGCGCCGTTCGCCGCGTTCTGCACGATCCACTCGCCCGGCTTCACGTCGAGGAAGCGCAGCAGCGTGATCGTGCTGAACGGCATCGAGACCAGCTGCGCCGCGTCCTCGTCCGAGAGAGCCTCGGGCACCGGGATCAGGCTGGCGGCGTTCGCGAGGAAGTACTCCGACCAGGCGCCGAACGTGCCGCCCGTCGCGACGCGCTGGCCGACGGCGAGGTGGTCGACGCCTGCGCCGAGAGCGTCGACGATGCCGACCGCCTCGGTGCCGGAAGCCGCGGGGAGCTCGGGCTTGAAGCCATAGGTACCCCGGACGGTCCACAGGTCATGGTTGTGGATGGGGGAGAGCACCGTGCGAAGACGGACCTGACCGGTTCCGGGCCTGGGTAGGGGGCGGTCCTCGATGCGGAGAACCTGCTCGGGGTCGCCGAAAGTCGGGTGGATGAGTGCGCGCATGGGGTTTCCGTTCTGGGTGGGAGGAGGTTCAGTGGGAGTCGCCCGCGGGTGCGGGTGCGGGTGCGGCCAGCCCTGCGGTGAGGCGCTGGAGCCGTTCGGTGATGTCGTGCAGTTCGGCGATGAGCTGGGTGCGGCGATCGTCTTCGCTCAGGCCGGCGGCTTCCGCGACCGCGGTGTGGAGCGGGGCGACCTCGGCACGAAGCGCCTGACCGCGATCGGTGAGCTGCACCGTGACGACCCGTTCGTCCGCCTCGCCCCGGACGCGTGACACGAGTCCCGCCTGTTCCAGGCGACGCACCAGCGGGGACAGCGTGCCGGAGTCGAGGCGCATCACCGCGCCGAGCGAGCCGATCGTCTGATCGCCTTCGATCCACAGTGCTGCGAGCACCAGGTACTGCGGATAGGTCAGCCCCCAGGGAGCCAACAGGGCGCGATATGCCTGTGTGGTCGCGCGCGAGGCGGAGTACAGCGAGAAGCACACCATCTCATCGGTCATCGTCATCCCTACAGTATTGCAGGCAATTCAGTTGTGCACAATACAAGTCCGCGCGGATGGGCCACCCTCGGAGGGTGAGAAGCTCCGCGCACGGCAGGTCCGGCAGCAGTACGCTCACCCAGACGAGCACTCGGAGGCAGGTGAAGGCAGTGAGAAGACCGCCCTGGCTGTTCAGCACACTGGAGGGCTATCGGAGCAGGTGGGTGCTGGGCGACGTGATCGCCGGTCTCTCCGCCGGCGCCGTGGTGATCCCGCAGGCGATGGCGTATGCGACGATCGCGAACCTTCCGGTTCAGGTAGGGCTGTACACGTGTGTCGTGCCGATGATCGTCTATGCGGCCCTCGGAGGCAGTCGGGCGATGAGCGTCTCGACCACCTCGACCATCGCGACCCTCACGGCGACCACCCTCGTGTCCGCGGGTGTCGCGGCCGACGCGGAGGACGCGATCGGCTCACTGATGATGCTGACGCTGCTGGTCGGAGTGGTCCTGCTTCTCGCCCGACTCTGCCGGCTCGGCTCGCTCGTCGAGAACATCAGCGGCGCCACGGTGCTCGGCCTCAAGATCGGCGTGGGGGCGACGGTGGCCGTCGGCCAGCTGCCGAAGCTTCTCGGCGAGACGGACGACTTCTCCGGGAGCGGGTTCTTCCGATCGCTGGCCGCTGTGGGACACGCGTTCAGCAGCGCAAACTGGCCGACGGTCGCGCTATCGGTCGGCTCGATCGCCGTCCTGATCGTTCTCAAGCGCCTGGCGCCGAAGGTCCCGGGAACGCTCATCGTCGTCGTCGGCGGCATACTCCTCGTCTGGCTCGCCGGCATCGACGAGTTCGGCGTCCGTCTGATCGAGGCGGTTCCGAGCGGACTGCACCTGCCCGGAATCCCCGACTTCGCGCAGACGACGGCTCTCGTCCCCGGCGCGCTCGCGATCGCCGTCATGGCCTTCCTCGAGTCGGCCGCCGTCGCCAGGAGCCTCCGCACGCCGATCGAGCCTCAGATCGACAGCGATCAGGAACTCTTCGCCACGGGGGCGGCGAACACGCTCGGCTCGTTCTTCGGGACCATGCCCGCTGCGGGGGGATTCTCGCAGAGCGCGGTCAATCAGAGCGCCGGAGCACGGTCTCAGCTGGCGACGGTCGTCACGGTCGTGCTCGCCGTGCTGGTCGCCCTGTTCCTCGGCCCGGTGCTCAGCCTGATGCCCGAGGCCACTCTGGCCGCCATGGTGTTCGTCGCCGTCGCCGGCTTGATCAACATCCCCGAACTCGTACGCTGGGCGCGGATCAGCCGAGTGGATTTCTGGGTCGCGTCGTCGGTCGCCGTGATCGGGCTCACCGCCGGGCTGCTGCCCGCTGTGGCCGTCGGCGTCGTCGTCACGCTGATCCTCGTACTGCGCGAACTCAATGTGCCCAGGATCCGCGTGGTCGGGCACAGCGGTGGCGTGCTCGGCGTCAACCTCGATCGCGGCCTCTACACGGCGAATGCGATGGCCAACGAACGGAAGCTCCTCGAGATCGTCGACGACGAGGACGGGCAGGTCGAGGCGCTCGTGCTCGGGCTCGCGCAGCAGGAGGTCGTCACGATCACCGTGCTGGACGCGCTCGAGAACCTCGATCGGGAACTTTCGCAGCACGGCACGACGCTCCACCTGGCGGAGCTCCCGAACACAGCGGCAGCCGTCGCCGCGCGCACCCCGTGGTTCACGGGGCTGCGCGCCACCGGTCGTGTGCACGATTCCGTGTTCGAGGGCATCGAGTCCGCGGGTGCCGCGCAGAGCGAGAGTGCCGCTGGAGGTCCCCCTCACCCTGGTGAACTCGACGACCCGCGCTGACGGCTGACCGAGCGATGCCTAGGCTGGGCCCGAGAGCGGGCGGCGGGAGGCCGCGGGCGCCATCGGCGAACGGGGGACGGGCATGCCATTCGGTATCCGGAGTGCGACGTCAGCAAGGTGGTCGGGGTGGATGACCAGACCGGGCTGACCTGGCGGTGGTCGAGGTTCGCTCTCGGCGTGGCCTTCGCGTTGCCCGCGGTGGTCGTCACTCCCTTCAGCTCGACGCTGGGCCTCGCATTGGCTGTCGGTGTGCTCCCCGCGGCGGCGTTTCGGCTTCCGCCGCGGCGGCGGGGCCGGGCGGTCATTCTCCTCGTCGGCACGCTCAGCGCGGTGGGCCTCCTCGTGGGCTCGCTGCTTGCGACCGTACCTGCCGTCGCCGTCGTGGGGGTGTTCGTCTCCGCCGTGCTCGCATGTATCAATGCCGCGCACGGGCGCGTGGCGCAGCTCGTGCTGGTGCTCGTGCTGCCGATGATCGGCATCGGCTTGAGCTTCTCGTGGTCTCCCGCCGCTGTCGGCCTCAGTGCGTGCATCGTCGTCGGCACCCTGTACGCATGGCTCGTCTCCCTGCTCTGGCCGGAGCGGGATGAGCCGCCCCCCGCGCCGACTCCGGTGCCGCGCCGTCGGGCGATGCTGGTCTACGGCCTGCTTCTCGGCACTGCTGCAGCGATCGCCGCTGCGATGGGCTTCCTCCTCGACCTGGAACACGTCGGGTGGGCCACGGCCGCCGTGCTTCTCGTGATGCGTCCCGTGCGGGGGCAGTTGATCGCGCGCAGCATCGGTCGGGCGATCTCGGTGCTGGTCGGCGCGCTGGCTGCCGCCGCATTCGCTCTCCTCGCGCCGGGAGATCTCCTCATCGGCATGGTGATCGGAGTCGTCGTCGGTGCGCTCTGCGCGAGTCAGGAGAGCCGCTGGTATGTGGCTCCGGGCTTCACGACGTTCATCGCCCTCACGTTCATCCTGGTCAGCTCGTCCGGCGCTCCGGGGGCGCGGTTCCTCGAGCGCGCGGGGGAGACGCTTCTCGGCGTCGGACTGGCGCTCTTCTTCGGAGCGGCCGTGCCGTCGCTCCTTTCGCTGCTCTCCCGGCGACGGAGGTCGAGGTCGATCTAGACCTTCGTCGGGGTGGAAGCGCTTGAGGCGCTGTACGGCCGGTGCCATACTGCGAAATATCAGCTGACCTGGCGTCGAACGATGGACCGGGGGGTTCCCATGACGGAGAGCATCGGCGACGATGACGCATCGAGGACCTCCGTGCCCGAGGCGGTCGCGGAGGATGTCGCGCGCCCACGGCTGATCGACCGGCTCACCGCGGCCATGGACGAACCGTGGACTCTGACTCTCGTCGCGGCCCCGGCCGGTACGGGGAAGACCAGGCTGCTGGCCCAATGGGCGGCGGTCATCGGCGCCGAATCGGACACCGATGTCGTGTGGGTCTCGTTCCGGCGCGGCGACGTCGACCTCATGCTGCTTCGATCGGCGCTCGAACGGATCGAAGACGGACGACTCCGTGAGAGCCTGGCGAAGGTTCCCCGGGTGGCATCCGAGGACACAGCTCGCTCACTCGCTCGGTCGCTGCGGGCGACCCCGCGACGGATCGTGCTCGTCTTCGACGATGTCCACCTGATCGACACTCCCGAACTGGCCGACATGCTGTCGGCGTTCGTCCAGGCCGTTCCCGGCAACGCGCACGTCGTCCTCTCCGGGCGCGGCACGCGGCTCATCCGGGTGGCGCGGCGTCGGATCGCCGGCATCGCGCTCGAACTCGACAGCGCCGACCTGGCATTCACCCCGGCAGAGGTGCGGTCCTTCTTCCGCGCCAACGGGATCACGGTGTCGCAGGGCGAGATCACGACGGTCCTTCAACGGACCGAAGGATGGGCTGCCGGTCTGCGTCTCATGGTGCTCGCCGGGTTGGAGCACCGCGACACCACGGACAACTCGCTCCGCGGGGATGCTCCGGCGCTGGTCGACTACTTCCTGGAGGAGGTCTTCGCCGACCTGGATGAGGAGCTTCGAGAATTCCTCCTCGTCACTTCCGTTCCGGAGGCGTTCACGGTGGACCTCGCGTATCGACTGTCGCCCGGCGCGCCAGCGGCCGCGCTCGTCGAGAGAGTCATCCAGCTCAGCGTGCTGATGGGCAGGCACGGCACGGATCCGGTCTGGTACCACTATCACCCGCTACTGCGGGAATTCCTCACCGCACGGTTGCGGGACCGCGGACGGGCGGTCATCGAGCGCCTCGAAAAGGACGCCGCCGAGTGGTTCGCCGAGCAGCAGGCGCATCTTCCGGCGCTGCGCCACGCCACGCGCAGCGGGGATCCGGCCTGCATCTCGGTGATCCTCCGTCGGTGCGGAATGCAGTTGATCCTGACGGGTCATGCCTGCGAAGTGAGCGAGGCGATCAGGACGATGCCCGCCCCGCTGCGTTCGGACCCTGCCGTGCAGATGCTGGTCGCTGCCGCGGAGCTCGCTCGCGGCGACGCCTCTGCAGCAGCCGCCGTCCTCGCGACTCTGGGCGACCGGGGCGGGTCGGCAGCGGACCGGCAGTGGCTGGCGGGCCTCGATCTGCACACCGCCGTGCGACGGGGCGGAATCGCTGAGGCGCTGGACCGACTCGGACGCTCGTTCGTCGCCGTGACGGGGGAGAGCCAGCTCGACACCTACGCATTCCTGCAAGCGGCGATGGGGGAGCTGTATGTCGGTCACCTGGACCGCGCAGAGCGCTATGCGCGGACCGCTGCCGATCAAGCTCGAGCGGTGAGCGCGATCACCGCGGAGCTCCAGGCCTCCGCCATCCTCAACACCAGCACCCTCTTCCGGGGCAGGATGCGGGATGTCCTGGCGTCCGGGGAACGACTGGATGCGAGGTGGCGGGAGCTCGGCGCGCCGGCCGACTCCTTCTACGAGGTGACCAGGGTCTGGCGCTCCTGGGTCCCGTATGAACGGCTGCAGGAGGTCGACGCGGAACAGACGTTGCGCGCAGCGGCGGCGATCATCGACTCGGGCCCGGAGCCGGCGATCTCCCGCGGGCTGCGGGGGCTGACGGCCCTGCTGAGTGCGCACGACGCCCCCGATCCGCATGCGGCCGCCCTCACACTGCGGGACACGCTGGTTCCTCGCGAGGACACCCCGCTCCCTCTGCACTGGTACGCGATGCTGGGTGCGTTCGCCGTGCACACGTTCGATCGACTGGGAGAGCCGAATCTGCGCGACCGGTTCATCTCCGACACCGAGCGGGCGCTCGGCCCCAGTGGTGAGATCGTGGTCCTCCGCGCGATAGCGGCCCTGCACGACCAGCGGCACGCGGAGGCGCGCGCCGCCCTCGGTCCCGTTCTCGACGGCTCGATGACGTGCGCGCTGCCGGCATCGATGGTGGACGCCTGGCTGGTCGCGGCCGCACTCGACGTGCACGACGGAGACACGGAGCGGGCTCAGGCCTCGCTCTCCGTGGCGCTGTCG
This sequence comes from Microbacterium sp., assembly GCA_029239165.1. Classification (GTDB taxonomy): domain Bacteria; phylum Actinomycetota; class Actinomycetes; order Actinomycetales; family Microbacteriaceae; genus Microbacterium. Next base: position 1,334 of record JAQZBG010000050.1, on the reverse strand, counting down.
CTGGCCGAGCCGGAGGAGCACGTGCGTCGCATCGCGGCAGCCGATCCCGCCGTCCTCCGTCTGCTGGGTGCGCGGGCAACCGCAGGGACCCGGACCCGCTTCTCCGACACCGTCCGGGAACGTCTGGTCGCCGCGGGATTGCTCGTGGATGAGGAACTCACCCATCGGGAACGCATCGTGCTGCTCGCGTTGAGCCGCAACGCCACGCTGCGTCAGATCGCTCAGGAGGAGTTCATCTCCCCGAACACGGTCAAGACCCACGTGCGCAACATCTACCGCAAGCTCGGCGTCTCGGACCGCGAGGGCGTGACGGCGGCCGCGCACGCCCTCGGTATCGGGTAGCGCGCGGAATCCGATCGCTCAGAGCAGCGCCGCCAGGGCCTTCTGCAGTTGGAGAGCGCCGATCACGAGCAGCAGCGCCGCGTTGAGGACATGCGTGTTGCCCGCGATCCAGGTCCGCACACGGTCGAGCAGCGGCTGCGCGTCTCGACCACGCACGACGACGTAGAAGACGGGGAGAGCGATCGGGAGGGTGCCCACCACGACGAAGGCTGCAGCGACCCAGAGTCGTGCGCGTGGATCCACGTCGGAGAGGGTGATGTCGAGGGCGGCGAGGATGGCGCAGGACGCATCGACGGGGTTCAGGACGAAGAGTCCGATCCCGAGGAGGAACGTGCGACCAGGGCGGAACGATTCCACCGAATGGAGCCAGCCCGGAAGCTGCGGGGACGCGGCCACGACGTCGCGGGGCGTGGAAGCCGCGGCCATGCGCGCGACATGCACGCGCCCCTTCCGATACACCCACACCGCAGAGGCGACGAGGAAGAGTCCCACGAGCAGACGCACGAGGGGCACCCACAGGGGCGGTTCGCTGCGCTGATGCACTTCCAGCACCGGGAACAGCCACAGGAAGAGCGCCATCAGCCCCGCCAGGCCGAGGAACCACCCGAGAAGATACGCGATCCCGTTGGCCCTCGCATTCTGCGACAGCAGCACGGCCACGAGGGCCATGATCGCGAGGGGGCTCAGCACTACGCCCAGCGCGACCGGGATGAGGTCCAGGATCAGGTCACCCATGTCCGTTCCCCTCTTCTCTGAGTGAGCCCGTGTCGATCGATGACCGTCTAGAAGCTGCCGATGCCCTTGCCGATCATCGAGACGCCGATCACCAGCAGCAGCACCGCCATGATGACCGCGTTCTCGGTGGCGAGCCAGCCGCGCAGGGCGTCGAGTGGACCGCGCAGGCGGTCGGCGGCGATGAGATACCCGATCACCGGGACCAGGACGGTCGACGCGGCGATGAGCGTGTAGACGACGATCACCAGCACGATGGA
>JAQZBG010000049.1 GCA_029239165.1 Microbacterium sp. | reverse complement strand
GAGGTCCACCTCATGGTCGTGCTCGTCGACGAGCGCCCCGAAGAGGTCACCGACATGGAGCGCTCGGTCAAGGGCGAGGTCATCGCCTCGACCTTCGACCGTCCGGCCGAAGACCACACCACCGTCGCCGAGCTCGCCATCGAGCGTGCGAAGCGCCTGGTCGAGCTCGGCCGCGACGTCGTCGTGCTGCTCGACTCGATCACCCGCCTCGGCCGCGCGTACAACCTGGCTGCCCCGGCATCCGGTCGCGTGCTCACCGGTGGCGTCGACGCGTCTGCGCTGTACCCGCCCAAGAGATTCTTCGGCGCAGCGCGCAACATCGAGAACGGCGGGTCCCTCACGATCCTCGCCACAGCCCTGGTCGAGACCGGCTCCAAGATGGACGAGGTCATCTTCGAGGAGTTCAAGGGCACCGGCAACAGCGAACTGCGTCTGTCCCGCGCCCTCGCCGACAAGCGGATCTTCCCCGCTGTCGACGTGAACGCGTCGAGCACCCGTCGTGAGGAGATGCTGCTCTCGGCCGACGAGGTCAAGATCACGTGGAAGCTGCGTCGCGCCCTCGCCGGGCTCGACCAGCAGCAGGCTCTCGAGGTCGTCCTCGGCAAGCTCAAGGAGACCAACTCGAACGTCGAGTTCCTCGTGCAGATGCAGAAGTCGATCCCGACGCTTCCCTCGGGTGCGCACGGGCACGACAACAACATCCGCTGAGCGGGCTGAGCCGTGTTCGAGTCCGTCCAGACTCTGATCGACGAGCATCGCCGGGTGCAGGAGGAACTCTCCGACCCGGCGGTGCACGCCGATGCTGCCCGTGCGAAGCGCGTGAACCGTCGCTACGCCGAGCTCTCCCGCATCGTCGCCGCCTATGAGGCCTGGATCGCCGCGACGGATGATCTGGAGACCGCGCGCGAGTTCGCGCGGGAGGACGAGTCGATCGCAGCCGAGATCCCGGCGATGGAAGAGGAGCTGCAGGCCGCACAGGAACGGCTGCGGCGGCTGCTGATCCCGCGCGACCCGGACGATGCCCGCGACGTGATCATGGAGATCAAGGCAGGCGAGGGCGGTGCGGAATCCGCACTCTTCGCCGCCGACCTCCTGCGCATGTACATCCAGTACGCGGCATCCAAGGGGTGGAAGACCGAGCTCCTCGAGAGGAACGAGTCCGACCTCGGCGGCTACAAGGATGTGCAGGTCGCCATCAAGGGATCGTCGTCCGACCCCGCCCAGGGCGTGTGGGCCCATCTGAAGTACGAGGGCGGTGTGCACCGTGTGCAGCGTGTACCGGCGACGGAGTCTCAGGGCCGCATCCACACGTCCACCACCGGGGTGCTGGTGTTCCCCGAGGTCGACGAGCCCGAAGAGATACACATCGACCAGAACGACCTCAAGATCGACGTCTTCCGCTCGTCGGGCCCCGGCGGACAGTCCGTGAACACGACCGACTCCGCGGTGCGTATCACTCACGTGCCGACGGGGATCGTGGTCTCGATGCAGAACGAGAAGTCGCAACTGCAGAACCGTGAGGCGGGTATGCGCGTGCTGCGCGCGCGTCTGCTGGCGCGTCAGCAGGAGGAACTCGACGCCGCGGCGTCCGATGCGCGCCGGTCGCAGATCCGCGGGATGGACCGCTCGGAGCGCATCCGCACGTACAACTTCCCCGAGAACCGGATCGCGGATCACCGCACCGGGTTCAAGGCGTACAACCTCGATCAGGTCATGGACGGAGCGCTCGACCCGCTGATCGAGAGCGCGATCACGGCCGACGAGGAAGCGCGGCTCGCTGCGGTCGGCTCCGACTCCTGACTACGGTCGGCGTACCGGCTCACGTGCGCGCGGCATAGCGGTGCTCCGGGCGTCCCGTCGAGCCGTAGTTGAGGCGCACTTCGACCACGGCCCGCGCCGCCAGCGCCGCCAGGTGGCGCTGCGCGGTGGCGCGTGAGATCCCCACGCGTTCACCGACCTCCGCGGCCGAGGCCTCCCCGTCGCCGAGCGCGGCGAGCACGAGCTGCTCGGTCGCGGACCGCGAGATCGACACGGGCTCGCCTGCACCGTGCAGGATCGCCAGCGCGCGGTCCACGTCCTCCTGTCGGAGTGCGCGATCACCGCTGAGGAGGTTGCGGTAGCGGATGTAGCGGTCGAGGAGGCTCGACAGGGCGCGTCGCTCGAAGGGTTTGACGAGATAGCCCAGTGCTCCGGAGCGGAGCGCTCTCCGCACCGTGGGGGCATCGTCGGCAGCCGAGATGAGGATCGTGTCGATTCCCGTTTCCCGAACGAGCGAGATGCCGTCCCCGTCAGGGAGGAAGACGTCGGCGAGGAGGAGGTCGGGGCGCGACGAGCGCACGCGGTCACGGGCTTCGGCGAGTGATCGCACGGTCTCCGTCACGGCCAGTCCGGGATGGCCTTCGACGATGTCCTGATGCAGCTGCGCGACGCGGAAGTCGTCGTCGAGTATGAGCACGCGAAGGGGGAGTGTCATGTGTTCTCCTCTGGAGGATGCGGGGCGCGGTCCACGGCTCCGCCGATGCGCGCGGCGAACACCGCGCCGCCGTCGTCGCCCCCGGGATCGATGAGCCAGAGGTCTCCGCCGCTGCGGTGGGCGATCTCCTTGGAGAGGGGGAGGCCGATCCCGTGCCCGTGTACGTCGTCGTCCGCTTCCGGGCCTCTCGGTCGGGGCGAGAACGGGTCGACGTCTTCGAGGCCGGGTCCCGAATCCGAGACCGTGCACACGAGGGCGTCGCCGTCACCCAGCACCGCGACCTCGACCCAGCGCGGTGTCCGTTCGCCCGAGGCGGCGGCGGTGACGGCATTGTCGATGAGGTTCCCGAGCACCGCGGCGACATCTTCCGCTTCGGTCACTCTCCCGATCAGCTGGGTGTCGTCAGCGATCCGAAGCGCGACCCCGCGTTCCCGGGCCTCTACGCCTTTGGCACCGAGGAACGAGTGCAGGAAGGGATCGCCGAGGAGATCGAGTCCCGTGACCGGGAATGCCACCGATCCTCGCTCGACGAGGTCGCCGAGGAAAGCTCGAGCTTCTGGCACCCGATCGGCGTCGATGAGTCCTGCGACGACGTGCATGCGGTTGGCGAACTCGTGCCTCTGCACACGCAATGCCGCCGTCATCGTCCTGACCGTCTCCAAGCGTTCGGTGAGAGCGACCAGATCTGTGCGGTCGCGCACGATCAGGACGTCGCCGAGCGCTTTGCCGTCCCGTACCACCGGGCGCGAATCGAGGTACAGCATCCGGTCTTCGACGATCGCGCTGGAGCGAGGGTGCGCCCCGGTCGCGGTGGCGAGGACGGATGCGGTGAGGCCGAGGTCGTTGACGGTCCGTCCGACGGGCGCGTCGAGCCCGAGCAGGCGATCGGCAGCAGCGTTGCTCACGCGCACGATGCCTCGGGTGTCGACGGCGATGACGCCGTCGTCCACTCCGTTCAGGACGGCGGTCTGGTTCTGCACGAGCGCCACGAGCTCTTCCGGTTGGACCCCGAGCGTCAGACGCTCCCAGCGTCGACGGAGCAGCAGGAATGCCAGGAGGGCCAGAGCCATCGCCGTCGCCGCAGCGCAGCCGATCACGGTCAGCAGCGGTGGCAGGTCGTCGAAGACACCGGCCCGCTCGAACCCGACGCTGACCTCGCCGACCGGGGCGCCGGCCTCGTCCCGCACCGGCACCTTCGCTCGCGCGGATTCGCCGAGAGTTCCCGTCTGCCAGTCGACTACCTCGGCGCCGGCGAGCACCTCCTCGTACGGAGTGCTGACCTCCTCGCCGATACGGGAAGGGGTGGGGTGCGCGAGACGGATGCCGTTGTGGTCGGTGAGCACGACGAAGAGAGCTCCCGTGCGGGACGCGACGTCGGATGCGATGCGCTGCAGGTCGCCCTCACGGAGGTCGTCGGCGTCGGGAGGGCTTTCCGCGAGAGAGATGCGCGTGACCTCCGAACGGACCTGCGGATCCTCAGCCAGGGTGCGGGCGATCCCGAGTGCAGTCGACTCGGCCTCGGCGCGCAGCTGCTGCACCGCCAGAAGCAGGTACACGCCGGTGCAGAGCGCGACGACGAGGGTCACGGTGCCCAGCTGAAGCAGCAGAGCGCGCGTGGCGAACCGCAGTCTGGTCGTCATCGTCCTCGGCACCGTTCTTCTCTCGTACGGTTTCCGCGCAATATGCGCAGAACCCACGCTACGCGCACAACGTCCGGGAATGCGGGATACCGCACTCGGGGCTGGCGGATTGCCTATTCTCGACGGGATCCGTCGTCGACGTCGGATCCACGACGAAGGAGTCAACGCATGCCCGACGCACTCACCGGCCTGTTCGCGGCCACCGAAGAGGCGCCAACCTACGACGTGGCGTTCGTGCCGCCCGAGTGGGTGCTGGTGCTCCTCGGGTTCACGATGGTGCTCGCTTTCATGACGCTCATCATGACCAAGCGGCTCACGCCCATGGTCGCCCTGATCCTCGTCCCGACGGCGTTCGGACTCTTCGCGGGCGCGGGTCTCGGTCTCGGCGACATGATCCTCGACTCGATCGGCGCGATGGCACCGACCGCAGCGCTGCTGATGTTCGCGATCATGTTCTTCGGCATCATGATCGATGTGGGGCTGTTCGACCCACTCATCCGTCTGATCACACGCCTGCTCGGCGACGATCCTGCGAAGGTGGTGCTCGGAACGGCGATCCTCGCCGGGGCGGTGTCCCTCGACGGCGACGGGTCGACCACCTTCATCATCACGACCTCCGCGATGCTGCCCATCTATCTCCGGTTGGGCATGAGCCCCGTCGTGCTCACCTGCGTAGCCGGCCTCATGAACGGCACACTGAACATCGTCCCCTGGGGCGGACCCACCGTTCGAGCCGCCACCGCCCTGGGGCTGCAGCCGACGGACATCTTCGTTCCGATGCTGCCGGCGCTCGGCGCCGGAATCGTCGTGACCCTCGGCTTCGCGTGGATCCTGGGTCTCCAGGAGCGCCGTCGACTCGGACGGCTGGACTCCGGCGGCCTGCTCGCCGGGGTGGAAAGCGGAACGTTGTCGACGATGCCGAGGATCTTCCGCGGGGCAGAGCCGAAGCCGGGCGCGCGTGCATCACTGCGAACGGGCAATCTGGTCGTCGTCGCTGGTGCCCACGCACCGGTCGCCGCGGCGGGCGTCGACCCCGCGGACACGGCCATGGCCGACACGATGCTGGACCCGGCCCGGCCGACGCTTCGACCGAAGCTCATCTGGTTCAACCTCGTGCTCACGATCGCGGTGATGGTGTTGCTGGTGCTCGACATCCTGCCGCTCCCGTACGTGTTCATGGTGGGAGCCGGGCTGGCGCTCGTCATCAACTTCCGCGGTATCAAGGAACAGGCCTCGGAGATCGTCGCGCACGCACCGAGCATCGTGGGCGTCGTCTCCATGGTGATCGCGGCGGGTGTCCTGGTGGGCGTACTCACCGGCACGGGCATGGTCGACGCGATGGCGACGTGGATCACGAACGTGCTCCCGCCCGCACTCGGGCCGTTCCTCGCTCCGATCACCGGCGTCCTGTCGATACCGTTCACCTTCTTCATGTCGAACGACGCGTTCTACTTCGGCATCCTCCCGGTGCTCGCCCAGAGCGCAGCGAACTTCGGCATCGATCCCGTGGAGATGGCGAGGGCGTCGATCATCGGGCAGCCCGTGCACCTGCAGAGCCCGCTCGTCCCCGCGATCCTGCTCCTGGTGTCGCTCGCGAGCGTGAACTTGGGTGACCACCACCGCAAGGTCTTGTGGCGCGCGACGGTCGTCTCGCTGGTCATGCTGGCAGTCGGCATCCTGACCGGGGCAGTGCCGTTCTTCGTGTCGCAGTGACGACGGGGCGGCGGGGAGCACGGAAGCTCTGCTCCCCGCCACCGGACGCGCAGAGCGCTATGCTCGGGCCGTGATCACACTTCTCTTCCGCGGCCTCATGTACGTCGTGTCGGCCGGTCTCGGCCTGATCGCCGCTGATCTCGCCCTCGAGGGGTTCCAGATCGAGTGGGACAAGTGGTGGGGCTTCGTGATCTGCATCCTGATCTTCGCGGTCCTGCAGAGCGTGCTCGCGCCGTGGGTCGGCAAGATGGCGAACCGCTATGCGCCGGTGCTCATGGGCGGCATCGGCATCTTCTCGACGCTGATCTCCCTCATCATCGTGGTGCTGCTGCCCATCGGCGGACTGCGCATCACGGATCTCACCGGCTGGCTGCTGGGCTCGGTGATCGTGTGGCTCATCACGGCGCTCGGCAGCGTCCTGCTGCCCCTCATCTTCCTGCGCAAGAAGGTGGAGGCCGTCAAGACCAAGCGCCGTTGAGCAGTCCGGTCCCGCTGTCCTTCAGATGGCGTAGTCCGGTGCGGTGAGCAGCGCCCTGGTGTCCTCGCCGGTGTGGCGCTGGCGTGGCTTCGCCGGCACCCCGACGAGGATGCTGTCGGCGGGGGCGTCGCGGGTGACGACGGCATTCGCGCCGACGACCGAGCCGGCGCCGATCGTGACGGGGCCGAGGATCTTCGCCCCCGCACCCACAGCGACGCCGTCGCCGAGCGTGGGGTGGCGCTTCCCGGACGTCCGCGTCCGTCCGCCGAGAGTCACGCCGTGATAGAGCATCACGTCGTCGCCGATCTCGCTGGTCTCGCCGATCACCACACCCATGCCGTGATCGATGAAGAAACGGCGGCCGATCCGCGCGCCGGGGTGGATCTCGATCCCGGTCAGCCAGCGCGACAGCTGTGAGCCGGCACGTGCGAGCAACCGCAGTCGGCGTCGCCAGAGCGCGTGGGAGACGCGGTGCGCCCAGATGGCGTGGAGCCCCGGGTACAGCAGAGCGACCTCGACGGCGCTGCGCGCGGCCGGGTCACGCAGGCGAGCCGCAGCGACGTCCTCGCGCATTCGCCCGATCATTCCCATCGGACGGCTCAGTCTTCGCGCAGGTCCTCGAACAGCGCGGTGGAGAGGTAGCGCTCACCGGTGTCCGGGATCACGACGACGATCGTCTTGCCGGCGTTCTCGGGGCGGGCGGCGACCTTGAGCGCCGCGGCGACAGCCGCGCCGGACGACATCCCGACCAGAAGCCCTTCCTTGGCGGCGAGCTCGCGGGCGACCCGCAGCGACTCGTCGAACTCGGCGGTCATGATCTCGTCGAGCACGTCGCGGTCGAGCACGTCGGGCACGAAGTTCGGGCCGATGCCCTGGATCTTGTGCGGTCCCGGGTGACCTTCGGTGAGCACGGGGGAGTCCTTGGGCTCGACGGCGATGACCTGGATTCCGGGCTTCGCGGCCTTGAGGGCCTGCCCGGTGCCGGTGACAGTACCGCCGGTGCCGACACCCGCGATGAAGATGTCGACCGCGCCCTCGGTGTCTCGAAGGATCTCCTGCGCCGTGGTCTCGCGGTGGATCTGAGGGTTGGCGGGGTTCTCGAACTGGCGGATCCAGATGGCGCCCGGTGTCTCGGAGACGATGCGCTTGGTCTCCTCGATCGCACCGCTCATGCCCTTGGTGGGATCGGTGAGCACGATGTCCGCGCCGAATGCCTTGAGCAGCACGCGACGCTCCTTCGACATGGAGGCGGGCATCGTCAGGATGACCCGGTAGCCGCGGGCGGCGCCGACCATCGCGAGGGCGATGCCGGTGTTGCCGCTCGTCGACTCCACGATCGTTCCGCCGGGCTTCAGTTCGCCCGATGCCTCGGCGGCGTTGATCATGGCGATGCCGATGCGATCCTTCACGCTCGATGCCGGGTTGTAGTACTCGAGCTTGGCGAGCACGGTGGCCCCGAGGCCCTCGGTCACGCGGTTCAGACGCACGAGCGGCGTGTTGCCGAAAGCGGTCGTGATGTCGGAGTGGATGCCGGGCATGTGAAGCCTTCCTGTGCGGGATTCGCTGCCGGTCCAGCCTAGGGGAGGGCCCCGTCGGCGGCGGCATTGTGACAGCCCTGTGCGCTCTACGCTGGAAGCCATGTCCGACACCTCTCTCGCAGCGCTCGTCCGCGCCGCCGCCCAGCGCCTGGCTGACGTCGGCGTCCCGGACCCTCTGGTCGATGCCGAGCTGCTCGCGGGCCATGTGCTCGGTCGGCGACGGGGCGAAGTGCAGGCGGCGATCGTCCGTGGCGACGGCGTCGACGAAGAGACGACGGCTGTGCTGGATGCTCTGGTGACGCGCCGCGCCGCACGCGAGCCTCTGCAGCACATCACCGGCACCGCCCCGTTCCGTCACCTCGAGCTGGCGGTCGGCCCCGGCGTCTTCGTGCCACGACCCGAGACCGAGACGGTGGTGCAGTACGCGATCGATGCGCTGCTGAACTCCGCGGAGGCCGCGCCGATCGGCGTCGACCTCGGAACCGGCAGCGGCGCGATCGCCTTGGCAATGGCGACCGAGGTTCCCCACGCTCGTGTCTTCGCCGCCGAGCTCTCCGAGGATGCGCATGCGTGGGCGAGCCGGAATGTCGCGGGCGTCGACAATCTGACTCTCGTGCTGTCCGACCTGGGGGAGGCGTTCCCGGAGCTCGACGGCACCGCGTCGGTCGTCATCTCGAACCCGCCGTACGTGCCCGACGCCGCGATCCCGCGCGACCCCGAGGTGCGACTCTTCGACCCGGCGATGGCGCTCTACGGGGGAGAGGACGGCCTCGACATCGTGCGGGTGCTCAGCTCCCGGGCGCTCGCCCTCCTGCACCCCGGCGGTCTTCTCGTCATCGAGCACGGCGAGCTGCAAGGGGAATCGATCAGGGACATCCTCACCGCGGACGGGTGGCGAGCGCCGGCGACGCATCGCGATCTCACCCTCAGGGACCGGACGACGACGGCGCTCAGGCCCTGATCAGGACCCTCCGAGCATCTGCCGCACCCGCGCCGCATAGAATCGAACCGTCATGTCAACCATCTTCGACTGCCGCGATGACTCGCAGCTGCTCGCCGGCATGCGCCATGCGCGCCAGGCGATCGGCCGCGGCGAACTCATCGTGATGCCCACAGACACCGTCTACGGCGTCGCTGCCGACGCCTTCGCCCCGGCCGCCGTCCAGCGGCTGCTCGATGCGAAGGGACGCGGTCGCGATCAGCCGCCGCCCGTCCTGATCGGCTCGAAGGAGACGCTCGCGGCCCTCGCCGAATCCGTCCCGGAGCCGGTGGAGCGCCTCGTCGAGGCGTTCTGGCCCGGCGGTCTCACGATCGTGCTCCCCGCTCAGCCCTCGCTGGTGTGGGACCTCGGCGAGACGCTCGGAACCGTCGCCGTGCGGATGCCGGAGGGGCGCGTTGCGCTGGAGCTGCTGGCCGAGACCGGCCCGCTCGCTGTGTCCAGCGCCAACCTCACGGGTCAACCCGCCGCCATCTCGGCGCTGGACGCGGAGAAGATGCTGGGCGACAGCGTCGCCGTGTATCTCGCGGACGGTCTGAGCAAGGACGGCATCGCCTCCACCATCGTCGACGCCACCTCGCTGGTGCGCCGCGGAGCAGATGCCGAGCCCGGCACTGTCCGCATCCTCCGAGATGGAGCGGTCACGCGCGAGCAGCTGCAGGAGGTGCTCGGCGACCTGCTCGAGCCCGAGGAGCCGCATGACGCGGAGCACGTGCATGCGGAGGAGCCGCAGGACGCGGATTCGTGAAGCAGTATCTCGCCACGGTCATCCTCACGGCAGCGATCACCTTCGCGCTGACCTGGGCGGTCTGGCGACTCAGCCTCCGGTTCAAGCTGTACCCCGGCATCCGCGAGCGCGACGTGCACACCACGCCCACACCGCGCCTCGGTGGCGTGGCGATCTTCCTCGGCATCGCCGCCGCCTTCGGTTTCTCGGCGATCAATCCGTTCTTCCAGAGCATCTGGATCCCGCCGCAGACGATGTGGTCGATCCTGGGTGCCTCGCTGCTGATCGCGATCATCGGCGTGGTGGACGATCTGTGGGACATCGACTGGATGATCAAGCTCGGGGCGCAGTTCCTGGCCGCCGGACTCATCACCGTCGGCGGCGGCCTGCAGATCCTGTCGCTGCCGTTCGGCGACCTCATCGTGGTCTCGAGCTGGCTCAGCATCACGATCACGATGTTCGCGATCGTCATCGTGATGAACGCGGTGAACTTCATCGATGGACTCGACGGACTCGTCGCCGGAGTATGTCTCATCTCGAACGGCATCTTCTTCGCGTATTCCTACATCTTCACCCGTGACTCCGGCGCCTCGAGCTACTTCAACCTCTCCACCTTCCTCGCCGCCGTGCTGATCGGCGCCTGCCTCGGATTCCTGCCGCTGAACTGGAGTCCGGCGAAGCTCTTCATGGGAGATTCGGGTGCTCTGGTCATCGGTCTGCTGATGGCGACGTCGGCGATCGCCATCACCGGACAGATGGACCCGTCGGCACTCGACCCCGAGCGTCTCGGCCGTTCGCAGCTGATCGGTGCGTTCCTCCCGATCCTCCTGCCCCTGCTGGTCGTGCTGCTGCCGTTGCTCGACTTCGGTCTGGCGGTGCTCCGGCGTATGAGTGCGGGTCGATCCCCGTTCTCACCCGATCGCAAGCACCTCCACCACCGCATGCTGGATCTCGGCCACCGCGACCGCGACGCCGTCCTCATCTTCTATGCGTGGACCGCCGTGATCTCGCTCGCGGTCCTCCTGATGTACGTGGGTGCGCGGGAGGACTGGCCCGGCCAGTACCTGCCCGGCGTCGCCTTCGGCGTGGTGGGCATCGCGGCCTGCCTCGTCGTCACCCTGAGCCCCACCCGCCGCAGGAAGAGCGCAGCGGCCGCCGACACCGACCCGACACCCGTGGAGTCCTGATGAGCCCGAGCCCCGTTTCCAGCACGCCGATCCTGCGGCGCACCCTGATCTGGTCGGCGGTGGCCACCGGGGCACTCGCGATCGTCGCGGGCGGTGTCGGCTACGCCGTCGCCGGGGGAGAGGGACTCATCAGCGGGCTGCTGGGCGTGCTGCTGGCCGCCGTGTTCCTGGCTATCACCGGCATCAGCATCCTCATCGCCAACCGCTGGTACGGGGATCCGATCTACGTGCAGCTCTTCTTCGCCATCGTCCTCGGCGGCTGGCTCCTCAAGCTCGGACTGTTCGTCGTCGCGATGATCCTGCTGGCGGGTCAGCCCTGGCTGGAGCCGATGGTGTTCTTCCTGTCGATCGTCGCCGGCGTCCTGATGTCGCTCGCCATCGATGTGATCGTGCTCACCCGTATGCGCCTGCCCAACGTGAGCGACACCACGCTGCCGACGGAGGTACCGGAGGACCGTGCCCCCGGCAACGCGAACCACATCGACGAGGACCCTCAGATTCTGATACTGTTGAAACGTGCCCGCCGCTCGCCCGCGAGCGCTTGCGCTGATTGCACACCGACCATCGTCGCCCCGGTTTAGACCGGTGCCCCGAAGCTGGAGCCCGCGCTGTTTAATCTTGCTGCGACCCTGACCCCCCGACTTGCCTCCGACGGCGAGTTCCACGGCCCTTCGATCGACGATTTCTTTCCGGAGATCCTCTTCCACGTAGGACCGATTCCCGTCAACCGGATCCACCTGGTCCAGTTGCTCGCGGTGATCGCCGTGGTTCTGATCCTCTGGCTCGGCACCCGCCGTATGAAGGTCGTCCCCGGACGCTTCCAGAGCCTCGTGGAGATGGGGCTCGGCTTCGTCCGCACCAACGTCGCCCACGACATGCTCGGCCGCAAGGACGGCGATCGCTTCCTGCCGATCCTCACCACGATCTTCTTCATGGTGCTGTTCATGAACATCACGGGAATCATCCCGTTCCTGAACATGCCGGGAACGGCGATCGTCGCGGTGCCGCTGACGCTCGCCGTGGTCAGCTACGTGACCTTCATCTACGCGGGTATCAAGCGCCACGGTCTCAAGTTCTTCAAGAACTCCTTGTTCCCGCAGGGCGTTCCGGTGGCCGCGATGCCGATCGTCGCCATCATCGAACTCATCTCGACGTTCATCCTGCGCCCCGTCACGCTGACGCTGCGTCTTCTCATGAACCTCGTCGTGGGACACATGATCCTGGTTCTCGCGTTCTCCGCGACCCAGTTCTTCTTCTTCACCGCAGGCGGCGGCTGGGCCGCGCTCGGTGTCGGAACCCTCGCCTTCGGTGGCGCCTTCACGATC
>JAQZBG010000465.1 GCA_029239165.1 Microbacterium sp. | reverse complement strand
CCCAGGGCGATGCCGATCGGCACGGTCCACAGCAGCAGGAAGCCGAAGACCTGACCGGGCGGGTAGACGATGTCGAGAGCCTGCGATTCATCGAAGCTGCCCGTCCAGGTGAGGACGCCGGCGGCGATGATACCGAGCACCACGCCGATCCCCATGAGCACGCCGTACCGCGGCACACGGCGCACGGTCGCTTCGACGGTCTGGTGGGAGTCGGTGGGGGCCATACCTCCATTGTCCCACCGTCGGCGGGTACCGGGAACCCGGGCTTACCGCCGCTCACGACGGCAGAAGAACGGCCCTCCCCGCGTCCGCTGCGGGAAGGGCCATTCCGTTCCTGCCGGGGATCAGACCTCGGTCGTCGTCTCGACCGTCTCGGACTTGCGGTTGCGCCGGACCATGAGCACCCCGCCGGTCGCGGCGAGCGCCACGACCACCAGGCCGCCGACGATCCACGGCCACACCGGGGCGCCTTCTTCGGCGGCGGGCTCGGTCACCGCGGTGACGGCGGTGGTGGCTTCGGAGTCGACCTCGGCCTCCTCCCCCGCGACACCGCACTCGGCGTCGACCGGGATGACCGCGGTCACCGGGTCGAGCGCCTCGCCGGCGGCGTAGGTGCCGAACGCGGCCGCCCCCGCCTCGGTCAGTGTCGTCGGGATCGCGTCGAGCGAGAGCTTCCCGTCGACGACCGCGGCATCGCCGAGAGCGAACTCCGCGAGGCGCACGGCCTTCTGGTCGACGCTCTCCCCGCCCTGCGTGGTGCCGCTCACGTCGAAGACGAGGTAGCCCTTTTCTCCGGCGAGCTCGAGCCGCGCATTCGCCAGCGTCGTGTTCAGTGCACCGTCGTGGCCCGTGAACGTGATGCTGCCGCCATACGTGATGACTCCGGCGAGGGTCTCGTCATCGGAGGATCCGGTGCCGTTCTCCCACACGTAGTCGGGGTAGCGGTACTCCACGTCGGTCAGCGTCCAGCCGCCCTTCGCGATGCCCTCGATGTACGTGCGGAACGACTCCTTGTAGCCCCACTGGAGCGAGGCGCCCTCGACCGTGCACGCACCCATCGCCGTCTTCGCGCGGGTGAGCGTGAACGCCAGACCGCGGTCGACCGATCCCTGCAGGGTGAGCGTGTGCGCGCCGTCCTCGAGGCTGGCGGGCAGCGTGCCCGACCAGGTCGCGACGCCCGCCGCATCTGCGGTCACCGTGTCGAGGAGCACGGGGGTCGAGTACACGACCACCTTGATGCCCTCTTCGTTCGGCTGGAAACCGGATGCGGTGATGGTGGCCGGCTGCCCGGACTCGAGTGCGGCGAGGTTCTCCGTGTCGACGTCGATGCCGTCCGACGCCGGCGGAGCGGCGGGCAGAGTCGTCTTCGCCTTCACGGCGGCCGCGGCCACGGTGCCGGTGTTTCCCGCCGGCGCTGCCGCGACGGAGCCGATCGTGAACGTGACCGGATTCAGGTCGGTCGAGTAGCCCGACAGCACTCGATCTCGTCCGGCCGCCGTCAGCGATGCCGGGGCGGCGGTGTAGGTGACGGCCCCGTTCGCCGAGACGCGCGCGGCCCGCGAGAGGTCGAGCGTCGCGAACGGCACCTGCACGCCGCCGCTCGTCACGGACAGTGTCGCGGCGCCCGCCGAGGTGATGCGGATCTGCGGGTTCGACACGGTGACGTCGAGCACACCGTGGTGTCCCGTGAAGCGCACCGATCCCCGGTAGACGACGCTGCCGAGCCCGGTCTTCGCGTCGAAGTCCCCTCCGACTGTCTGCCCGAACTGGAACTGGCTGCCCGAGCGCGTCGCACCGTGGGAGACCGAGATGGCTCCCTGCGCGATGCCACCCGTGACGTAGTTGGCGAAGTCCGAGGAGATCGCCCAACGGAGCGATCCACCGGGTACGCTCGCCGGCGGAGTCGTCGGCGTGGTCGGCGGCTTCGGCTCCGTGGGCTTCTCCCCCAACAGCGCGCGCCACTGGGCGTCCGTGATCGTCACGTCGCCACGCGCGTAGATCGTGTCGGCGGTCGGCATGGAGTGCTGCTTCCACACGATCACCTCGTACGACTTCGTGCGGTCGAGGTTCTTCGCAGCCGTCGTGAGGTCGACCGCGAACGAGCCGAACGTGATCTTCGTCACGTACTGCATCGCGAGGAACCCGCCGGCGGCGGTGACATCCTCCTCGGTGCCTTTCTCGATCAGCGCGACATAGGCGCCGGGGATCGCCCCCAGCTTCGATGCCGTTGCCGTGACGGTCAGACCGTCCTTCGCCGTCGCTGTCTTCACCCTCGTGCCGAGAGCGGGTCCCTCCGGGAGAATCGCGTTCCACTGCTCGTCGCTGACGGGCACGGTCGCACGGGCGTAGATGGTGTCCGCGTCCGGCATCGTGTGCTGCTTCCACACGATCACCTCGTAGGACTTCGTACGGTCGAGCTTGTCGGCGGCAGCCGTCAGATCGGGACTTCGTACGGTCGAGCTTGTCGGCGGCAGCCGTCAGATCGACGCTGAACGCGCCGCCCGTGATCTTCTGCACGTACTGCATCGCGAGGAACCCGCTCCCGGTCGTCACCTCCGCCTCGGTTCCCTCCTCGATCAGCGCGACATACGCGCCGGGGATCGCCCCCAGCTTCGATGCCGTTGCCGTGACGGTCAGGCCGTCCTTCGCCGTCGCCGCCTTCACCGTGGCGGTGAGATCCGCGGCGTCGCCGTAGTTCAGGGCGACGCTCTGCTCCTGGTCGGCGTTGACCACTCCGCCTGCACCGTACGTGTAGACGCCGTAGGAACCGGGGGTTGCTGCGGTGTCCTTCAGCGTCAGGGTCGCCCGGAAGGTGCCGTCCGCGGCGATGTCGACCCACTGCGCACGGATCGCACCCTGATACTGCGCGGGCACCTGGTTCAGCACACCCTCGGAG
>JAQZBG010000464.1 GCA_029239165.1 Microbacterium sp. | reverse complement strand
GATCTCGAAGGGCACCGTGTAGCCGGTCACGAGGTACGTGCCAGGATCCATGACGCCGCTCTCCGGCGGGGGGTACGGTGCGATCGTGTCAGCCTCCGCAGTCGATGCGGGAGACGGCGACTCGGCCGCGGTGCACGCGGCGAGGCCGACGCACGCCAGCAACACGACAGCGACACCCACCCGCCGCGAGCGTGTCGCGTGAGCGGCGCGGGAGCGCCGGGTTGAGGTCCACATGTCATGTCCTTTCTGGATCCGTGCAGCGCCGTGGCTGCTCGATCAGTCAAGGACTGGCATGTATCAGTAGGATACCGGCGCCCATCGGGTGTGTATCGGCCCGGTAACAGCCGTCTTGACGGGTGTCGGAGCCGGGCGCACAGTGGCCCCATGGAGGTGCGCATTCTCGGACCGCTGACGCTCGACGACGGCCGGATTCCACTGGCTCCGCGCGATCGTGCGGTGATGAGTGCGCTCACGGTGCGCCTAGGTGCGCCATTGTCGGCATCATCCCTCGCGGCGGCGCTGTGGGGCGACAGCCCGCCCCCGTCCTGGTCGCATATCGTTCCAGGGAGCATTATGCGGTTGCGCCGGTTACTCGCACCGGCTCAGATCGAAACCACCCCGCACGGGTACCGACTGGTCCCGGAACACGTCGAGGTCGACGGCGATCGGTTCGAACTACTCGTCACGCGTGGCACGCAGCAGCTGGAGCTCGGCGAGCCCGAACGCGCCGCGCACACGTTCTCGGAGGCGCTCGCGCTGTGGCGGGGTGAACCATACATCGAGCTCCCCGACTGGGAGCCCGCTCGGATCGCGTCCGGACGCCTGGAGGAGATGCGGCTCGGCGTTGAGGAGCTGCTCCTGGACGCACGGCTTCAGGCGGGTGAACTTCAGGACGTCGCCGCGCTGGCGCGCGGCCGTGTGGCCGAGGCGCCGCTACGCGAACGGCGCTGGGTGATCCTTGGCGTGGCGCAGTACCGCCAGGGCCGGCAAGCGGACGCGCTCGACACCGTGCGCCGCGCCCGCGGTCTGCTCGCCGCGGAACTCGGCCTCGACCCGTGCGCAGAGCTCGCTGAGCTGGAGCAGGCGATTCTCCGCCAGGATCCCTCACTCCTGTCAGACCGGGTGTTCCGAGACGCGAGCCCCGAGTGTCCCTATTTCGGCCTGCCCCCCGCGGGGGTGGGCGACGCCGAACGCTACTTCGGTCGCGAGCACGAGCTCGCCGGCGCAGTGCGGGCGCTCGAGAAGCACGGCGTCCTTCTCGTCGCCGGCTCATCGGGCGTCGGCAAGTCCTCATTCATTCGAGCAGGGATCGGTGCGCAGTTCCTTGCGCGCGGCGTCAAGGTCGCCATTGTGACGCCCGGCGAGCACCCGATCCACGCCCTTCGCGACCTCGATCTCCCGGTCGGAGGCTCCCTGCTCATCGTCGATCAATGTGAGCAGGCATTCGCCGCGGACGACCCCGCCGAAATCCGGAAGTTCTTCGACGCACTGTCGCAGATGGTGTTCCGCGGCCTGGTCGTCGTCGCAATCCGTGCCGACCGCCTCGGAGACCTCGCCGAGCACCAAGGATTCGCCCAGATCATCCAGTCCCACATGCTGATGCTCACCGCGCTCAGCCCTGACGGACTGCGGACCGTGATCGAAAGGCCCGCAGAGCAGGCCGGGCTCATCCTGGAGCCGGGGCTCGTCGAGATCCTCATCCGCGACGCCGACGGGCGAACACTCCCGCTGCTCTCCCACGCGCTGCGCCAGGTGTGGTCACGTCGTGAGGGTCGCGTTCTGACCGTCGAGGCGTATCGCGCATCCGGTGAGATCGACGGTGCCGTCGCGAAGACCGCGGAAGAAGTGTTCACCGCGCTCTCGCCGGACGGGGAGCGTCTGCTGCGCGACATCCTCCTCCGGCTCGTCGAATCCTCCGCGGACGGTGCGGTGATATCTCGCCGGGTAGAGCGGACCCGCATCGCGATCGACGACGCCCACACGAAGATCCTCGATCGGCTGGTCGATACACGGCTGCTCACGACCGATCAGGATTCGGTGCAGGTGTCGCACGAAGCGCTCGCACGGGAATGGCCACGGCTCAAGGACTGGCTCGCCGATGACGTCGAGGGCCAGCGCATCATGCGACACCTCGGCTCGACAGCCAGTGCCTGGGATGCGATGGGACGCCCCGACAGCGAGCTCTATCGCGGCGGACGCCTGACGACGGCCCAACAGTGGCGGGATGCGGTCGATCCCGCACTCACCGCGGCCGAACGAGAGTTCCTCGGTGCGTCCACCGACGCTGAGACCGCGGGGCTCGAGGCGGCTCGACGACAGCTGCGCAAAGAGCGGCGACTGGTGCGGCGACTGTCCTGGGTATCCGCCGGCGCAGCCGGCCTCGCGATCGCCACAATCACGGCAAGCCTCATCGCGGGGTTCCAGGCGAACCTCGCAGCGGAGCGTGACACGGTCGTCGAGGCGCGGCGCGTCGCCGCACTGGCCCTCGAGGAACCGGACTTCGACCG
>JAQZBG010000463.1 GCA_029239165.1 Microbacterium sp. | reverse complement strand
TCGAACCCCTAACCTTCTGATCCGTAGTCAGATGCTCTATCCATTGAGCTACGGGCGCCCAGCCCGCTCAGCGGGCCGTGGAACAGCCTACAACAGTCCTGACGCGAAAGCGAAACGAGCGCTCAGTCGCTCGAGGCGTCGGCTTTCTGCTGCTTCTTGCGCCTCTTCGCCTTCGCACGCTGCTCGGAGGAGAGCGCCTGCAGATCGACGAGTCTCAGCGCCTGCATGCGCGCCTCACGCATGCGGTTGTAGTCCGGATCCTGGTCGGGACGCATGCCCTCGACCCGCAGTCGACGGTCGAGATTGTGACGCACGTCGGCCCAGGCCGCATCGCGCGCCTCTTCGACGATCTGCGCCAGACGCTCCCGGTCTTCCATCATCTCGCGCAGCCGCTGGCCGACCCCCGTGGACTGCTTGGCCCGGCGGCGCAGGTTCCGCACATCGCGATCGCGGTAGTCGTGGGTGCCCACCGGATCGGAGTGCCGACCCCTGGCGCGCTTGCGCAGTGCGGTGACGTTGGCAGCCGCCTCTTCGGACTCCTCGGCCATCGCCCGCAGCGCCTCGCGCGCATCGTCGATGTACTTGTCCATGTCGAAGACACCGTCTTCGGCGATGGTGCCGATGAGGATGTGATTCTTCACGGCGAGGCGCGCAGCAGCCGTCGCGATCGCGACGCCTTCGGCGATGGCATCCGCTGTCCGTCCCACCGGCACCTCCTCTCCACGAGCGTACCGGTATCACTGGGGCCCGGTGTCGGCCAGAATGGTTCCGGATCAGCATGCCTCACCCCTCCGACATCCGCACCCAGGACCCCGGTCGCGCACTACAGGAGACTCATGAAACACCTCGATCTCGCCGGCAGCACCACCGTGATCACGGGAGCCGCGAACGGGATGGGCGCCGACATCGCCCGCCTGCTCGCCGGCCGGGGAACACACCTCGCGTTGATCGATCACGACAGCGCCGCGCTCGCGTCCCTGGCGTCCGAGCTGAGCGGCGTGCGGGTCACCACGCACGTCGTGGACCTCCGCGACGACGACGCCGTGTTCGCCGCGGCCACGGAGATCGCCGCGGAGCATCCGACCGTCAACGCCCTGATCACGTGCGCCGGCTCGTCGATGCTCGGCAACCTCGATCAGCTCACGATGGAGGAGATGCGCTGGCTCACCGACGTGAATCTCTGGGGCACCGTGTCGATCACCAAGGCACTGCTCCCCGCCCTCCGCGCCGCGCCCGCCGCGCACATCACCCACTTCGCGAGCGTGTACGCGCTCGCCGCCCCCGCCGGACGCATCCCCTATGCGTTGAGCAAGTTCGCCGTGCGGGGTTTCTCCGAAGCACTGCGGCACGAGCTGGAGGGCACCACGGTCAGCGTCGGGGCCGTGTACCCGGCCGGCGTCCGCACCGGCATCATCCTGCACGGACGCTACGCCGCCGCGATCGATCCGGCCGTCGCCGCTCGTGCCGCGTCTGCGCAGGCCGCGATGTACCACACCGATCCGGCGGATGCCGCGGCCCGCATCGTCCGAGCGACCGAGCGAAGGGCCGCCCGCACGATGGTGGGACGCGAGGCGCGACTGATCGACGTGCTCACGCGCATCGCGCCGTCGTCGTACTGGCGTGTGATGCGGCGACCGCTGCGCGCGGCGACCGACACGACCACCCCGGTCGCCTGACCGCGCGAGTCGACTGAGGGCTCGGGCTGCGTCAGCGGACGGCGCCCACCCAGATCCCCGAGGCCCAGGCCTGCTGATCGCCGTTGCAGCCGACCGAGCCCGGGTAGCCGCGGACGACGGCCATGCAGTTGGCGAGGAACTCCGGGTCGCCGCCGAACATCGAGGCGTAGGCGCCGGAAGAGTTCAGCGCTCCCCAGACCCGGAACTGGTAGATGTGCGCGAGCTCGTGCGCCATGGCCCAGTTCAACCGACCGGCGCTCCAGTTCGCGATGTCGCCGCGGTACTTGATGTAGCCGTTGCTGTTCGCGCACGCCGGCGCATTTCCACCCGCGCAGGACGACGACTCGTACAGCCCGACGCCCCCGCCGCCGACGAGGTCGAGCGCTGCCCGCACCCGTGCGTAGCCTTCGGGTCCGCTGGTCGTCCAGGCCGGGCCACCCGGTCCTGCGCTCTGTGCGGCCTGCACCGAGGCGACCTGGGTGCCGACCTTCTCGGCGAGCGCATGCACCGTCGCCGTTGCCGCCGTGACCGTGGCGGGATCGGTCGACTCCCCCAGCACGGCCTGCTGCGCCGAAAGCGCGGCCGCCCGATGCGAGGCGATATCGACCATCCCCTCCGCGTTCTCGAAGGCGCGGCTCAGCGCGGTGATCTCGGTGACGAAGGCCGGCCGGACGGCGAGCACCGAGGCCCGGGCAGCGGTGTCCCGCTCCGCCTGTTCGATCGTCGCCTCGAGGTACTCGGTGCGCTGACTGGCCTCGTGATATTGCTCCGAGAGGCTGCCGAACTCCGCCACGACCGCGACGCGCTCCTTCTCGAGGCTGTCCGCCCGCGCGAACAC
>JAQZBG010000462.1 GCA_029239165.1 Microbacterium sp. | reverse complement strand
TGCGGGTGCCGAAGCGGCCGTTGTCGAGAACGGCCTCGGTGGCGGTGATTTCAGGACCTTCCAAGAGGTCTCTCCTTCTTTGTTTAGACTCGCGAGTCCATGTGACGTGCGAGCGTGTTCAAAGGAGCGGAACGGAAGGGTTCGGGCGCGCGGGCACTCCCGCGAATGTCGCCTGCGCTGGCCACCAGTAGAAAGCCACCCGACATCTCCTGCCGAGGAACCCACCACAGGGGACCAGCTTCTCCGCCGCTCGCTCCATGAGTCGATATTCGATTGTGCGGTTGACACACGTCAACCTCATCCACCCTACCAGCGCACGCCCCAAAACCCACGTCACCGCAGCAGCGCGGAGCAGACATGCGCTGGTCACGGAGCGTTCACCGCACGGATGCCGCGTCGTGGCGGGGGTCGGTTGTGCTGTGTCCATGCGCATGTCAGTGATCGGCTGCGGGTACCTCGGTGCCGTGCACGCCGCAGCCATGGCCTCGATCGGACACGACGTCGTCGGCATCGACGTCGACGAGCGGAAGGTGGCAGCCCTCGATGCGGCCACGGCACCGTTCTTCGAGCCGCAGCTGAGCGAGCTGCTCGCCGAAGGACGGTCGTCCGGGCGCCTGCGATTCAGCAGTCGGATGGCGGATGCCGCGGGCGCGAAGGTGCACTTCCTCGCGGTGGGGACGCCGCAGACCCCCGGCGGCCACGCTGCCGACCTCCGCTACGTCGACGCGGCGATCGACGGGCTGCTCCCCCATCTCCGCGCCGGCGACGTGATAGCGGGGAAGTCGACGGTGCCGGTCGGCACCGCCGCACGACTCGCGGCCCGTGTCGGCGGCTCCGGCGCGACCGTCGTCTGGAATCCCGAGTTCCTCCGGGAAGGGTGGGCCGTGCACGACACGCTCGCCCCGGATCGACTCGTCGTCGGTGCCGAGACGGACGCGGCCGGAGCGCGCGCCGTGGACGTTCTCCGTGAGGTCTACATCGCGGCTGTCGAGGCAGGAACGCCGTTCCTGGTCACCGACCTCGCCACCGCCGAGCTCGTCAAGGGAGCTGCGAACGCCTTTCTCGCGACCAAGATCTCGTTCATCAACGCGATGGCGGAGATCGCCGAAGCGTCCGGCGCCGACGTGGCGCTGCTCGCCGACGCTCTCGGCCACGACTCGCGGATCGGTCGTCGCTATCTCGGCGCCGGGATCGGCTTCGGCGGCGGCTGCCTGCCGAAGGATATCCGTGCGTTCGCCGCACGGGCCGAAGAGCTGGGCCGCGGTGAAGCGGTCGGCTTCCTCCATGAGGTCGACGCCATCAACCTGCGGCGCCGCGAGCGGGCCGTGCGGCTCGTCGTGGACGCACTGGGAGGGCTCGTGTTCGGGCGCCGGATCGCCGTTCTCGGCGCCGCATTCAAACCGTTCAGCGACGACATCCGCGACTCCCCCGCCCTGGATGTCGCCGTCCGTCTACGCGGTCTCGGAGCGGACGTCGTGGTGACCGACCCCGCCGCGCTGGACAACGCCGCCGCCGCGCATCCGCAACTGGGCTATGCGCGCGACCGGGACGACGCTCTACGGGAAGCCGACGCGATCGTGATCGTGACCGAGTGGGACGAGTACCGCCGCGATCTCTCGCCCGCGCACGCCGGCGGTCTGGTCCGCGGCAGGATCGTCATCGACGGACGCAACTGCCTCGACGCGGCAGCATGGCGGGCAGCGGGCTGGCAGTACCACGGCATGGGCCGCCGCTGACCGTCCCGGCGTCGAGGGTGGGGCGGCAACCCGACGAACGGCACCCCGCGGATCACCCGACGTTCGCCCACCGCGCGGCGGACGAGCGACCGAGATACACGTAGTCCTCGTGCTTCGCCGACCGGCCGTCGCCCGCCGCGCGACCGTGCAGACGGCGCCAGACCCAGGGCAGGGCGTGCCGACGCCACCACACCCCGACACCGATCGGCTCGTGTTCGTGCAGGGCGGCATCGAGGACACCCAGCGCATCCGCATCCGGAACTCCCAGCATCTCGGCCGCGCGATAGGCGAGGAAACGATGTCCCCGACTGCTCAGATGCACGAGGTCTTCGCCCCAGTTCGGCCGCTCGGCCAGCGAAGGATGCAGGTCCGTGTCGATCAGGATCGCTCCCGTGCGCGCCGCGATCCCGGTCAACGCCGTCGCGAAAGCCGCGAAGCGTGCGGCGTAGATGGTCGCGGCACGGCGACCGGGCAGGAACGGGGTGACCAGCAGCACATCGGCGCCGATCGCCCGCAGTCGCACGACGGCGTGCTCCAACTCCGCGGCGAGCGCTGAGACGTCCACACGCGCCTTCACGAGATCGTTCGCACCGATCAGGACCGAGACGAGGTCAGGGCGCAGCTCGAGCGCGCGCTCGAGCTGGCGTCCGGTCACATCGCGCACGCGTTTGGACCGGATCGCGAGGTTCGCGTAGTGGAGTCCTCCCCGCGCGGCGAGGAGCAGTGCGAGTCGATCGGCCCAGCCGCGCAGGGCTCCGTCGGGAGCGGGATCGCAGAGTCCTTCGGTGAGCGAATC
>JAQZBG010000048.1 GCA_029239165.1 Microbacterium sp. | reverse complement strand
CCCCAGCGACGGAGCAGACGCGTGGCGTCGTCGCCGCCCTCGAGGACCGTCTCGAGCATCATCGATCGACCGAGGCGCTCGAGATGACTGCTGTCGCGCGTTCTCATGAGGAGGTCGAGTAACGCCGCGGCCTGAGAACTGAGTTCTCTCCCCCGACCGGAGCTGTCGTTCCGCGGAGCGGTGACGAGTTGTGCGCTGATGTCCTGCCCTGGCCCCACCGGATGGACCTGCAGGGCGCGGTGACGCACGCGGACCGGTCGGCCGATCGCGACGGCGATCGCGTCATCGATGTGCAGGCTCCCCGCACCGGCCGTCGTGATCACCTCGCCGTGCCTGTCGAGGAGCACGGCCCACCCGTCGATCCGGTGCGCGAGCTCGGCGATGACCCCGGTGATCCCGCTGCGCCGTGCCGCGAGCGTCAGAACTCGCATCGCCGAGGTGATAGCCCTGGCCTCGGCGGCCTCATCGACGGCGAGAAGGGCAGTGAGCCGAGGCATGAGCAGTTCCTGCGGCGTCCGTACACCCACGATGGCGGTGATACGCGCTGCGGAGAGCACCTGACGCAGAAACGGTGTATCGGCGTTCGTGACCAGCACGACCTCCCGGAGGAGCTCGGCACGCTCCGGATCATCGACGAGCGCGAGGATCGGTTGCTCGTCCGTCGTGACGAGAGTCGTGAAGAGCCGGTCGGTGGGGACACCGAACGAGCCGATCCCGACGACCGAGTTCACGTGTCTGATGCTCGGGACCTCGCCCTGCAACAGCTCGCCATCCAGGTACCGCGCCACGGAGACCACATCACGAGCCATACCTTGATCATACGAAATGTCGAACTCAATACCATCACGCCACACATTTGTCGGATGCCGTGGCGGGGCGCGCTCTCCTAGCATCGGGCGCATCCCCTCTCCACCCGAAGGATGTCATGAAAGCTGTTGTCTTCCGCGATCCGCAGTCTCCGATCGAATTCGTCGACGTCGACCTCGCACCTCCGCGCGCCGGTGAGGTCCGCGTGCGAATCGCCGCCGCCGGCGTGTGCCACTCCGACCTGCATGTCAAGCGTGGTGAATGGGATGCCGCAGCTCCCCTGGTCATGGGCCACGAGGGATCCGGCGTCGTCACCGAACTCGGAGAAGGCGTCACGACACTCGCCGTCGGCGACCACGTCGTGCTCAGCTGGGTGCCGCCGTGCGGCGAGTGCCGTTACTGCCGCGCCGGCCATGAGGCTCGGTGCCAGAAGGTCGCGACGGTGGTCGCACCGCTGGGTGTGCTGTTCGACGGGACCTCGCGTCTCAGCCGCGACGGCGAGACGCTGCACCACTACCTCGGCGTCTCCTCGTTCGCAGAGGAGGTCGTGGTCCCGGCATCCGGTGCCGTGAAGGTTCGCGACGATGCACCGCTCGACGTCGTCGCCGTGGTCGGATGCGCCGTGGCGACCGGTGTCGGCGCCGTGCTCAACACCGCCGCCGTCGAACCCGGCGCAACCGTCGCGGTCATCGGTTGCGGTGGCGTCGGACTCAACGTCGTGCAGGGGGCGAGACTCGCCGGCGCGGAGCGCATCGTGGCGATCGACGTGCGTCCGGAGAAGACCCAGCTGGCCCTGCAGTTCGGCGCGACGGACCGCATCGACGCCTCGCAGGGCGATGCCGTCGCGCAGCTACGCGAACTCATCTCCGACGGGGTCGATTACGCCTTCGACGCCATCGGACGCACCACCACGACGGAGCAGTCGATCCAGATGCTCGGCCTCGGCGGCGCCGCCGTGATCGTGGGTCTGCCTCCGACCGGCGCGCGCGCCTCCTTCGAACCCCTCGTCCTCGCCGAGGCCGATCAGCGCATCCTCGGATCGAACTACGGCTCCGTGCGGCCTTCGATCGACGTTCCCGCGCTCGTGGACCGCTACATGGACGGGCAGCTCAAGATCGACCCTCTGATCTCCGGGCGGCGCCCGCTTTCCGAAGCCGCCGCCGCTCTCGACGATCTCGAGACCGGGTCGGCGCTTCGCACGCTCCTCATCCCCTGACCGCACCCCGCCATCCCCCACCCCTGAAACCCGAATACAGGAGAACCATGTCAGACACCGTCGTCGCCCCGCCTGGTGCACCCAAGGATGCCGGTCTTCGCACCGGTGTCATGAGCGGACCGGAACTCGCCGCCCAGGCCATAGCCAACATCGCTCCCAGCGCCGTCATCGCCTTCACCGCGGCGGCCATCTTCCTCGGCGCCGGCAACGGCACCATCTACGCCTTCGCCCTCGCGACCATCGTGATCCTCTGCGTGGGCTACTGCGTGGTCGTCTTCGCCCGCAAGCACGCCTCTGCCGGCTCTCTGTACACGTACGTGTCGAAGGGGCTCGGGCCGTTCGGCGCGTTCCTCGCCGGCGTCACCCTGCTGATCGGGTGTTTCGGAATCGCTGCGGCATCTCTCAGCGGTTCCGTCAGCTACATGGCGCAGTTCCTCCGCATGCTCGGGCTCCCCGCTCAGGGGCTCGGATGGGACATCGGCCTCGCCATCATCCTCGGGGGTCTCGCGACCCTGTTCACCATCCGCGGCATCCGCCTGTCCGCTCGAGTCTCGCTCGTGCTGGAACTCGTCTCCGTGGGCATCATCCTCGTCCTTCTGGTCGCGGCGCTCGTCTGGGCAGGGCCGGCCGCATGGGACCCCGCTCAGGTGCTCGCCACCGGCTCCTCGTTCCAGGGGGTGGCATCGGGCATGGTGCTCGGCATCCTCGGCTTCGTGGGGTTCTCCTCCGCTGACGCACTCGGCCGGGAGGCGAAGGAGCCGTACAAGGCGATCCCTCGCGCGATCATGTGGAGCGCGCTCGGTGTCGGCATCCTGTACGTCTTCGCCGCCTACACGCAGATCGCGGTACTGGGCGACGACCTCGCCACCTCGGCCAGCCCTCTGGAGAGCATGTCGGCTCTGATCGGCATGCCGGGCTGGTTCGCCGCCGCGCTCACGATCGGCGTCTCAGCCTCGTTCTTCGCGGTCGTCGTCGCTCCACTCAACGTGATCGGCCGCATCGTCTACGTGATGGGCAAGGAGGGCGTCGTCGCCGAGCGATTCGGTCGCACCCACGAACAGCATCTGACGCCGCACCGTGTGCTGATCATCGCCGGCGCGGCCGCGATCGCGGTGGACATCGTGCTGCTGCTCTCGGGCGCCGCGACGGGCGACATCCTCGTCTGGGTCAACACCTGGGGCACGTACGGATACATGGTCGCCTATGCCCTCGTCGCGATCGCCTGCGTCGTCTACACGCAGCGCGCGAAGATGCGCAACGGCCTCGTCAAGGTGTGCGCGACCATCGCGGTCGCGACCATGGCGTATGTATTCTTCGCGAACGTCTGGCCGGTTCCCGCGTTCCCGTACAACGTGATCCCGTACATCTTCCTGGCCACCGTCGCTCTTGCACTCACCCGGTACTTCTACCTGGCGCGCCGCCGGCCCGACGTGATCGCCCGGATCGGCAACACCGAGACGAGCGCGATGGAGGGCGTCGGCTGACGTTCGTCTTCCCCACTGATGAGAAGGGCCCCTTCGACGGAAGGTGCCCTTCTCATCGCGTCGATCGCTCAGCGCATCTGGAAACGAGAAAACCCCCTCCGTGGAGGGGGTTTTCTCGTTGGCTCCCCGGCTTGGACTCGAACCAAGAACCTGCCGGTTAACAGCCGGCTGCTCTGCCAATTGAGCTACCGAGGAATGTGCCCGCTCAGCGGGCAACTCGACAAGCTTAGCAAACTCCGGACCGACTTCATGACACCGGGGCGCCCTTCGTGGATGCCGGGCGTGTCGTGTCAGCGGCGCGAATCCGACTCCGCATTCGGCACCCAGAGCAGGTCTCTTCCGACACCCCGGGCGACGACGTGTCCACCGCGGAGCATGAGCGTCTCCGCGTTCAGCTCGCGGATGAAGTCGGCATCGTTGGTGACGAGCAGCGCCGCCATCCCCTGCTCCTTGCGGCGACGGGTGATCGCGTCGAAGACCACCGGTCGGACCTCGAGATCGAGGTTCGCGAGGATCTCGTCAGCGATGAGCACTCTCGGCTCCAGGACGAACGAGCGGGCGATCGCGACGCGCTGGCGCATGCCGGCGCTGAGCTCGTAGGGGAACTTGGCCGCCGTGCCGAGGGGCAGGTGCAATTCGTCGAGGAGCGTCGCCACACGGATCGAGAGCGCCTTCGTGTTGACCTTGCGCTCGCGGACGAGGATCGGCTCCGCGATGACCTCGTTGACGGTGAGCCGCGGCGGCAGGTCGGCACCCGCCCCCTGCGGAACGAACCCGGTGCGGTAGGTCAGGATGCGATGTTTGCGTCCCGGGCGGCGCACGTCGACGCCGCACACCTGCGCGCTTCCGCCGACGACTTTCACCGAGGGATCAGTGGAGCCGGCGAGGGCGGCGACGAGAGTCGACTTGCCGGAGCCCGTGGGACCGGCGACGCAGATGAGTCCCCCCGGTGCGAGGGAGAAGGTGACACCGTCGACCGCCCGGGTCGGCATCCCGTGACCGATCCGGTCGATCACCAGATCCGAGCAATCGATCGCGTTCGTGGATTCGGGCCTGCGGGACATGTGTCCATCCTGCCTGTTGGACGGTGCCGGCCGGCGTTACGACTCGGCGAACCGCTGACGCTCGGCATCGATGTCGCGAAGGCGCATCCGCAATGCACGGCCCCCGTCGGAATCGGCCGGCACCCGCTGCACAGCGCCGAGCAGCTCCTGCTTGTCACGCTCGAGCTGGCGCAGCACGAGTCGTCGGGCGAGGTCTGCCACCGTGGCGACCGCGCGTTCCTCGTCGCGAGCAGGGAAAGGAGTCATCAGCAGCTCCCCCGCCAGCGAGCGGTAGGGCTCCCGGACGCTGTTGACAGCCTCCGTCACCCACCCGGCTCTGGTGCGGTCGGGGGCTGCCGCCACGGCTTCACGCACGGCATCAAGACCGGGGGTGCGGAATGGCATGCCCAGCGCCCGATTGAGGAGCGCCTGGTCGACCTGGTGCCCGTACTGCAGAGCGCCCATGAGCGCGTCGCGTTCGACTGCGACGTCCGGGCTGCGCGGGAGGCTTGCGAGCGTGACCGGTGCCACGCCCGACGCGCCGGTGGGCGCATCGACCTGGGGAGCCTCGCGCCGCGGGTGCTGCGTCGTGGAGCCGCCGCGTGCCGCCCGCTCGACCTCGCTGCGCACCTCGGTCGGATCCATCCCGAGTCGCCGCGCCAAGACGCGCTCGTAACCCGGCCGAAGCAGCTGGTCGCGGATCTCGGCCACGATGGGTGCCGCCGCCCTCAGGGCACCGACTCGCCCCTCGACGGTGGCGAGGTCGAAACCACCCAGTTTGCGGTCGATCGCGAACTCGAACATCGGCTGCTTGGTGTCCATCAGTCCGCGAACCGCCGCATCGCCGCGCTGGAGCCGCAGATCGCACGGGTCGAGCCCGTCCGGGGCGACCGCCACGAAGGTCTGCGCGTTGAACCGATCGTCCTCCGTGAAGGCGCGCAGCGCGGCCTTCTGGCCGGCCTCGTCGCCGTCGAAGGTGAAGACCACTTCCCCGGAGGCGTTGTCATCTCCCATCACACGACGCAGCACCTTGATGTGGTCGGTGCCGAATGCGGTTCCACAGGTCGCGATGGCCGTCGTGAGACCGGCGAGGTGGCAGGCCATCACATCGGTGTACCCCTCGACCACGACGACGCGGCGGGGGTCGCCTCGCGCGATGTCGCGCTTGGCGAGGTCGAGTCCGTAGAGGACCTGCGCCTTCTTGTAGATCGGGGTCTCCGGTGTGTTCAGGTACTTCGGGCCGTTGTCATCGTCGAAGAGTTTGCGCGCGCCGAAGCCGATCGTCTGCCCGGAGACATCGCGGATCGGCCACACCAGACGCCCGCGGAACCGGTCGTAGACACCGCGCTGCCCGGTGGAGACCAGCCCGGCGTTGCTGAGTTCTTCGCGAGTGAAGCCCTGTGCCGTGAGCGCCTTGAGCATGCCGTCCCACCCGCGCGGGGCGAAGCCGACACCGAAATGCGCTGCGGCTCCTGCGTCGAACCCGCGCTCCCCGAGGAAGCGCCGGCCGGCCTCCGCGTCCGGCGTGAGCAACTGCGCGCGGAAGAACTCCGCCGCCGCGGTGTTGGCGGCGTACAGACGACTGCGGCCGCTCGTCTCCGGAGCTGCCCCGCCGTCCTCGTAGTGCAGCGTGTACCCGATACGGCCGGCGAGACGCTCGACGGCCTCGGTGAAGCTCACATGATCCATCTCGCGGAGGAACGAGTAGACGTCGCCCGATTCGCCGCAGCCGAAGCAGTGGTAATACCCGACCTGTTGGCGTACGTGGAAGCTCGGACTCTTCTCGTCGTGGAAGGGGCACAGCCCCTTGAGCGAACCCACCCCGGCCGACTTGAGCGCGACGCGCTCACCGATGATGTCGGCGATGTTCGTGCGCGCCTTCACCTCGTCCACATCGGCCTGCAGGATCCGCGGCATCAGTGCGCCCCTTCGGCGACGGGCCGCCTCTCGGCGTGCGCCCGAGCCCCTGGCCGGGCATGACGAGGGGTCCAGATGCCGACCTCGGCCGGATCGATCTCGCCCACCAACCGGTTGTGCCAGTCGATCGCGCTCTGGTCGGTGAGACTCGCGATCTGATCCACGACGACCCTCGCGCGCTCGGCGTCGTTCTCGGCCGCGACGAAGTCCGCCGCGAACGCGGGCTCGAGCACGTCGGAGCCGGCGGACCACAGCGCATCGGTCGACCAGAGTGCGTCGGCCAGCCGCGTCAGAACGCGTCGCTGCTCCTTGTACACGCCCTTGCGGGCTTCGATCGTGACGATCGCCTGCCCCATGATGCCCTTGAGCACAGCGATCTCGACCTCGATCACCCGCGGCACGACGACATGGGCGTTGTAGCGGACCAGTGCGGTGCTCCCATACGCCTCTTTTGTGGCGGCGACGGCGGCCTTGGCGAAACGGCCGATCAGGTCGCTCGTCAGGTTCTTGAGCCGGGCGAGCGCCTGCCGCGAGCGGTCGAACGACGCGAGCCACATCGGCTGGGACGACAGGCGGTAGAGCGCGTCGGCGAGCTCATCTCGCGTGAAGTCGTATCCCACCCACTGCTGGATCCGCCCGAGGAGCGCATCATGCGCGTGGGGGTCGGCGAGCTGCGCGACGTCGACGTATCCGTTGACGATCGCGTCTTCGAAGTCGTGGACGGAGTATGCGATGTCATCCGAGAGATCCATGATCTCTGCCTCGATGCAGCGCAGGCGGCCGGGAGCGCCCTCGCGCATCCAGCGGAACACGGCCTCGTCCTCGGGATACACGCCGAACTTGAGGCGCCCGCCGGGATCCGGCACCGGGCTGTCGACCGTCCACGGGTACTTGCACGTCGCGTCGAGGCTGGCGCGGGTCAGGTTCAGGCCGACCGAGCGGTCATCGTCATCGAGCACCTTCGCCTCGAGTCGGGAGAGGATCCGCAGCGATTGGGCGTTGCCCTCGAAGCCGCCGATCGGCTCCGCCCACTCATTGAGCGCCCGCTCGCCGTTGTGACCGAACGGCGGGTGGCCCAGGTCATGACTCAGGCAGGCGGTGTCGACGACGTCGGCCGAGACGCCGAGAGCGACGGCGAGTTCCCGCCCCACCTGCGCCACCTCGAGCGAATGCGTCAGGCGGTTGCGGGCGAAGTCGGCCGTGCTGGCCGGGCTCAGCACCTGCGTCTTGGCCGCGAGCCGACGCAGCGCCGCGGAGTGCAGCACGCGTGCGCGATCGCGCGCGAAATCGTTGCGCTCCGAACGATGGGTCTCCGCGAAGAAACGCTCGGCGTCGCGCGCATCGTAGCCGTCGGCGCGCAGGCCGACCTCCGAGTCAACCGCCACTGTTCTCGATCTCCGCTCCACGCATCATCTCCGAGGCCGACGAGGCGAGCTCGCGCGACTCCAGCCATTTGTCCGGCAGTGCCGTCCGCTTCGGGTGTCCGGACCGTCCGCGCTGGCCCTCGGCATCCGCACCGGGATACGGCGCGGTGTGGTCGAGCCGCCCGAGGAAGTCGTCGATCTCCGCGAGGCTGGAAGCGGTGGCGAGGCCGGTGCGGATGTCGCCGCCGACCGAGTAGCCCTTGAAGTACCAGGAGACGTGCTTGCGGATGTCGCGGCACCCGCGGTCTTCGTCCTCGAAGAATTCGACGAGCAGTTCGGCGTGCCGACGGAAGGCGTTCGCGACGAACCCGAGCGTGGCATCGACCGTCTTGCCTTCACCGCCGAACGCGGTGGCGAGCTCGCCGAAAAGCCACGGGCGTCCGAGGCAGCCGCGGCCGACCACGACACCGTCGCAGTCGGTCTGCGCCATCATGCGCACGGCGTCGTCGGCTGACCAGATGTCGCCGTTGCCGAGCACCGGGATGCTCGTGACGGCCTGCTTCAGCTCGCCGATCGAGTTCCAGTCGGCGTGCCCGGAGTAGAACTCGCCCGCGGTGCGCGCATGAAGGGCGACGGCGGCAGCACCGGCATCCTCCGCCGCACGCCCGGCATCGAGGAAGGTCAGGTGGTCCTTGTCGATGCCCTTTCGCATCTTGACCGTGAGCGGGACGTCGCCTGCGGCCTTGACCGCCTGGTCGACGATGTCGGCGAACAGCTTCGACTTCCAGGGCAGCGCCGCTCCCCCGCCGCGGCGGGTGACCTTCGGCACCGGGCACCCGAAGTTGAGGTCGATGTGGTCGGCATGATCTTCCGCGACGATGATGCGCACGGCTTCGGCGATCGTCTTCGGGTCGACTCCGTAGAGCTGAATGGAGCGCGGGGTCTCCGACTCGTGGTGCCGGATCAACCGCATGGTGGTCTCGTTGCGTTCGACCAGGGCGCGCGAGGTGATCATCTCGCTCACATAGAGTCCGGCTCCGTATTCGCGGCACAGGCGCCGGAAGGCGGTGTTGGTGATACCCGCCATGGGTGCGAGGACGACCGGCACGTCGAGGTCGATCGGGCCGATGCGGAGCGGTCGGGCGGTGGCGGTGGCGAGAGTCATGTCCTGTCCATTCTCCCAGACGCGGAGCCCGGAGGGATGCTGCGACCTAAGCTGTGAATATGACCGATTCCGCGCTCCGTTCGATCCCGTTCACCGATGCGAAGGGTGAGGAGAAGACGCTCGACGATCTCGGCGCCGACGTGGTGCTCGTGGTCAACGTGGCGTCGAAGTGCGGCCTCACCCCGCAGTACGAGCAGCTCGAAGAACTGCAGCGCCTGTACGGTGACCGCGGCTTCACCGTCGTCGGCTTCCCGTGCAATCAGTTCTTCGGGCAGGAGCCGGGTTCCGTCGACGAGATCCTCGAGTTCTGCTCGACGACCTACGGGGTCAGCTTCCCTGTCAACGACAAGGTGAAAGTGAACGGCAAGAACGCATCGGAGCTGTACAAGGCGCTCAAGGAGGCCCCGGATGCCGGCGGCAGGGCCGGCCGGGTCGAGTGGAACTTCGAGAAGTTCCTCGTGCTGCCCGACGGTGACGTCCTGCGCTTCCGTCCGAAGCAGAAGCCGGATGCGCCCGAGATCGTCAGCGCGATCGAAGCAGCGCTCACTCGCTAGCCGGCGGCCGAACAGCGAGGCTCGCTCGGCCGTTCACCTCCGCGTAAGCCGCGCCCTCCGCTGCCCTGCGGGAAAACACGGCCCTCGTTCATCTCCTCGTCAATCCGACGCCATCCGGCCTCCCTAGTCTCACCGCGGCGAACAT
Organism: Microbacterium sp.; assembly: GCA_029239165.1. Classification (GTDB taxonomy): domain Bacteria; phylum Actinomycetota; class Actinomycetes; order Actinomycetales; family Microbacteriaceae; genus Microbacterium. Next base: position 1,973 of record JAQZBG010000048.1, on the reverse strand, counting down.
CGCCCGTAGACGAAGGAGACACGCATGCCCGACCGACTGCCGATCAGCCGGCGAACCGTCCTCACCGCCGGAGCGCTCGGAGCTCTGGGAACCGCCCTGCCTCTCGGCACCGCCTCGGCCGCTGTGGCATCCGACATCTCCCCCGCAGGCGCCGGACCCGGTCGCGGCCTGCGGTTCCGCGCCGACGGGACCTTCAAGGTGGTCCAGTTCAACGACACGCAGGACGACGAGCGCACCGACCGCCGCACGGTCGAACTGATGGAGAAGGTCCTCGATCAGGAGAAGCCGGACTTCGTCGTCATCAACGGCGATGTGATCACCGGCGGATGCGAGACGCGGCTCGCCGTGAAGCAGGCGATCAACAACGTCGTCACCCCCATGGAGGCGCGCCGCATCCCGTGGGCGGTCACGTACGGCAACCACGATGAGGACTCGCTCCCGCAGTCCGGTGTGGACGAGGCGGGGATGCTGAAGATCTACCGCTCGTACGAGCACAACGTGAACGCCGAGAGCACACGCGGCGTGACCGGCACGAGCAACACGATCGTGTCGATCGGTTCGGCCGCCCGCAAGAACCGCGAGGCCTTCGCGCTGTGGTTGATGGACTCGGGGCGCTACGCCCCCGGGAGCATCGACGGCCAGGACTTCGCCGGGTACCCGACCTGGGACTGGCTGCGGATGGACCAGGTGGCCTGGTACCGCGAGCAGTCCCAGCGTCTCGAGCAGCGTCGCGGGCGCAAGGTGCCGGGACTGATGTTCCTGCACATCGCGCTGTGGGAGCACCGTTTCATGTGGTGGGGCGGCGTCGACACCCGCACGGAGGCCGACGCCGCGCGGGGCAAGGCCCGGCACGCCATCGTCGGCGAGCGCAACGAAGACGAGTGCCCGGGTCCGTTCAACTCGGGCATGTTCAACGCGATCCTGGAGCGCGGCGACGTGAAGGGTGTGTTCGTCGGCCACGATCACATCAACGACTACGTGGGCGACTACTACGGGGTCATGCTCGGTTACGCCCCCGGCACCGGCTTCGGCGCGTACGGTCTCGACGGAGCCGAGCGCAACCGTATGCGCGGCGGGCGCGTCTTCGAACTCACGGAAGCGGGCGACGAGGTGACCATCGCCACGCGCGTGGTCTACGCACGCGAGCTCGGCATCGACCTGACGGCGAACGACCAGCCGATGGAGCCGCTGCCGCTGGCTCCGCGCCAGCAGCGGATCTGAAACTCGCACACGACGACGCCGGGGACCTGTTCGGGTCCCCGGCGTCGTGGTGTGCGTCGTGTGGCGGCGGGCTCAGGCTTCGACGGCTTCGCCCCGCTTGGCCCACAGGTCGCGGATCACGTTCTCGAACGCGGCCGGCGGCTGCGCGCCGCTGATGCCGTACTGACCGTCGACGACGAAGAACGGCACGCCCTGGATGCCGTAGGCCCGTGCCTGCGCCTGGTCCTGGCGCACGGCCGGAAGGTACTGCTCGCTCTCGAGCGCGGCGCGGGCACGATCCGCGTCGAGGCCCACCTCGGTCGCGAGGGCGACGAGGTCATCGATGCGCCCGACGTGCTTGCCCTCGGTGAAGTAGGCGGACATGAGCCGCTCCTCCATCTCGTGCTGCAGTCCCTCCGCCTTCGCGAAGTGCAGCAGCTCGTGGGCCTTCACGGTGTTGGTGTGCTGCAGGATGTCGAAGCGGTACTCGAGCCCGGCGTTCGCAGCGACTCCGGTCACATTCGAGAGCATCTGCTCGACCTGCTCACGCGGCATGCCCTTGTGCCCGGCGAGGAAGTCGATCTCGTCACCGTCGAAGTCGACCGGGGTGTCGGGCGACAGCTCGAAGGAGTGGAAGGTGATGTTGACCTGCGGCGCATCCTCATCGGCGGCAACCGCCTCGAGACCCTTCTCGAGGTTGCGCTTGCCGATGTAGCACCAGGGGCAGGCGATGTCGGACCAGATGTCGATGGAGATGGGTTCAGTCACACTTT
>JAQZBG010000461.1 GCA_029239165.1 Microbacterium sp. | reverse complement strand
GCATCTCGCCTGAACGCGGCCACGATCAACACCGTCGAGGCGGCACTGCTCACCCCGCTGGTCGGGACCACGATCGAGGCGACCGTGATCGAGCTGCGCGGCGAGCGGGCGACGATCCAGATCGCGGAGCCGGCGGTCACGGCGACCGCACCCCTGACCACCGGGGCGAAGCCGGGCGACGTCGTGCAGCTCCGGGTCGTCCATGCCGACATCGCCGCGGGAGAGGTCGAGTTCGCCCTGTGAGCGTGGCATCGTCGCGCCCGCTCGCCCGCCTTCGGATAACGGACGGGTTCGTGCGCTGAAGTCAGGCCGCGGGCGTCGCCGTAGTCGTCATCACGAGCAGCTGCGGGTCGGTCAGATCCAGCGACACCGTGATGGAGGAGAACTCGGACAGCGACCGGACATGGGTACCGCCGCAGAGGATCACGGCTTCTCCTTCGGGGAGTCCGCAGTGCCAGCGACGCCGGTCGACGATCGTCGGCCCCTCCACCTCGATTCGGCTGGTCGCGCCCGATGCGATCCACGTGGCGAGCTGCGCGTTGATCCGTTGCTCTCGCTCGGCGAGAGTCGCAGCGAATGTCTCGGTATCGAAACCCGCCCGGCGAAGGCTCTTGCCGAGCCGGTACTCATCGACGGCCCCATCCTCGTGGATCCGGCTGGACTGGTTCGCCCGGCCCTCGAAGTCGGGGTTCCCGAGCGCATCCTCCCCCGGATCCTTGCGCCACAGATCGGCGACGGCGAGATCCAGAGCAAGAGAAGCCAGGTGGCAGGCCGTGTGACCGCGGCTGAGTCCGCCGCGGCGGGCGGCGTCGACGGTCAGGTTCACGCGAGTACCCTCCGCCAGCCACGCGGGAACGGTGCCCTCGACACGGTGTCCGACGAGCCAGGTCCAGCCCTCAGCGCCGCGCTTGGCGGGGATGTCGCCTCCGACGGCGAACTCGCCCTTGTCGGAGACCGCAGCCATCAGCGCCTCCGACACCGGAACGGCCTCGTCTGCGGTGGAGATCGTGCCGGAATCCCCCGGCTGGTCCGGCCAGGTGTGGTCGACCGGGTGGAACGGCGTCGCGTCGACGACGACGACCGTCCCGTCAGTGCCGCTCTCCACTCGGCTGACAGTGGCGTCCCCAGTGATGGTGCCGTCGGCGAAGGACACGGTGGTGGGCGTCGACATGACTCTCCTCTACGGTCAGACCGTGAGGACCTGAGCCGTGCCGAGAGGCGCTTCCGGCCCCATCTCGGCAGCGATCCGGTTCGCCTCTTCGATCAAGGTGGCGACGATCTCGGCCTCGGGCACCGTCTTGATGACCTCGCCCTTCACGAAGATCTGACCCTTGCCGTTGCCGGACGCCACGCCGAGGTCGGCTTCGCGTGCCTCACCGGGTCCGTTCACGACGCACCCCATGACGGCCACGCGCAGCGGCACAGTCATGTCCTTGAGCCCCTCGGTGACGTCCTCCGCGAGGGTGTACACGTCGACCTGGGCGCGACCGCACGACGGGCACGACACGATCTCGAGCTTGCGCTCGCGCAGGTTGAGCGACTGCAGGATCTGGTGCCCGACCTTGACCTCCTCTGCAGGGGGAGCAGAGAGCGACACACGGATGGTGTCGCCGATGCCCTCGCCGAGAAGGATGCCGAACGCCGTCGCGCTCTTGATCGTGCCCTGGAAGGCGGGGCCCGCCTCGGTCACTCCGAGATGCAGGGGCCAGTCGCCGCGCTCTGCAAGCTGACGGTAGGCCTTCACCATGACGATCGGGTCGTTGTGCTTGACCGAGATCTTGAAGTCGTGGAAGTCGTGCTCCTCGAACAAGGAGGCTTCCCAGACCGCGCTCTCGACCAGGGCTTCGGCGGTCGCCTTGCCGTGCTTGGCGAGGATTCGACGGTCCAGGGATCCGGCGTTCACACCGATTCGCAGCGAGACGCCCGCGGCCTTGGCGGCCTCGGCGATCTTCCCGACGTTGCCGTCGAACTCGCGGATGTTGCCCGGGTTGACGCGCACGGCGCCGCATCCGGCATCGATCGCGGTGTAGATGTAGCGCGGCTGGAAATGGATGTCGGCGATCACGGGGATCTGGCTCTTCATCGCGATGATCTTCAGGGCGTCCGCGTCGTCCTGGTGCGGAACCGCCACACGTACGATCTCGCAGCCGGATGCCGTGAGCTCGGCGATCTGCTGCAGCGTCCCGTTGATGTCGGTCGTCTTCGTGGTCGTCATCGACTGCACGCTGACGGGAGCGTCGCCGCCCACGAGCACCTTGCCCACTTTGATCTGCCGAGACTTCCGGCGGGGGGCGAGGACTTCGGGGATCTTCGGCATTCCGAGGTTCACTGCTGGCACCCCCCAAGACTACGCCGCCAGGATGCATGGGGGCTGGATGTACGCGCCTCCGCCGAGCCCGAGGTCGCGCAGCCCGACGGTGGGCTCCGGTGACGTCATCACACGGAGTCCGTCCCCGACGATGTGGTAGTTTCGGCCCCATGCTCGCGAACTTCACCTGGTGGCCCGCCTTCTAGGCGGTGTGTTCGCGTTCCCACGAATCCAGACCGCCTCCCGGG
>JAQZBG010000047.1 GCA_029239165.1 Microbacterium sp. | reverse complement strand
ATCGCCGACGCGCGGGTGCTGATCCTCGACGAGCCCACGGCGACCCTCTCGGATGTCGAGATCCAGCGCGTGCATGGCGTCGTCCGCGAACTCACCGGCGCCGGAACCGCCGTCGTCTACATCACGCACCGGCTCGGCGAGGTGTTCGAGCTGTCCGACCGCGTGACGATCATGCGCGCCGGCGAGGTCGTCGCGAGTGGCCCGACCGGCGAGTTCACGCTGGACGGCGTCGTCCAGCACATGCTGGGCGCGGCGCACACAGCGGTCGCGAAAGAGCCCCTCGACCGTTCCACCCTCGAGGCGATGCCCGCGCTGACCGTGACCGACGCCGGCATCCGGGGTTCCTTCTCGAACGTGTCGCTGACCGTGCGCGCCGGCGAGGTGACGGCGTTGTTCGGTCAGATCGGTTCGGGCGCCGACGCGATCGCCCGCGCCGTCGCGGGTCTCGCGCGCCTTGACGAGGGATCGGTCGCGTTCGGGGGGCGCGATCTGGCGCTGCGCTCCCGCGTCGCCTCGCAGAAAGAGGGGATCGCGTACATCTCGCCCGACCGGGTGCACGAGGGTGTATTCCTCGACGCGACGGTCGTGACGAACATCACCTCCGGAGCGCTTCCGCGCGTGAGCTCGGCAGGCGTCATCCGCCGCGATCGCGAGATCGCGCTGACCACCGAGACCGTCGGCCAGGTCGCCTTCGACAGCGCACGCATCGGCGAGAAGGTCTCGGCCTTCAGCGGCGGGAACCAGCAGAAGGTCGCCGTCGCTCGGGCTCTCGCGACCCAGCCGCGCGTGCTCGTGCTCAACGAGCCGACCCGCGGGGTCGACATCGGCGCGCGCTCGGAGATCTATCGCCGCATCCGTCGTCTCGCCGAGGACGGCGTGGTGGTGCTCGTGTACTCCAGCGATGTCCTGGAGATCAGAGAACTGGCGGATGTCGTGGTGACGCTGTACCGCGGCGACGTCATCGGCGTGCACGAGGTGCCCGCTGTGGCCGATTCGCGGCTCGTCACCGAGATCCTGAGTGGAAAAGCAGCATGAGCGTCACGACCCGCATCCCCACGACCGGACAGAGGAGAAGCCCGCGAACCGATCCGAGCGCGTTGATGCAGAACGGCTCGGTTGTCATCGCTCTCGTGACGGCCGTGCTCGTGCTCGTCGCGATCTTCTTCGTGCCGAACTTCGCCACGATCTCGAACGTGCGCGCCGTGCTCATCGCGGTCTCGCTCACGGGCATCGCCGCGGTGGGGCTCAGTCTCATCACGATCGTGGGCCGGGTCTTCTCGCTGTCGATCGCCTCGACCATCGCGCTCACGACGATCGTCTTCGCGCAGACGCTGCAGTTCGGCGCGATTCCGGCGCTTTTCGTCGCGATCGTGTTCGGCACCGTGATCGGACTGATCCAGGGCTTCATCGTCGGCCGACTGCAGACAGACCCCATCATCACGACGATCGCGTTCTCGGCGATCCTGCTTGGGATCGGCCAGATCTGGACACGCGGGCGCACCGTCGTCGGCGAGGGCGACACGTCGATCTTCTCCACCAACATCCTGGGTCTCGTGCCGTTCCAAGTCGTCGCGTTCCTCGTCGTGACCGTGCTCGTTTTCCTCTGGCACCGGTACTCGGTGGCGGGCCGGCGGATCACGCTCATCGGACTCAACGAGAACGCCTCGAAGGTCACGGGCCTGCTGACCTGGCCCTATGTCATGCTGGCGTTTGGCGTGTCGGGCCTTGCCACGGGCCTCACCGGCGGGCTGCTCGCGGCCCAGTCCGGGCAGGGGAATCTGCTCCTCGGTGGCACGTTCGGCTTCGATGTCGTGGTCGCCGCCGTGGTCGGCGGGGTCGGGGTGAAGGGTGGCACCGGCTCTCCCCTCGGCGCCGCGATCGGCGCTCTGTTCGTGGGTCTGCTCGGCAACGTCCTCGCGCTCATGGGCCTGACCTACGAGACCCAACTTGTCGTGAAGGGCGTCCTGGTGCTGCTCGCGGTGACCCTCATGGGGGTCTCCGCCTATCGAACGAGAGGCCGCAAGTAATGCGTGTCAGCTTCCTGTACTGGAACTTTCGAACCCTCCTCGCCTGGGGGCTGGCGGTCGTCGCCTTCGTGATCTTCGCCATCGCGACGCCAAACCTGCTCAACGTCGGCAACATCTACGCTCTCCTACAGACCCTGTCCGTCCTGGCGCTCGTCGCCTCCGGCCTCGGGCTCATCATGATCGCCGGCGAGTTCGATATCTCGATCGCGGGAACACTTCCGCTGGCCGCGCTCATCGCCGTCAAGGCGAGCGACGCGATCGGAGCATTCCCCGCCATCCTGCTCGCGGTCGTCGTCGGCATCGCCTTCGGATTCGTCAACGGCTGGATCACCGCGACCTTCCGCATCCCGTCGCTCGCGGTCACCGTCGGCTCGATGGTCCTCGCCGTCGGCATTGGATTCGCCATCGCGGCCGGCCAGCTCGTGCAGGCGTCGGACTTCGCACCGGGGCTTCTGCTCACCGAGCGCATCGCGGGCGTCTTCTCGCTGCAGTCGCTCATCCAGCTGACGCTCGCCGTACTGCTGTTCCTCGCGATCAGATACACGTGGTTCGGTCGCAATGTCTATGCGGTGGGAAGTGACCGCGATCGCGCGGCGAACTCCGGCGTGCCGGTGGTGCGCACAGTGATCGGATGCTTCACGGTCTCGGGCGCCTTCACGGCACTGGCCGGGGCGCTGCAAGGCACATCGCTCGCCACCGGCACGGCCGGTCCGAACGAGGCGTTCCTCCTGCAGGCCGCGACCGCGGCGATCCTCGGCGGCGTCGCCCTGACCGGCGGTCGAGGCAGCCTCCTCGGCGTCCTCGGCGCGTCGCTCCTGCTCGCGATCATCGCGAACGGCCTGAGCCTGCTCGGCGCCGACACCGCGACCATTCAGCTCGTCAACGGCACGATGCTCCTGCTCGTGGTCGTCATCGACAGGCCCCTCGACCGAGTCATCGAGAAACGTACGGCGCGCCGAGTGCTCGCACGTACATAACAAAGCACCACGAGAATAAGGAGACAGCATGTTCAAGAAGCGCATCGCCGCGGCCATCGTCGGCCTGGCGGCGTTCACTCTCGCCCTGTCGGGATGCTCCGGCTCCGCCGGCGCCGGCGCCGGAAGCGGCGAGGCAGGCGGCGCCGACGGCGCGAAGGTCGCGTACCTGACGGTGTCGCAGACCTGTGAGTACTGCGCCCGCCAGGCCGAAGCATTCACCGACGCGATGGAGGAGGCCGGTGCGGAACTCACCGTGTCGACGACCGACTTCGACGCAGCCGAGCAGGCACAGCAGATCAACCAGGCCATCAGCACGAACCCCGACCTGATCGTGGTCTGGCCGACCGACAACACCTCGATCATCCCGGCGCTCCAGCGCATCAAGCAGGCCGGCATCCCGGTTCTCGTCACGACCTACCTGCCCGCGACCGACGACACGTCGCTGTGGACCGCGTGGGTCGGCCCCGACGACAAGGGTCTCGGCGAGCAGGCCGCCGAAGCGCTCGTCGCCGGTCTCGACGCAGCGGGCATCGAGCCCTCCGGCTCCGTCGTCGAGGTGACCGGCGTACCCGGCGGCGGGTCGACAATTGATCGCGGCGAAGGCTTCGCCAAGAAGCTCGCGGAGATCGCGCCCGACATCACGATCGTCGGGTCGCAGCCGGGCAACTGGGACCAGACTCAGGCCACGACCGCTGCGGCGCAGCTGTTCTCGCAGTACGGCGGAGACGACCTGATCGGGCTGTTCGGCCAGGCCGACAACATGGTCGCCGGCGCCATCGTCGCCGCAGAGCAGGCGGGTTACCAGCCGGGTCAGGACCTGGTGATGGTCGGGTCGGACTGCACGATCGAGGGCTACACCAACATCGAGAACGGCAAGCAGTTCGGCACCAACTTGCAGGACCCCGTCGTTGACGGCGACACGATCGCCGAGACGGCGATCGCGCTGCTGAACGGCGAAGACGTGGAGAACATCACGTACATCGACACCCCGAGCATCACGCTCGAGAACTTGTCGGAGTGCGCGCCGGCCGTCGGCAAGTAAGCGGCACGTTCGGGGCGGCGATCGCGTCGCCGCCCCGGACGCTGAAGTACCATTTCACATTGTCCCATCGGTTCGATACCAACTTCTCGAGCCATCACCGTCCGCCGCACGACGGCGGAGATCTGGAGATCCTCATGACCGACGCACCGCCGACTTGGACGAACTGGGCGACCAATCAGTCCTTCGCCCCCGCCGAGATTCTGCATCCCACCGACGAGGCGGAGTACGTCCGGATCGTGCGGGGCCTCGTCGCGGACGGGTCTCGACTACGCGTCGCCGGGTCGGGTCACTCCTTCACCCCGGTCGTCCACACCCCGGGCGCGCTGCTGAACATCTCCGCTGTGAGCGGCGTGCTCGACATCGACACCCCCGGGCGCACCGCCGATATCCTCGCCGGCACCCAGCTGCGTGACATCGGAGGGCCGCTGTGGGACGCGGGTCTCGCGATCAAGAACCAGGGCGACACCGACACCCAGACGATCGCGGGCGCCGTGGCTACCGGCACGAAAGGGTCGGGCAAGGCGTATGGCAGCATCTCGTCGAGCGTCGCGGGCATGACCGTCGTCAACGGAAAGGGCGAGGTCGTCGAGATCGACGGGTCGACGCCCGAGTACTTGCGCGCGGCGCGCGTGTCGCTGGGGCTCCTCGGCGCGGTCACGCGCGTGCGTATGGATCTGCAGCCCCGCTACCTTCTGCGTGAGCACAACCGGGTCGAGTCCCTCGACACGTTCCTGGAGAACTGGGAGGAATACCTCAACACCTACCGGCACTCTTCGATCTTTTACTGCCCGTCCGACTCGGCTGCGGCGATGTACGATCTCGGCCCGCTTAAGACCGGCGACACCCTCATCAAGCTCCTCTCCGAGGAGGCGCCCGAGCCCGGTCGCGACTATCTCGTCGAGGGCCGCCACAATGAGCGGATTGGGCGATCGCACCTCGTCTTCCCGGATGTGACCACCGAGGTCTCGACGCACGTCGAATCGGAGTACCAGGTCGACGTCGCGGTGTGGGTCGATGCCTTCCTCGCGCTCAAGGTCATCTGCGAGAAGTGGCCCGAAGGGGTCTCGCCCATCCAGGTGCGGTGGCAGAAGGCCGACGACGCGTTCTTATCGCCGCAATATCAGCGCGACACCGTCGCGATCTCGATCTCGGCGACGCGGCTTCCTGACGCCAACGTGTTCCTGCGCAGGGCGCATGACGTCCTTATGGAGCACGGCGCGCGCCCGCACTGGGGCAAAATGCACTACGCCACGGCCGACGACATCGCGAGGGTGTACCCCGAACTCGACGCTTTCAAGAAGGTGCGGGCAGACTTCGACCCCGACGGGCTGTTCCTGAACGATCACCTGGCCGAGCTGCTGGGGGTCTAACGACCTGGAAGCCGGGGGGAGCGCAATCCGCGCTGTCTCCGGCTTCGTCGTTTCCGAGAACATTGTGACGGTACCTCGGGGCCGTTGACCCTAGCGTTCGCCATCCTTTCCCTGGCCGTGCCCACGGCTTGGACCATCCACGCTCTCTACCTTCGCCGGCGGAGCGGGCGAAGTTCGAGCAGATGAAGGTCATGCTCCCTTCCGACCACACGACGGCGTCGCTCGCGGTCGTATTAAGAAAACCCGGCAGCATTCGGGTCGCTGACTGTTCTTAGTCGACTCCGGTACGATACAATGGTACGTGTCATATTCCACACTCCGATTGGTTACTGAATGTCTGTTTGGACCGGCGTCGTCGTCGCCAGCACCCTTCCTTTCACGTCCGACCTCTCGGTCGACTACGACACCTACCAGGACCACCTCCGCTTCCTCGCCGAGCACGGCGTCGACGGCGTCGTCCCGAATGGCTCGCTGGGCGAGTACCAGACGCTGACCGCCGACGAACGGGCCCGCGTCGTCGAGGCCGCCGTCGAGGCCGCGCCCGAGGGCTTTAGCGTCGTCCCCGGTGTCGGTGCTTACGGTGCGCGCGAGTCGCTGCATTGGGCGGAACAGGCCCGCGACGCCGGCGCGCACGCCGTTCTCGCCCTGCCGCCAAACGCCTACCGCGCGAACCACGACGAGGTCGTCGACCATTACTGCACGATCGCCCAGGCGGGCTTGCCGATCGTCGCCTACAACAACCCCTTTGACACGAACGTCGACCTGACCCCCGAGCTCCTCGCGCGACTGGCCGAGATCCCCGAGGTCGTCGCCGTCAAGGAGTTCTCCGGCGACATCCGTCGCATCACCGCGATCCAGCGGCTGGCCCCGCGCCTGGACGTGCTCGCGGGGGCGGATGACGTGGTGTTCGAGGCCACCCTCCTGGGTGCCGTCGGCTGGACCGGCGGGTTCTCGAACGCGATGCCCGAGATCGCCGGGCGTCTGTACCGGTACGGTCTTGAGGGTGACCTCGAGAACGGGCGTGCGCTTCTCAAGCTCGTGCAGCCCGCGTTCCGCTGGGACACAGAGCACGTGTTCGTCCAGGCGATCAAGCTCGCCCAGGAGGTCGCCGGTCGATGGGGCGGTCCGTCCCGCGCTCCGCGTCATCCTCTCGACGAGGCAACGCGTGCTCAGGTTGTCGCGGACGTGGAACTCGCCCTCACAGCCTCCGCTTGAAAGCTCGGCGCCGCCGCGTGACAGCATGCGGCGGCGCCGTACCACCCGGGAGTACCCGCATGAAGATCAGCGCCTTCGAGGTTTACGCATACTCTTTGACGTACGCGCACGGCCAGTACGTAATGTCGGGAGGACGCGCGGCGAGCACGCAGGGCTCGACCCTCGTCCGCATCTGCACCGACGACGGTCTCGACGGATGGGGTGAGGTCTCGCCTCTCGCCGGCACGTACCTCCCGACGTTCACCGGTGCCGTGCGGGCAGCCCTCGAGCTAGTCGGACCCAGCTTGCTGGGCGAGGACCCCACAAACCTCAACCGCGTGCACCGCATCTTGCGCTCGCAACTGCTCGGCAACGAGGCGGCAAAGAGCGCGATCGACATCGCGTGCTGGGATCTGCTGGGAAAGCGCGCTGGCCTTCCCGTGGCAGCGCTGCTCGGCGGCGTGCTGCAGGAGGACTTCCCCCTCTACGAGGCGGTGCCGCTGGCGTCGCCGGAGGAGATGGTCGCGTTCGTCGAACGTCGCCGCGCCGCCGGGATCACCCAGTTCCAGCTGAAGGTCGGCAACGACCCGCACGACGACGCGCGGCGCACGCGCGCCGTGGTAGAGAGCGTGCCCAAGTCCGTCACGGTCATCGCCGACTCCAACGGCGGATGGAACATCCCCGACGCTATCGCCGCGGTCCGCGAGATGGACGACCTGCCGGTGTACCTGGAGCAGCCCTGCCGCAGCACTCTCGACAACGCGGTGGTTCGCCGCCAAACGCGCCTACCGCTCGTGCTGGACGAATCCATCGTGAACCTCGACGACCTCGTCGCCGCGAAGTACGACGCCGGCGCGGGCTCCATCAACATAAAGCTCAGCCGCGTAGGCGGCATCACAGCCGCGGCGCGCATGCGCGACCGCGCGGTCGATCTCGGCCTATCGGTGTCGATCGAGGACACGTGGGGCGGCGACGTCACCTCGGCCGCAACCAGCCACATCGCAGCGAGCACCGCCGAGCGCGACCTGCTCACGACATCCTTCTTCAACGACTGGACCGTCGAGAAGGTCGCCGACGGCCCCCGCTCTGTCAACGGACGCGGCTCCGCACCGACCGGCCCAGGCCTAGGCATCACCGTCGACGTCTCCGCGCTCGGCGCGCCGCTCATCACCTTCTGACCACGTCACACCCGACCGGGAGATCACCATGCCCGAACAGATCACGAAGTCGACCGCGGTCGAGGCCGCCGAGATCGCCGCGCGCAGCGGCGGGGCGTTCACGCAGTGGTCGCGCTTGTCGTCGCAAGAGCGCGCGCTATTCCTCGTGGCGATCGCCGACGCGCTCGACGCGAACCGAGACGAGCTCGTCTCGATCGCAGCGGAGGAGACTGGGCTGTCTGAGGCGCGCCTGACCGGCGAGCTGAACCGCACGGCCGTGCAGCTGCGCCTGTTCGCCACGACCATCGCGGACGGTTCCTACCTCGACATCCGTCTCGACGAGGCCGACCCCGAGTTCGCGCTCGGTCAGCGGCCCGATATCCGGCGCATCCTCGTGCCCCGCGGGCCCGTCGTGAACTTCTCGGCCAGCAACTTCCCGTTCGCGTTCTCGGTCGTCGGCGGCGACACGGCCGCCGCGCTTGCCGCGGGGTGCACCGTGGTCGTGAAGGCGCACTCCGGCCACCCGCGCCTGTCGGTGCGCACCCACGCGGTGGCGAGCGAGGCGCTCACGAACGCCGGCGCCCCTGCCGGTGTCCTGCAGCTCGTGATCGGCCAGGAGGCGGGCGTCGCGCTCATCCGCGACGAGCACATCAAGGTCGGCTCGTTCACCGGCTCGCTGTACGCCGGACGCCTGCTCGCCGACGAAGCCGCCGCGCGCCGCGACCCGATCCCGTTCTACGGCGAGCTGGGGAGCGTCAACCCGGTCGTCATCACCCCAGCGGCCATCGCCGAGCGGGGGGCCGGCATCGCGGCCGAGTACGTCGCGAGCGTGAGCGGGTCGGCGGGTCAGCTGTGCACCAAGCCGGGCATCGTGTTCGCGTCCTCGGCCGCGGCGCTCGAAGGCGACATCAGCGCACACGTGGGTCAGGTCGGTGAGCATCGCCTCCTCAACAAGAACATCAGCGACGGTTTCGACAAGCGACGCGAGGAGGTACTCGCCGCCGACGGGGTGCGCGTCATCGCCGAGGGATCGCTCCGCCGCGACGAGGACGGCAACGCCTGGGTCACCCCCACGATCGTGGCCGTCGGCATCGACGCGTTCCGCCGCGCGGGCGACGCCCTGCGCGAAGAGGCATTCGGTCCGCTCTCGGTCATCGTCGAGTCCGGGGACGACGCCGATTACGCCGCGCTGCTCGACGAATTCTTCGAGGGCAACCTCACCACGACGCTGCACGTCGGGGCGGCCGACTCCGGCCAACACCTGGACGAACTCGTGCGCCGCGCCGCTCTCACGAGCGGGCGAGTGATCTTCAACCAGTGGCCCACCGGGGTCGCGGTCACCCCAGCGATGCAGCACGGCGGCCCGTGGCCGGCCACGACGATCGATTCCACGTCGGTCGGAACGGCCGCCATCCAGCGGTTCCTCCGCGGCGTCGCCTACCAGAATGCGCCGCAGGACATGCTGCCTGCCGAGTTGCGCGACCAGAACCCCGAGGCAGTCCCGCAGCATGAAGACCCCGCCGGCTCGTCCTGGTCGTGGGGCAAAGTCTGAGTCGGCCTCGAGGCCGAGAAGGAGCATTGCATGAGTAAGACGGTCATGAGCGTCCTCGGTCCGATCGACGCTGCGCAGTTGGGCCCGACCCTGCCGCACGAGCACCTGTTCATCGATCTGCTCGGGTACGTGGACGAGCTCGAGCGCCATCGCCCGAGTCCGTTCCTCGACGACAAGCTTGGGATCACCAACCTCGGCGCGTTGCGCCAGAACCCGTACGGCAACCGCGACAACTGCATCCTCGACGACCCCGGGCTCGCCGTGCGTGAAGTCGCGCGGTTCCGTGAGCTCGGCGGCCGCACGATCGTCGACCAGACCAATGGTGACATCGGCAGCTCGCCCGAGCTGCTCCGTCAGGTCGCCGAGGAGTCGGGGGTCAACGTTATTGCGGGGCTCGGACACTACGTGAACTTCGCGCAGAAGGCCGACCTCGCCGCGATGGAAATCGACGCGATCGCCGACGGCCTGATCGACGAGATCGAGAACGGCCTGGCGGGAACCACCGTTCGACCCGGCATCATCGGCGAGATCGGCACGACGCACCCGATCCATCCCACCGAGCACAAGTCGCTCCGAGCTGCGGCGAGGGCGCAAAAGGTCACCGACCTCTCGATCGCGGTGCACGTGCACCCGCCCACCCGCGGGGGGCACGAGGTGCTCGACGTGCTCGAGGAGGAGGGCGTGGACCTGAACCGCGTCGTGCTGTGCCACCTCGACGCCTCGCTCGCGCACAGTGACATCGAGCTTGATGAAGCCGTCGAGTACCAGCTCGAGCTCGCGCGCCGCGGCGCCTTCATCGAGTACGACCTGTGCGGTAATTCCGGCTTCTTCACCGACGGCGCGAACTCGTGGTGGCTTCCCTCTGACCGCGAGCGGTGCAAGGGCATCGCCGCGCTCGTTCAGGCTGGCATTGCCGACAAGATCCTCATCTCGCAGGATGTCGGGCACAAGCACTACCTGACCGAGTTCGGCGGTTGGGGCTACGCGCATGTATTGACCGACTTCAAGGCGATGCTCGCCTCGTTCGGCGTCGACGCCGAGACCCACGACACGATCACCCGTAAGAACCCCGCGCGGATGCTCGTCGGCGAGGACGTGTTCGCCGTTTAGCGACGCAGCGTGCCAGCCAGGACAGAAGGAGCCAGCGCGTGACCACCGACATCCTGTCGACCTCCGCCGCCGCCCACCCGACCAACGCTGCGTCGGGGGGCCGTCGCCGGTCACCGAGGCCGTCGTGGTTCTCGGCTACAAAATGAGTGCGGCTCGGCTCGCCCTCGCTGACCTCGTCTTCTTCCCGGGCCAGGACAAGTCGCGTTGTCCCTGCAGCCAGCGTTCGTGGACAACTCCTTCCCGTCCGCCGCATGATGACGTCACGAGGTGGACATCTTCGATCGATCCCTACACTTGGTTTCGCGGTGTGCGGTCACGACGGTTGGCGACGTGCCGCGCCGATAGCTGGAGCAGCGGGCGGATTGCACCCCGCGCCGCGCTTTCCAGATCGTAATCGCTGTGCAGGTCGCCGCCGCCCCTGCCGCGTATGAATCCGACCGTCCAGCCGTCCGCATCTGGCTCGAACGTTATTCCGAAGCCCTCCTGCTCGCCGAGCGCAATCAATTCGCCCACTGCGCGTAGCGTCTCATCATCGAAGTTCGCCAAGGCCTTCCCTCCTACTCGGCGTCACGCTTCAGCTTCTGTGCCGTGCGGACGACCATGACGGTCGCTTGCGCGGCTGCGAACGCGTCAACATCCGCGATATCTCCATGAGTGACCTTCTGAGCCAGGTCCCACACAGCCCTCATCGTGGAGCGCAGCTCCGCCTTGTCACGCCCGCTCGCAAAATTCGCGAGGAACAGATCGAACCAAGCCTTCGCGTCTGCGCCCTTCGGCGTTTCCTGCCCCTCTGGCACGACGGTTGGGTCCGCGATCAGCTTGCCAAAGTCGATCAGAATCTCACGGCTACGTCGCCCGACGTCCTGCCACCCGTCGCGGTCTCGTGCGCTGGAGTACTCCTCGATGAGACTAGAGATTCGGCCATTGAGGTTCTCCCACGTCGGTGTGTCATCGTCCGCGGCGGGGTCATGGATGCCGTCGCGAGCTTCGACCTGGTCGAGCTGAGCGAGGGCGTTCTGCGTCAGCTCGCGAACGTGGCTCCGACGCTCCTGGTATGTAGCGAGGTTCTGCGAGTAATACCCATACCAGTCCCAGAGCCCATCCCAGGGGAACGGTGGCTGGAGTCCAACGCGTCGGAAGTTCGCGTTGAGTGTGCGCGTGTCTCGCTGCCACCGGGCATCCACGTTCTGTATGCGCTCGCCGCCAGTCCCAACCGCCACGATGGTGTTGGCCTGCGCCTGAAGGAGCTGCCTGAGCGTGGCGAGGTCTACGGCCGGCGGAGTCTCGCTGCGGCTGGGATCGAATAGGCCGTCTATCGCGTCGGTCACGAACCCCATCTTGGCGGACCCGCG
>JAQZBG010000046.1 GCA_029239165.1 Microbacterium sp. | reverse complement strand
TCGCCGGTCGCCGGTCGCCGAACCCGATCAGAACGGAGCGCCGACGCCGTCTTCGACGAACGTCACGGTGTTCTGCGGCTGCGGTCGATCGATATAGACCCGGCCCGCCGGACTCGTCCAGGCGTAGGCGCCGTCGCCGAGCACCTCGACCACCCACGGGGAATGGTGCTTGAGCACATGATGGCGGCGGCACAAGTGGCCGAGGTTTCTCACGGTGGTCGGTCCGCCGCGGGCGGCATCGTGATGATGGTCGATGTCGCAGTCGCGGGTCGGGTGCCCGCAGGCGGGGAATCGGCAGCGTTGATCCCGGGCACGCAGGTGCCGTTTCAGTTCCGCGTCGGGCCGATAGCGGTCGACGGCGAGCAGTGCCCCGGTGATCGGGTGGGTGAGGATCCGGTCCCACCCCGACGCGGCACCCGCAAGAGCTTTCGCCGTGCCGATGTCGATCGGAGTGCGCCCGTCGAGTTCGGCGGGCGTCGAACCCTGACCCATCAGACTCGTGACGGGAACGGTGACGGAGACCGATCCGCGGATCGCCGCGAGAAGCCCCTGGTGGGTGTCATGCCCAGCCGGAGCACCGGTGAGCAGCAGGTCGAGCGCCAGGTCGGCACGGACCTGCGCGACGGAACGCTGATCACCTTCCGACTGCTCCTGCGCCGATTCCTGCCCAGGAGCGACCCCGCGCTCCTGCCCCTTCACGCTCTGAGCCATCTGCGTCAATCGCTCGAATGCGCCGTGGACGAGCGTGGCAGGGCCGAGCAGCCCGAGCTGAGACATGCCGTCGCCGACGTCTTTGACCCACACCGCTCTCTTCTCCCGAGCATCCCCGTGCCGCTCGTCCACCGACCGGGACTGGAACCGCTCCGCGACCCGCCGCCCATGCCGCGACACCCGGTTCGGGGATTCCGATTCGGCGAACGGGATCATCTCGGCGGAGTATGCCTCGCGGTCGGTCGCGTCTTCCAGATGCTCGGCCGCCTCGCAGATCGCCCGCGCATGCGCGGCGCTGATCCGGCCGGCACCCTGAGCCGCCCACACGAGCGGGAAGCGCTCCACCCGCCACACCGCCTCCGTCATTCGCGCCTGCACCGTGCGGTCGCTCATCCGCAGCGCCGCCGCCATCTCGGCCGCGACCGTGCGTGACGTGAGGTCGCCGAAATCCGGGTGCTCCGCCTCGTCGGCCATCTGCAGCGCCAACCGCGACCCGACCGCGAGGACGCCGTCGCGCGCGGCCTGCAGGCTGCTGATCGTGCGCTCCAAGCCGACGAGCATGTCGGTGAGCTCGGCCAGCGTCTCCACCTGCTCGATCGTCGCATCCGCCAGTGCTGCCATGCCTCGAGCCAATCAGGAACCACCGACATTCAAAGGCCCAGATCAGCGGCATAAAACAGAATACCGATATGCGGTCGCGAATCTTCGGAAACAGCGGAGGAAGGGCCCACCATCCCCGCACGAGAAGCGACCTCAACCCCGGTCGATCGCCCGGGCCCATACCCGCCGATGTTCCCGGACGTACCGCAGAGCGCTCGACCAGTGGTCGCCGTGACCGCCCGCGTGCATCGACGCCCACGGCTCCTCGCCCGTCGATCGCGCATCCTCGAGGAGCGCGAGCATCGCCGCCGTGCGCTCCTCCATCGCCCCTGGCAAATCGTGACGCAGGGCGGGGCCCGCCCCGTATCCGTCGACGAGCGCGGCGAGATCGCCTGCCGCGCTCTCCGGGTCTCGTCCGCTGTCGGACAGAGCGAACGCCTGCGCCGCGTAGGCGAGATCCCAGAGCCGGGTGCTCGGCGCTGCCGCATCCCAGTCGATGAAGACCCACCGATCCCCCGTGACGAGGTTCCAGGGCCCGAGGTCGTTGTGGCACACGATTTCGGCGGCCGGTGCGGGGATCGCGGTCTGCCACACGGCATCCTGCGGAGGCACGTACCCGGCGCTCGCGTCGTGGATCTTCCGGATCATCGATCCGACCCGGCGCAGGTCGACCGTGGACAGCGGAGCGCCCGCGATCGCCAGGATGCCCGGCACGAACTCGATGGCCTGCCGTCCGTGCTCGTCTCGGCCGCGCGGTTCCGGGGCATCGACTCCCGCCGCCCGCAGCGCCGTGACGAAGTGCGTGACACTCGGGGTGGCATCCGACCAGGCCTTGCGCACCGTGTCGCCGATGCGCACCACTGTCCCGCTCGCATTCCCGCCTGACAGCACCTCGTCGTCCACGCGTCGACGTTAGCGCGTCGCCTTCGGCGGGCTGTCGATCGCGTCTTCGCGAACGCGATACTTGACCCTGACACTGTGGCAGACGGGAGAACAGAGACATGTTGTCCATCGGAGCGTTCGCGCAGATCGGCCAGGTGACCCACCGCATGCTGCGGCACTGGGACACGGCCGGCCTGCTCGTACCCGCCCACGTGGACGAGTTCAGCGGCTACCGCTCCTACGACCCCTCGCAACTGGATCGCCTGCACCGGATCGTCGCCCTGCGTCAACTGGGCTTCGGACTCGATGACATCTCCTCGATCCTCGACAGGGGTGTCGACGCCGATCGCATCGCCTCCCTGCTGCGGATCCGCCGTGCAGAGGTCGAGCTCGAGCATCGGGTCGCCGCCGAGAGACTCGTCGACGTGGAAAGGCGCCTCCACCTCATCGAGAAAGAGAACCACATGTCCCCCATCGAGATCGTCGACAAGCCCCTCCCCGCCGTCCGCCTCGCCGCCATCCGCACGGTCGTTCCCGATCAGTCGTCGGTCGCCGCCGTCGTGGGGCCGTCGTTCGACGCGGTGGCCGCGATCATCGGCGACGAGCACTCGCTCACCACTCCGATCGCCCAGTACGAGGCGCTCGACGACGGCCTGAAGGTCACCGTCGGGTACACGTACACCGGTCCCGCGCGCGATGGGCTCGAGATCATCGAGCTCCCCGCCGCGGACGAGGCGGTGTGCGGCATCCATCTGGGGTCGACCGACCGCATCCCCGAGAGCTGGCACGGCATCCACACCGAGATCCTCGCCCGCGGCCTGGTGCACGACGGTCCGTGCCGCGAGCTCTACGTGCGCGCCGTGTCGGACGATCAGTCCGACTGGGTCACCGAGCTGCAGCAGCCCGTCAGACGCCGCTGAGGTGGCTAGGCTGACGGGCATGACGTGGACCGCCTCCGCCACCCGCCGCATCAGCACCGCAGCCGCGATCGTGACGCTCGCGATCCTGCCACTGAGTGGATGCCTGTACGCGCAGATCCCGGCTGCAGCCCCCTCGACAGCGCCGTCATCCGGCACCGAGACGGATGCCCCGACACCGCCCACCGGCGGCTCGACGCTGACGTTCGAGGAGGGCCTCGAGCTCTCCGACGACACCTACATCGAGTGGGGCGACGGGTTCATCGCCGACGAGCAGTGGGAGACGATCTCGCCCGACGACGGCAACGGGGGCTGGACGTACGGAACGGAAGACGGCACCTGCACGGTGCGGTTCTGGCAAGGCCACATGACCGATGTGCCCGTCGTCGAAGGCGATGACAGTGCGTCATCGGATGCGATCCTCGGCGTGCTGCTGGAGACCCCGACGGCCGACATCACCCCTGTCGCGACCACCGGCGAATTCAGTTACATGACGGGCGGGACCGGCGGCGTCGAGATGCGTCAGGTCAGCGCGGTCGAGGGATCCCGGTCGTGGCTCATGGCCGCCCGCGCGTTCACGCAGACCGGCGTCGGCCTCTACACGATCGTCGACTGCATGGCCAACGACGCGGAGAAGATCATGGATGACGTCAACGAGGCGAACGCGATCGTCGTCACGCCCTGAGCGTCAGGTCCTGAGCTCGCGCGCCTGACCGCGCTCACTCGATGGCGGCTCACTTGCCGCCGGGAGGACCGACCAGCAGCAGGATGACGTACAGCGCCACGATGCCGACGGCCAGCAGCACCGCCAGCACCCACGGCCGGCGCAGGAACCACCGCATCAGCCGGTCGTACCATCGGCGATCCCGAGGATCATCCGTCGCCTCCAGACGCCAGGATCCGTCCAAGCGTCCGGTGCGGTGCAGCCAGATCTCCATCGGGATCGTCGCGTACGGGATCACGGCGCTGACGACCGCGAGCACACCGACGCCGAGGTGCCAGCGCTGGTTCAACGCGACCAGGATCGCCGTCGCGGCATAGGCGAGGAAGACGAATCCGTGGATGCCGCCACCCACGGTCACCACGACCCCGGGGGCACCGACGGCGCGGGCGATCATCGCGGCGATCAGGATCGTCCAGGTGATCGCCTCCGCGATCGCGAGAACTCGGAACAGACGGTCGGGGGTGCGGAACACGGGACTCCTCGGGTGGGGGTCCTCCTACCGTATCCGGCGGTGATCGCCGCTCGAATCAACCGAATGGGTGAGAAGGTCAGGACGATGCGACCCGTTCCGCGCTTCGAAGAAGTCGACCGACCGCGGAATAGCGGGCCCGGCGAGGGCGTTGCCGAAGGCATGGTGACAGTGGATGCGGACGCGATCTCGCAGGTGCTCGGCGCCGTCGACCTCCGCGTCGGCATCGGCCGCCGGATGACTCTCGCCTCCGGTGCGCTGCTGCCGATCCCGACCGGCGCCATCACCCTCGTGTACATCGTCGAAGGAGGCGTGCACGGCCACCCCCCTCTCGGCGACGGCTGCCGTCTCGACGTCGACCCGGACTCGCACCGCGTCACGGTCGAGCCGAAGAGCCGTCGCGACCTCCTCGTCGCGGGCGACGCGTTCCTCACGCTCGGCCGCACCCCCTTCGCGCTGGAAGCGCAGGGAGACACCAGCCTCATGATCGCCGAGATCGTGCTCGCGGATGCGGCATCGCCGCTGCCCGCACTGCTTCCCCCTTTCCTCACGGTCACCGGGTTCGACGACATCGAGCCGGCCGCCGCGGCCCTCGCTCTGAACATGGGCCTCGTCGATCACAGCGCCGTCCCGGCTCGACAGGGAGACCCCGTCATCTGCCGCATGATGGCGACGACCGTGCTGCTCTCGGTCATCCGCGCCTGGGCAGCCAACGGTTGCGCTCCCGCGGGCTGGCCGTCGCTGTCGAACGACCCGTTCCTCGACCGTGTGGTCGACGCCATCCATGAGGAGCCGGGGCGCGACTGGACCGTCGAACGCCTCGCGGGCATCGGCGCCATGTCACGGTCGACCTTCGCGGAGCGATTCCGCAACGCGGTCGGCCGCTCCCCCGCGGACTACGTCACCGAGGTGCGGGTGGATGCGGCGAAGCGGATGCTCGAGGCTGGACGAAGCGTGTCCGAGATATCCCGCGAGCTGGGCTACGCCTCGGACGAGGGGTTCAGCCGGGCGTTCCGACGCCGCACCGGGCTGACCCCCACCTCCTGGCGCCTCGCCAACCGGATCCCCGTCTCCGCCTGACGTCGGCGTCAGCCGCCTCCCCGCCTCCGCCTGACGTCGGCCTCAGCCGCGATTGCTGACCCGGTTCGACACCCCGAAGAGCACGGCACCGGCGAGCAGCGCGGCCGCACCGAGCACGTAGACCAGCTCGACGTTCAGGGTGTCGACGAGAAGCCCGCCCACACCGGCCGCGATGGTGATCGCCCCCTGGAAGCCCACGACCACCAGGCTCCCGCCGGCCTCCAGGCGATCCGGCATCCGGTGTCCGACCCAGGTGTTCGCGACGATCAGCCAGGACGAGAAGAAGAAGCCCCACACGACCACCACGATGCCCACCCCCAGGATCGAGCCGGAGAACAGGATCATCGAGATCACGGACACCGCGATCACCAGCGGGGCGAACACGGCGAAGAAGGCGAACGTCCGGTCGATCACGAGTCCGATCGTGATGTTGCCGAGCAGGCCACCCACGCCGAACAGTGCGAGCAGCACCACGATCGTCGAGGCATCGACCTCGGGGATGCGCTCCAGCGCGAGACGCACGTACGTGTAGGCGAGGAAATGCCCGAGCACCACGAGCACATGCCCGATCATCCCGAGCCCGATGCCCGGTCGGCGCAGCGTGTCGACGAGCAGTCGCAGGCTCGACGCACGCTCGGCCGGCACCGAGGGCAGCGTGAAGCGCAACACCACCGCGAGCACCACCATGAACCCGCCGGCGAGGGCGAAGACCATCCGCCAGTCGACGAGCTCGCTCAGCATCACTCCCAGCGGCACGCCGGCAACGGTCGCCAGCGAGACTCCGGCCGAGGTGAACATCACGCCGCGGCCGAGGTTCTCAGGTCCCGCGAGACGAGCGGCGACCGTAATCGACATCGCCCAGAATGCACTGATCGCCGCGCCCAGCAAGAAGCGCGCCAGCAGCACGATGATCAGATTCGGCGAGATCGCCACGATGAGGTTCGACACCGCAGCGGCGAGCGCCATCCACACCAGCAGCGACCGCCGGTCGAGGCGCGGGAAGATCAGTCCGATCGTCGGCGCGACGACGAGTCCGACCAGCGCCGTGACCGTCACCGTCTGTCCGGCCTGACCGGGGGTGACCCCGAGGCCCTCGGCCATCTCCGTCAGCACACCGTTCGGGAGGAATTCCGCGGTGACCAGCAGGAAGCCCATCAGCATCAGGACGATCAGTCCGCCGTAGCGGATGCGGGTGACGGCCGTGGCCGGCACGGTGGGGACGGGCGCTGTGATGGTCATGGTTCCACGCTCGCAGCATCCGGATGCCGTCGCCCGATCAGGCGTCCGCCGAAACCGACCGATCGTCCGATGGGTCGGTACACCGGAGAGCATCCGTTGCCGTTCCTGTGCGGCGCGAACGCCGCCGTGTGGACGAACGGGTCCTGGGTCGTCGCGACCGGCGGCGAGGGCGACGGTGTGGTGGTGCGGCTCACACCGCCCGCCGGGAGCTGACCCGCACTCTGGACACGCCCGGCGCTCACGCCCTATGCTCGACGACGCACCGGGAAGCGCCCGGGAAGCCGAGCGGAAGGAGCCGAAGACATGAACACGGTCTTTGTCGCGCTCACCGCCGACCACCTTCCCCTCGAGGCCACCCGCTCCTGATCCTGGTGTGGCCTCCTCTCCCGGAGCCACATCTTGTCTGATCTCTTCGCTTCCTCGGAAGCCGCTTCTTCTCCGTCAGAACCCGCACGGTTCGGCGCAACCTCCCTCGACTCTCACTCCTTCGACACGTCCTCGTTCGCCTCCCTCGAAACCGAACTCTCCTTCGCCGACGTCGACCCCGGCGAGGGGCAGCGTTGGTCGACCTGGCCGACGATCACGCCCTCCGAGCGCGGCCCCGAGCCGTGGCCGGCGTGGGTGGTGACCTCGGCCGGCGCGCTCGACACCGAACGCGGCATCCTCAAGACCGGCAAGGAGGCCGACGTGTTCCTGCTCGAACGCGCGGTGCCTGGCGACCCGACGCAGCACACGCTGCTGGCGGCGAAGCGCTATCGCAGCGCGGAGCATCGGTCCTTCCACCGTTCCTCCGTGTACACCGAGGGTCGCAGCACCCGGAACACCCGCGACGCGCGAGCCCTCGCCAAGAAGTCGGAACACGGCCGGGCAGTGGCCGCCGCACAATGGTCGTTCGCCGAGTTCGAGGCGCTGTGCCGGATGTGGGAACGGGGCGCACCGGTGCCGTATCCGGTGCAGGTGAACGGCACCGAGGTGCTGATGGAGTTCCTCGGCGACGCCGACGGCACGGCGGCGCCCCGACTCGCCCAGGCAAGAGGCGATCGGGCCGAGCTGCAGGAGCTCTATACGCAGGTGGTCGACCTCATGCGGATCTTCGCCGCAGCCGGGTTCGCCCACGGCGACCTCTCCGCCTACAACCTGCTCGTGCACGACGGGCGGGTGCGGGTGATCGACCTGCCCCAGATCGTCGACATCATCGCGAACCCGCAGGGGCTCGACCTGCTGCACCGCGACTGCGTGAACATCTGCGACTGGTTCGCCCGCCGCCGCGTCGAGTGCGACGCCGAAGAGCTGTTCGCCGAGATGCTCGCGGCGTCGTACACGTGAGCGACGCTCGTCAAGGGGCTGGAGGGCACACCGCCAGCCCCGGACACTGTCGGCATGGCGGAGCACGAGCGGGACGACGGGCCGGAGCGCACCCCCGACGGCCACCACATCATCGTGAACGGACGGCGATGGCGCGCATCCGACCCGTCGATCCCGGACGCGCTGCGCCAGGAGCTGGTCGACGAGCTGATGGCGGCCCGGCGCGCGGTGAAGACAGCGGAGTCCGACGCCCGGCGCCGGGTGCAGGACGCCAAGAATGCGCTGGGCGAACGAGGCGCCCCCTGGTGGGAAGAGCGCGCCGGTGACGCCTTCGACGAACGCATCGCCGCCGCGATCCGGGCACTCGCCCGCAAGCGGTCGGACTCCTCGATCTGCCCCAGCGACGTCGCACGCGCGATCGGTGGAGAGAGCTGGCGCGCGCGCATGGACGACGTCCGCCGCGTCGCGGCCGACCTCGCCGACCGCGACGAGATCGTGGTGACGCAGAAGGGCGAGCGCGTGCGCATCGACGAGGCTCGCGGCCCGGTCCGCATCCGGCGCGGTCCTGCACTCTGACCCGGTTCGGGATCACAGCCGGCATATCCGTGCGGCGCGCCGTCACCGGGCGTTCACCGTGGGCGGCCAGACTTCCCCCATGAGCGAACCCGAATCTCGCCAGGGCGTCCCCGAGCCCGTGGCGACCGCCAACAGCGGCGCCGTCGCCGTCGTCGGCCTCGACCTGCGCGGCGAGACTCCCGCCCCCAAGAAGCAGGTGTACTCCTGGGCTCTGTGGGACTGGGCGACGCAGCCCTTCAACACCGTCATCCTCACGTTCGTCTTCACGGCGCTGTACCTCGTCGGCGAGGGATTCCTCCCCGCGGACGTGGCAGCCCTCGACGCGAAGGACCCTGCGCGACTGGCCGCCGAGGCGGACCTCACCTCGGGCCTGGGACTGGGCTCGACCATCGCAGCCTTCGGCATCCTGCTTCTCGCTCCGGTTCTCGGTCAGCGGGCGGATGCCGCCGGGAGGCAGAAGCTCTGGCTCGGGATCGGCACCGCCGCACTGATCCTCTGCATGCTGGGCCTGTGGTTCGTCGAGCCGACGCCGAGCCTGTTCTGGCTGGGGGTCGCCCTGATCTCGGCCGCGACCGTGTTCCAGGAGATCGCCGCGGTGAACTCCAACGCGATGCTCATCGGCATCGCGAACCCGAAGAACGTCGGCCGCATCTCGGGCCTGGGATGGGGTTTCGGCTACCTCGGCGGCATCATCGCCCTGGTGATCGTGGTGGTGCTCGACACCTTCGACTGGTTCGGGATGTCGACCGACAACGGCCTCGCCTATCGACTGATCGCCGTCGGCTGCGCCGTGTGGGCGATCATCTTCAGCATCCCGATCTTCCTCAACGTGCCGGAGCCGTCGCTCGGCCGCCCGGAGCGCAAGGTCGGGTTCTTCGCCTCGTACCCGCTGCTGGTGAAGGACGTCGCGGGCCTCTACCGCAACGAGGAGACGCGGCCCACGTTCTGGTACCTGCTGGCGAGCGCCGTCTTCCGCGACGGACTGGGCGGCGTGTTCGCCTTCGGAGCGATCATCGGCACCGCCGTGTTCCAGTTCGAGGCGCAGGACATCATCATCTTCGGCATCGTCGCGAACCTGATCGCCGGTGTCTCCACGATCGCCGCCGGCCGGCTCGACGACCGGCTCGGCCCGAAGCGGATCATCCTCGCATCGATCGGGTCGATGATCGTCGCCGGTCTCGCGGTCTTCTTCCTGCGGGACGCCGGGTCGATGGTGTTCTGGATCGGCGGCCTCGTGCTGTGCGCGTTCGTCGGTCCGGCTCAGGCGGCGGCACGCTCCTTCCTCGCGCGGGTGACTCCGGCCGGTCGCGAGGGTGAGATCTTCGGCCTCTACGCCACGACGGGTCGCGCCGCGAGCTGGATGGCATCCGGCGCCTGGACGCTCCTGATCGTGCTGACCAGCCAGACCGCTTACGGAATCCTGGGCATCGTCATCGTCCTGATCGCCGGGTTCCTGCTGCTCCTCCCGGTGAAGGCGCCGCGCTGAGCGGTGAACGCTCGCGGCGGGAGTAGCCTGACCGCGTGACCGTGATCCTCGCCTTCCTGGCCAACATCCTCGTCGCGGTGGCGAAGACGATCGCCGCGATCATCACCTCGTCGGCATCGATGGTCGCCGAAGCAGCGCACTCGTGGGCGGATGCCGGCAACGAGGTGTTCCTCCTCATCGCCGACCGCCGCGGGGCGAAGACCAAGGATGCCCGGCACCCGCTCGGCTACGGACGCAATGCGTTCGTGTGGTCGCTCATCGCGGCGTTCGGGATCTTCACGGCCGGCTCCATCGTGTCGATCATGCACGGCATCCAGGAGCTGTCGGAGAGCGGCCCCGTCGAGAGTCCGATGGTGGCGTACATCGTGCTGGGGGTCTCGTTCGTGCTGGAAGGCGCGTCGTTCACGCAGGCGATGGTGAAGTCGCGGCGCCTCGCCCAGGAGCGCGGGTCGTCGACCTGGGACTTCGTGCTGGAGACGAGCGACACGACGCTCCGTGCCGTGTTCTTCGAGGATTCCGCCGCCCTCATCGGTCTGGCCATCGCGGGCGGCGCCATCGCGATGCATCAGATCACCGGCGTCGCCGCCTGGGACGCGATCGGATCGATCCTCGTCGGCGCACTCCTGGGCGTGGTCGCGATCATCCTGATCCGACGGAACATCGCCTTCCTGGTGGGGGCTACGGCGGCGCCGAAGCTGCGGGCCCGCGTCGGCTCCGCCCTGCTGGGGCTGGATGACATCGAGCGCGTGACCTACCTGCACATCGAGTACGTGGGCCCGAACCGGCTGTTCATCGTGGCCGAGATCGACCTGGCGGGCGACGCCCGGGAGCACGATGTGGCCCGCCGGCTGCGCGATGTCGAGCGACGGATCGAAGCACACGAAGCCGTCGAGACGGTCGTGCTGTCGCTCTCGGTGGAGGACGAGCCGTCGCTCGAATTCACCACGCCGCAGCGCTGAGTTGGTTCAGCGCGGCCAGCTGTCGGCGAGCTTGCTGAGCAGCCGGGCGAGCTCCACGCGCTCATCATCGGTGAAGGACGCGAGCGCGGTCGTGAGCATCTCGCGACGCTCGCCGCGCATGCCGCGGGCGAGCTTGCGTCCCTCGTCGGTGAGCGCGATGCGGGTGCGCCGCGCATCGTCGGGGTCGGCCTCGCGGCGCACGAAGCCGTGATCGACGCCCTGCTGCACGAGCCGTGAGGCCCGCGGCTGATCGACGCCGATCGCGACGCCGAGGTCGCTGACGCTGAGCGGTGCGGATGCGGCGGCCAGCGCCTCGAGCATGCGCATGCGAGCGGGTCCGCCGAGGCGCCCCGACGGGTCGGCCATCCATGGCGGCATGCCGGGGTGGCCGCGGTGGTGGTCGAAGTGCTCGCGGGCGTCGTCGCCGTTCGGACCTGTGTGCGGACCCCCGTGCCAGCCGTGCGGACCGCCGTGACCGCGACCGCGCTCGCCAGGACCGCGCCCGCCCGGGCCACGCTCCCCCGGACGTCGCCCTCGCAGACGGGACAGCGCCTTCGCGATGGCTTCAGCCGGATCTTGCGCTGCGGGGTCTTGCGGTTCAGTGGTCACCGTTCGATTTTACATGCGACTTGACATGCATCCGTACTCCATGTCACACTACATGTACATGCACTGTGACATCCACATGCACACTGACAACTAAGGACTTCCCCATGAACACCTCTGAATCATTGAACCCAGAGCACACCACCCGCCCCTTCGGCTACTGGCTGAAGGCTGCCGACCGTCTGATGGCGGCAGAGTTCACCGCCGCCTTCGACGGCGAGCACGCCAGCCGCCGCGACTGGCGGATCCTCAACATCATCGACGGCACCGCCACGGCGGACCGTCCGCTGAACGAGCACAAGCTGCACCGACTCGTCGAACGCGGCTGGGTC
>JAQZBG010000460.1 GCA_029239165.1 Microbacterium sp. | reverse complement strand
GCGCGGAGGCGGCGGGCGAAGCCCTTGCCGAAGCTCTCGCGGAGCTCGGCCTGGACCTTGGTGTCTTCAGACATGGGGTTCTCCTTCGGGGCACGCAGCGAAGGCGCCGCGCGGTGGTCTTGGAATTTTCGAACTCGCTGACGCAGGAGGAAAGCCACCGGGCTTGCTTCGCCGCGTCGATAACGGATGAACGCGCACGCGCAGAAGCATCCCTCGCCGAGGTACAGCCTCAATGGTACCGGATGACCCGATAGGCTGAGGACACCCGGTCCTTTTCTGCAGAACACGGAGAACCCCCATGCTCGACGGCGCCTTCCTCTCGCACGCAATCCTCTGGCTGATCGGCGCCATGACCGTGTGCGCGGCCGTCACGTCGTTCTTCGCATTGTTCGCCATGGGACGCTCGGGCTACCGCAAGGACTGACGGCGGTTCAGACCGCCGACGCCTGCACCGCATCGCGGATGAGGCGGAGTTCCTCGTCCAGAGCGAGTGACGCCGAGACACGGATGCCGCTCTCGCCGTCCTGCAGCGGCTCCAGCGTCTCCAGTTGCGAATCCAGCAGCGATGCGGGCATGAAATGCTCCGCGCGCTGGGTCAGCCGTGCCTCCAGCGTGGCGCGATCCACCATCAGCTCCACGAAGAACGCGTCCGGCGCCTCTTCGCGGATCGCGTCCCGGTAGCGTCGACGCAACGCGGAGCAGGCGATGACGATGCGGTCCGCTGCGTGGAGCGCCGCTCCGACCGTCCGGAGCCAGGGCATCCGGTCGCCGTCGTCGAGCGGGATGCCGGCGGCCATCTTCTCGACGTTCGTCAGCGGATGCAGGTCGTCGCCGTCGATGAAGCGGGCTCCGATGCTCGCCGCGAGCGCACTGCCGACCGTCGATTTGCCGCAGCCACTGGGCCCCATCACGACGATGCGCACGCTCATATCTCCAGGCCGAAGTCGATGAGCACCTTGCAGGAACTCGCGGGATCGGCTGCCAGCGCGAAGGCATCGTGAGCATCCTCCACCGGCAGCACCTCGCTGATGATACCGCGGACGTCGAGGCTCCCGTCGGCGAGGGCGGCGATCACGTCGTCGAACTCCGCACCGAAACGGAACGAGCCGCGGAGGGTCAGCTCGCGGGTGATGGCCGTCGCCAAGGGCGCCGGCACGTCTCCCCCGCGCTGCAGGCCGAGAAGCACGAGCGTGCCGCCGCGGGTCGCCGCCGAGACCGCGGCCGCGAGCCCGGGCACGGTACCGCTGGATTCGACGACGACGTCGGCATGCAGCTCGGCGATCTCCGCCTCGGCCCCGGCGTCCATCGCCCGGATGCCCCGCGCCTCCGCGATGTCGCGCGGACGCTGCTGCAGGTCGGTGACGGTCACGGACTCGGCCCCACCGCGCTGGGCGACGGCCGCGACCAGCTGACCGATCGGGCCGGCGCCGATCACGACGACCCGACGCCCGCGTACCTCGCCCGCTCGCTGCAGGGCATGCCAGGCGACGGCCGCCGGCTCGGCCAACGCAGCCGTTCTCAGGTCGAGGCCGGTGGGGAGAGGATGCAGCATGCGCGAGGGGATCGCGACCCGTCGTGCGAACGCTCCCTGCGTGTGCGGCAGATGCATCGCGGAGCCGAGGTACGTCGAGGCCGGGGCGAGATTCGGCTGATCGGCGGGCCAGGGCGTATGGCCATCGCCGTGCGGAGTGAGGGGATGCACGGCCACCGCGGTTCCGGCGGCAGGGCCGGAGCCGTCCACCGCGGCCATGGCCACGACACCCGCGACCTCGTGCCCGAGGATCATCGGCTCGCGCAGCACCGAAGCCCCGGCCGCACCATGCCGGACGTAGTGGAGGTCGGAGCCGCAGATGCCGCCGTACGCGATTGCGACCACCGCCTCGTCGGGGCGCGGCGCGGGAGCACCGATGTCTTCGATCCGCAGGTCATCGGCGGCGTGCGCCACCACGGCGAGATTCTCCACGATGCTTCTTCCTCGGTCATGCGAACGCCGTGACCAGCTCAATTCCGGCGACCCTGATCGTCACACTCTGGCCAGGACGCACCGGGGCCTGCGAGTGCGGGGCCCCGGTCATCACGACATCGCCGGGCCCGAGAACGGACCAGGAGGCGACGTACGCGAGGCACTCCCTGATCGACATCGGCAGCTGTCGGCTTCCGGTCCGGGCGGCGAGAAGTCCGTCGACCTCCACCTCGAGGTCCACGTCGTCGATCCCGGCCTCTGTGTCGATCCACGGACCGAGCGGCGTGTACCCCTCCCCCGACTTGGACTCGAAGTTGCGGGGATCCAGCCGCGCGCGGTCAGGACTGGAGAGGTCGTTCACGGCGGTGACGCCGAGCACGTACTCGTGAGCGTTCCGCGCCGTCAACCCGTGGGTCGTCCGGCCGATCACGACGGCGATCTCCCCCTCGGCCACCTGCGAGCCCGCATCGCGCCGCAGGGCGACTTCCGCTCCGCTTCCGACCACGGTCCGCGGACTCTTGAGCCACGCCTGCACCGGTGAGACGTGGCCGGGGCCGTTCTGGGCGATGCCGACGATGACGAGAGGATCGACCGGCGCGACGACGGTTCCCCGCATGG
>JAQZBG010000459.1 GCA_029239165.1 Microbacterium sp. | reverse complement strand
GGATCGGTTCCTGTCGACGAGTCCGATGCTCCTGAGGGATCGGCCCCCGAGAATGCGGCCGAAGAGACACAGCCCGTCGAGCCCGCATCCGAGCCGAAGAGCGAGACTCCTGCGTCCTCTGCATCCGATGATGATGACGAAGACGATGACGACACTGATGTCGAGGGCCTCCCCGCTCCCGTCAGCGCTTCGACGTCCGTCGAGGCCACGGATGACGACGCTCAGACCGCTCCCGAAGCGGGCGACACCTCTGCGGCCGTGGCCGAACTCGGCATCGACGCAGATCCGGTCGATGCGAACGACGACGTCCTCGCCGATGTGGCCGAGTCCGATGACGTCGACATCGCCGAAGGGGAACGCCCCACGGTGAACTCCGCCTTCGGGCAGGAGCTGCTCACCGACGGCGCGGAGACCCGCAAACCCTTCTCACCGTCGTTCGACGAGCTTCTGACCGTCGGTGACTCGACCGGATCGCAGCATCTGGCTCCGAACACGCTCATCTTCAACCCCTCCCCGGGAGACGGGTCGCTGTCTGGCCCGGTCGCCTCCACGGGGGAGATCCTCGTGACCGGCTCGTACGAACTGCCCAAGGGCCTCGGTTCGCAGGGTCACGCGCACGGCACCACAGACGGCAAGGATGTGGACGCCGTGCTGATCGACGGCGAGCTGCCTCCGGCATCGTCGCCCACGCCGATCGCCGCCAGTGCGGCCGTCAGCACCATCAAGCCCGCCGGTGAGGTCATCCGCCCACCCGCCCCCGAAAAGGGCAACAAACTCATGCTCATCCTCGCGATCGTGGCGGGTGGTCTTGCGCTCGCGCTGGGCGTTTCCCTGATCGTCGCCTTCAACTCGAATGTGTTCTAATGCAGTCACCTGAAACCGCCGAAGAGATGCTCCAGCTCGCGGCCGACGCCGCCGTCTCGAAGGGCGGTGAAGATCTCGTCGCCCTCAACGTGTCGGAGCCTCTTCCGCTCGTCGACATCTTCCTGCTCGTCACCGGAAACAGCGAGCGGAACGTCGCCGCCATCGCCGATGAGATCGAGGACAAGCTCATCGAAGCCGGCCACAAGCGGGTCCGCCGTGAGGGTCGTGCGGAGGCCCGCTGGGTGCTCCTCGACTTCGGCGACCTGATCGTGCACGTCTTCCACCAGGAGGAGCGGGTCTACTACGGCCTCGAGCGCCTGTGGAAGGACTGCCCTGTGGTGCCGTTCGAGCTCGCAGACTCCGCTGCAGCAGACCGCGACTGACGTGAGCGTCCACCTGATCACCGGTGCCGGTTCCGGCATCGGCTCCGTCGTCGCGCGCCGACTGCTCGATCGGGGCGATCAGGTCGTCGTGCTGGCCCGTGATGCGGGGCGCGCCAAGGAGATCACCGCGGCGCTTCCGGGCGCATCGGCGATCGTCGGTGACCTGGCACAGCCCGGAAGACTGTCATGGGCGCTGTCGAAGCAGGCGCTTCCCGAACGAATCGACTCGCTGATCCATGCAGCGGGCGTCGTCGACCTCGGGCCGGTGGCCGACCTGGCGGCGAACCTGTGGGAGCGTCAGCTCGCCGTGAACCTCGTGGGGCCCGCAGAGCTGACACGCCTGCTGCTGCCGCTGCTGCGTGTCTCCGGTGCTCGAGTGGTGTTCGTCAACTCCGGCGCGGGGCTTCACGCGCACGCAGGCTGGTCGGCGTACGCCGCGTCGAAGCACGGGCTCAAGGCTCTCGCCGACTCCCTGCGGGCCGAGGAGGCCGAGCACGGGGTGCGGGTCACCTCGATCTATCCCGGTCGCACAGCGACGCCCATGCAGGAGCGCGTGCACCAGCAGGAGGGGCGCGACTACGATCCGGAGCGCTTCATCACGGCTGACTCGGTCGCGACGACGATCCTCACCGCACTCGACCTCCCGGACGACGCCGCTCTCACCGACCTGACGATCCGCCCTCGCGGCTGATCCCCTTCCCTGCAGTCTCTCTCGCAGCTGTCAAGCCCCTGTGGGCCTGGGGCGGCGCCGTGGATGATGTGCAGTGGGGGAGAAAGTCGTGGAGGGAATCACATGTCCGGAGATCCAGATCCTAGATACGTGCTGCATCGTGTCACGCCATCGGAATGGGTGATCAACGACCGACGGTACGAGTCGCACGATCCGCGGCACGTGGTGGCGAGTGTGTACGAATACGCCGACACCGAGGTCGAGGTCGTATGGCTTCGTGATCTGCCTCTGGCAGTGCGATACGCCACCGCCACCGAAGTCCTCGAAGAGGTCACTCGGGTGCAGGATTCGAGTCGGGCGACGAGGCCCATCGCGATCCCGCATCTGCCACCCCTTCTCTCGAACTGAACAGACTGCGCGGCAGGACCCGGGGAGGGACCTGCCGCGCACTTCTGCGCCAAGGTGGGACTCAGGAGTCCTCACCCAGCGGCTTCTCTGCGGCCAGGCGGTCAGCGGCAGCACCGTCGACCTGGTCGGCATCGGCGTCCGTGTCGAGCACGGGCTCCCCATCGACTTCGCGGTGGGGGACACCGTCGATCTCTCCGTCATCGTCCGGCCGGGGGACGAGCGGGGGTATCGGATTGTTCGTCATCATCGACTCCTCTCGTGAGATGTGAGG
>JAQZBG010000458.1 GCA_029239165.1 Microbacterium sp. | reverse complement strand
CCGTGCACATCGGATCCGCAGATCCCGGTCGCCGCCACCCGGACGAGTGCTTCGCCCGGACCGGGCTGCGGGATCGGTGCTTCCCGGACGTCGAGGCGTCCGATCTCGGTGAGGACGAGTTCGCGCATGGGTGTTGCTCCTTGTTCTGCCGGGCGCGGTCAGCGCCGGCCGGCGGTGGTGGTCGTGGCGAGTCCGACGCCGTCCGTCTCGCGGACCGTGGGGCTGACGACCTTGCTGAGGGCGATGAGCGCGGCGCCGACCAGGGCGATCGCGGCCAGGATGATGAGCCCGGCGCTGTCGCCGAACGTGGCGTCCGCCCAGTTCTTCAGGACCGGAGCGAGGAACCCGCCGAGGCTGCCGAGGGAGTTGATGAGGGCGATCCCGCTGGCGGCCGCCGCTCCCAGGAGGAACGACGTCGGCAGCGTCCAGAACACCGGCTGCACGGAGATGAATCCCGCTGCGCCGACGCTGAGCGCCGCCAGCGCGATCAGCGGATCCTGGATCACGGCGGAGAGCACGATGCCGACTCCGGCAGCGGCGAGGGCGCACGTGGCGATCAGGCGTCGCTGGCCGGTGCTGTCCGCGAGGCGGGAGAGGACGAAGGTGACGATCAGCGCGAAGGTCCACGGCACGGCCGTCAGCAGGCCGACCTCGAGCCCGACGGGCTTGCCCACGATCGTGGCGATCTGGGTGGGCAGATAGAAGGTCACGCCGTACACGCTCATCTGGATCGTGAGGTAGATCGCGGCGAAGTACAGCACGACCGGGTTGGCGAGTGCGCGCAGCGCGCCCCGCGGCGAGTGGTTCTCCTTCGCCGAGTCCTCCGCCTCGAGCGCGGACAGCAACGTCGAACGCTCGCCCTCGCTCAGCCACTTCGCATCCTTGGGGCTGTTGTCGAGGTAGAAGAACGCGACGATGCCGATGGCCACCGTGAGGATCCCGGTCACCAGGAACATGAGCTGCCAGCCGTGCAGGCCCATCTTGCCGTCGAGGTCGAGCAGCATTCCCGACATCGGTCCGCCGAAGATGAAGGCGAGCGGTGCGCCGAAGTAGAACAGACCATTGACGCGGGCGCGGAACTTGAGCGGGATCCAGTAGGTGAGGAACAGGATCACGCCGGGGAAGAAGCCGGCTTCGGTGATGCCGAGCAGCACGCGCAGGAGGTAGAAGATCCACTCGTTGGTGGCGAACATCATGAGCGCGGAGACGATGCCCCACGAGACCATGATGCGCGCGAGCCAGATCTTGGCGCCGACCTTGCGCATGATCAGGTTCGAGGGCACTTCGAAGAGCGCGTAGCCGAGGAAGAAGATCCCGGCGCCGAGCGCGTAGGCGGCATCCGAGATCCCGGTGTCGGCCTGCCAGGCGGCTTTCGCGAATCCGAGGTTGGCCCGATCGAGGAAGGCCAGGATGTACATGAGGAGCAGGATCGGGATCAGCCGGAGCGTGACCTTGCGGACGATGGCGGCGAGTTCGGGCCGCGTGGGGGACTGAGTGGACATCGGTGCATCTCCATTGACGAGGGAATCCAATGCGTTCACGTATGTGAATCGGGTGTCTCAGACCTGAACGCGCGATAGTGTGACACACGTTCGCGTCGGACACAATTCATCCATCGGGGGAGACATGACAGACACCGTGCAGGCGCCGAGCGCCGTGAAATCCGCCGGTCGAGCCCTGGACATCATCGAGCACCTCGCCGCGACCGACGCCCAGACCTTCCCGGAACTCCTCGGCGCGCTGGGGCTGCCGCGCTCGAGCGCCCACGGTCTGCTCCGCACCCTCGTCGACGCCGGCTGGGTCGAACTCGACCCGGTGAGCAAGCGCTACTCGCTGGGCCTGAAGGCCTGGCAGATCGGGCAGCGCTACGACGGGCACCGCCTGCTGCTCGAGGCCGGCCCCGCACTCATGCGCGCTCTCACCGACGAGACCGGGGAGACCGTGCAGATGGCGCGGCTCGACGGGGTGGAGAACGTCTACATCGCGATCAGCCCGTCGCCGAACCCCATGCGTCTGGCGTCGAACGTCGGGATGCGGCTGCACGCGCACGCGACAGGCATCGGCAAAGCGCTGCTGAGCACGCTCGACGACGACGACGTCATGCGCCGCCTGCGCCAGGTCGCGATCCCGCGTCTGACCGCCCGCACGATCACCGACCCCGACGAGATCCTCACCGTCATCGAGAAGGGGCGGGACGTGGGCTTCTTCGTGGATGACGAGGAGTTCATCGACGGATGCCGCTGCGTCGCGATGCCGCTCACCTGGCCGGAGGAGACCGGGGTGGCTGCCGCGCTGAGCATCACGATGCCGACCAGTCGCACGGATGAGCGCTGGCCGCACTCCATGGTCGAACCGCTGCGGCGCACGGTGCTCCGGTTGCGCGAAGACATGCGC
Source organism: Microbacterium sp. (assembly GCA_029239165.1). GTDB lineage: Bacteria > Actinomycetota > Actinomycetes > Actinomycetales > Microbacteriaceae > Microbacterium. Next base: position 631 of record JAQZBG010000458.1, on the reverse strand, counting down.
CTCCAGGGGGTCGGCATCGGCAACTAGGCTGGTGCCGTGCTTCTCAGTGATCGCGACATCAAAGCAGAACTCGCATCCGGCCGCGTCGGCCTCGAACCGCACGAGCAGGAGATGGTCCAGCCGTCGAGCATCGATGTGCGCCTGGACCGCTACTTCCGGCTGTTCCCAGCCGGAGCTCACGCGCCTGATCGAGGTCGACCCGGAGGAGCCGTTCATCCTGCACCCGGGGGAGTTCGCGCTCGGCGCGACCTACGAGCAGGTCACTCTTCCCGACGACATCGCCGCCCGCCTCGAGGGCAAGTCGTCACTGGGGCGCCTCGGGCTCATCACACACTCGACCGCGGGCTTCATCGACCCGGGCTTCACCGGGCACGTGACGCTCGAGCTCGCGAACGTGGCGACCCTGCCGATCAAGCTGTGGCCGGGGATGAAGATCGGGCAGCTCTGCTTCTTCCGTCTCACCTCGCCCGCCGAGAACCCCTACGGCTCCGGCCCTTACGGCAACCGCTACCAGGGGCAGCGCGGACCGACCGCCTCGCGGTCGTTCCAGAACTTCCATCGGACGGATGTCGGCGTGACCGACATCGGAGCAGTCGGAGGCTGACATGACGGACGGCAGCGGCACCACCCC
>JAQZBG010000457.1 GCA_029239165.1 Microbacterium sp. | reverse complement strand
TCGCTGACGGCCGGGATCGCGAACATCCCGTAGTCGTCGGTGGTCATGCCCGCGCCTTCGAGGTTGCCCGCGAAGAACGTGCCGAAGTTGATCATGGCGTAGTCACCCTGCTTGAGGCCGACCGCGGGATCGGTGGTACTGCCCGCGTCGCTGAACCAGCCGGCCTCCTGCTCGTCGAGCCACACGTTCATGACGTCGACGATCTCGGGGTCGGTGTACTTCACGTCGCCCGTGGTGAGCCCGGCGTACAGGTCGGGGTCGGTCGAGGCGACGAGGTGCTGGAACCACTGGAAGGTGAAGAGCACGCTGGTCTGGTAGTACGGGGTGACTCCGGCATCCTTCAGCGTCTCGGCGGCGTCGTTCAGCTCATCCCAGCTGGTGGGCACCTCGATGCCGTTGTCGGCGAAGGCGGCCTTGTTGTAGAACATGATCCAGTAGGCGATGTTCATCGGCACGCAGTACTGCTTGTCGTCGAAGGTGTAGCTGTCGCGCAGGTCTTCGCTCACCCAGCCCTCGTCCACCGCCTTGGTCCAGATGTCGGTGGTCTCGGCCACCAGGCCTTCGTCGACCAGCTGCTTGAGCGAGTCGCCGGTGTGCCAGGTGAACAGGCCGGGCGACTTGTCGGTGCGGAACGACTGCTTGATGAAGGCGTCGTACTGGTTCGCGTCCGAGTAGCCGGTGGTCTTGAGGGTGATGTCGACGGCCTCGCCGCTGACCTCGTTGAGCGACTCGAAGTCGGGCTTCCACGCCGCTTTGTCGGTGTAGAAGTTGAGCGTGCCGGTCACCTCGTCGGCATCTCCGGATCCGGAGTCGCCGGAGCACCCGGCGAGGGCCAGGGTGCCGAGGAGGAGACCGGCCGCGGCAGCGGCGATCGTGCGTCGCGAAATCATTCAGAACTCCCTTGTTCGTTTGGTATCGTTACCAGAAATCTGGGTTCACGCTACCAAGGTGATGAGTGCGGTGCAAGGGATTCCCTGACGGGATCCTCGCGGATGGTGCGTCATTGCGGGTGCTGCGTTCGGGTTGCTGTGTGCGGTTGCCGTGTTCAGTCGTCGCTCGTGCGCGAGCCGCGCACGTACGCCTTGACGGTCGCGAAGCGGGTGCTGCGCGAGTTCTCGGTGCGCTCGATCCGGTACGCGCCCACAGCGGCCGGCACGATGAACGTCTCGGCGTAGTGGATGACGAAGGGCTCGAAGGCTCCGGTCGGGCTGACGACCTGCACCTCATCCCCCTCGACCAGGTTGAGCACGTTGACCGTGCCATCGGTGTCGTGGTCGGCGCCCTCCGTGAACCAGTGGCGGCGCACCTCGATGAACTCGAGCTCGTGCAGGCCCGTGCTCTCCTCGGTCACGTCGCCGTCGGTGCGGATGGTCTCCACCTGGCCGATGAGGTTGTCGCCGACCCAGGTCGTGTCGCGGTCCCATTGGATGTTGCGGGCGCCGTGGTCGAGGTGCACGGGGCGGGGGATGCCGTCGAGGCCGACGCGGCCCCAGTCCCAGAGCTTGAAGGTGAAGATGAACGGCGTGGCCGAGATCTCCAGCACCATCGAGTTCGCGCCGGAGCAGTGCACGGTGCCCGCCGGGATCGCGAAGTGGTCGTGCTTGCGCGCCGGGAACGAATTCACGTACTTGTCGGCGGGGAACGGATGCTCGCCGTCCTGGGCCGTGGCCAGATCCTGCAGCATCTCGGTGCGGTCGATGCCCTCCTTGGTGCCGAGGTACACCACCGCGTCGTCGCCGACGTCGAGCATGTAGTAGCTCTCGTCCTGCGTGTAGTGCATGCCGAACGTGTTCTGGATGTAGTCGGTCAGCGGGTGCACCTGCAGGCTGAGGTTGCCGCCGTCCATGGTGTCGAGGAAGTCGAAGCGGATCGGGAACTCGGCCCCGAAGCGCGAGAACGTCTTCGCACCCAGCAGGTCGACCGGGCGGCGGAAGACCAGGTCGAGGGCGGGGATCTCGATCACGCCCCCGTCGCCCTCCAACAGCAGCGAGTTCTCCTCGGGAACGCAGTCGAAGCACCACGCGTAGTTGTCCTTCGACGGGTCCAGCCCGATGAGGTTCTTCATCCACTGCCCGCCCCACACGCCGGGGTCGAAGAACGGCACGACGCGGAACGGTCGGTGCGCGGCATCCTTCAGCGCCTGACGGAACGCGGTGCCGCTGATCATGCCCGCTTCGGGGGAGTCCGGATGCTGTTCGGCCGGGGCGATCGCGTTGCCGTCGAGCACGAAGTCGACCGTGTCGAACAGGCTGCGCTTGTGCCGGTCGGCGACGCGCCACTCGACGAAGAAGCCGCGCTTGTACTTGCGGAGGTTGTCTTCCGAGGCGTTGTCCGCGCGCCAGTTCGTTGCACCCTTGCGTTGGCGCAGCTGGATCTCCCAGCGGGCCATGTCGACGAGCACGGTCGCCGTGGCGCCGTCGAGGCGTGGGGCGAGGGAAGTCGGTGAGGGTGAAGTGGCTCATCACGCCGAAGACGCGGTCGTCGGTGAGGTTCGGGGCGATCAGCTGCTCGACCTCGGCGACCGGGCGGGCCGCAGCCTCGACATCGACGACCGCCCAGTCGGGCAGGGCCGCGCGCACCGCGGCCGTGAGGGCCGGGACATCGACTCCCGGATACGCGTCGACGAGCAGCACGGGGGCGGTGCCGGTCACGCGGGCGCAGGCCTCGGCCAGCTCGGCGGCGGCGGTCCAGCCCTCGGCACCGCGGAGGATGCGCTCGCCCGCGGGAAGCGCCACGGTGGGCTGGGTGTCATAGCGACCTCGGGTGGTGTGCCCTTCGTGCATGTCGCTGATCGGGGTGGTCACTGTTCCTCCTGCGGTGTGGCGGTGTGAGTGGTCGCGGCGCGGGCGAGGATGCTGAGTCCGCGAGCCACGGAGAGTTCGGGTTCGGGCGGCACGACGAAGCGCGGCGGCGTCATCGACGGCCAGAGGTGTTCGCGCACATGCGCCTCGATCGGGGCGCGGACCGCATCGCCCGCGCGCAGGATCCCGCCGGAGAGGACCACGACCGCCGGGTCGT
>JAQZBG010000456.1 GCA_029239165.1 Microbacterium sp. | reverse complement strand
CGCTGGGACGCGGTCCTGAAGAACCAGCGCGATGAGATCGTCGCGACCTACGACGTGCTCACGCTCGTCGCGAAGGAGCTGGAGCCCGCGGCCTGAGTCGCGCCCGCCGGTGCGCCGGTCAGGAGTTCGGGGTACTCGCGGGATCGCCGCTGCGACGGCGCAGACCGTCGAGCGCGATGGCGACCACGTCGTCCGCGAGCCGGTCCGCGCCCTCGCGTCCGCCCGGGCGATACCACTCCACGATCGAGTTGATCATGCCGAACGCCAGACGCGCCACGACGCTGGCGTCGATGTCGGCGCGCAGCGTTCCCTCGGTCTGCGCTTCGGCGACGAGTGCGGTGATCCGGCGATCGAACGCCCGGCGGCGGGTGAGCGCTCGACGCTCGACCTCGGTGTTGCCGCGTACCCGCAGCAGCAGCGTCACCGCGGGGAGCTGATCCACCAGCACGTGCACGGCCCCACGGAGAACGTGCTCGAGGCGGGCGACGGCGTGGGCATCATCCTGATCGACGGTGGCGGGAAGGGGATCCTCCACCACGGCTTCGAGCCCGCTCAGGGCAGTGTCGAGAGCCCGGTCGAGGATCTCGTCCTTCGATCCGAAGTGGTGGTAGACCGCCGATTTCGACAGGCCGAGCCGCTCGGCCAGCATGCCGATCGACGTGGCGTCGTACCCGTACTCGTTGAAGGCGGCGACCGCCACGTCGAGGATGCCCTGCTGGTCGTAGCCGGGTCGGCCTCGTCGCGTGCTCTGCATCTCGGACATCCCCACAGTCTCTCGGTGGTGCGCGAGCGGCCCCGGAACTCCGCGACCGGATCGCCGAGCTCATCGACGACGGACACGTCGTAGATGCCCGAGCGGCCGGCGCGCGTGCGCCGCACGGCCGTGGCTGTCAGCGTCTGTCCGGCGACGGTCGACTTGAGGAACGCGATGTCCGCACCTGCGGCCACCGTGACCCGATCGTCCTCGTTGCAGGCGATCGCGAAGGCGGTGTCGGCCAGGGCGAAGACGAACCCGCCGTGGGTGATGTGGAATCCGTTGGTCATGTCGTCGCGCACGCGCATCGTGACCACGGCGTGCCCCGGGTCGTCACGCTCGACGACCAGGCCCAGCGAAGCGGAGGCGCGATCGCGGTCCATCATGGCGCGGCTGGGGCGCACGGCCTCCGTGGACTGCGGCGTCGCATCCGTCATCGTCGACCTCCTCGTCGCGCGGACGCCGCGGCGTCAGCATCCGACGAGCCCATGCTAACTGAACGTTCGGTCGGTAATACAGTGTTCCGTCGAATCGAGCCCGTGGCGCGGGCACCGGGCACCCGGCACCGGGCACCCGGGTCAGCCGAAGACCAGCGACTTGGCGAGCGTCGCGTCCTCCACGGTGATCCCCGTGATCACCGCAGCACCGTCGACCGTCGAGTCGCGATCCAGTCGGAACCGCATCACGACCCCCTCGCGGCTGGACCACTGGTAGAAGTACTCGCCCGAGGATATGATCCGCAGCGCGGTCCCCTCGGGGAAGGCGGATGCTGCGGCGCTCACGGTGTCTCCGACCCGCACGCCGCCGGCAGACGGAAGCGATGCACCATCGTGGGTTCGGTCACCCGCGACGTTCGCAGAACCGACCGAGACCCCGGAGACGATCGTCCCCTCTTCTTGCGTCCAGAGCACCAGTGAGGCCGAACCATCGGCGGAGATCAGTCGCGTCACCCCACCCACGTACTCGGGCGCCTCGACCGTCGCTCCGGGGACCGCGGCGATGGTCTCATCGAGCTCGACGCCCAGGCGCACCGGACCGACCCCCTCGGTCGTGATCTCCCACTCGCTCCACGCCGCAGCGGGATCGGCTGCTGCCGGAGGCTCCGTCGGCACCGGCGGGTTCTCCGTCAGCTCGTCGATCAGCGCGGCCCTCGCCTCGCTCGCCCGATCGCGCAGCAGTGTCGCGGCGGCCTCCGCGTCGAACGCCGGCTCACCCAAGAAGGGCTGAGCCACCTCGACGATCACGTTTCCGACCGAGGCGTAGCCCTTGTAGAGGTTGAAACCTCCGCCCTCCGGGTAGGTGAGGATCAGGGAACCGGCGATGGCGCGCACGTCTCCGTCGCCCTCCGCGGTCGACGAGGCGAAGGACGACCGTGCGCCGCCGAAATCGAACTCCCGACACTGTTCCGCGGCTTCCACGTACTGGTCCATGTGTGCCGTGGCCATCGCTTCATCTGCGAACTGCAGCACGTGGAGCCACCCCTCGCGCACGTCGGGCAGAGCACTCGTCCACGTGACGGTTCGTGCTCCGATGGACCCCAGAGAGGATTCGGAGAAGAGCGCGCGGCAGATCGAGGGCTTCGGCTCATAACCGTCGCCGTCGGACACCTGGACGAGAGAGGGCACGGCCGGGCTGACCTCACCCACGTCGGGAAGCAGCACGGAGATCTCCTCGGCGCTCAACAGGAACCAGTCCAGCTCGTCGCCGACGAATGCGACGGGCCCGGCATACGGATCCGGCGACGGATCGGGAGAAGGTGATTCCGGCGCGGCAGTGGGCTTCGGCGTGGACTGCGGAGCCGGGACGCATCCCGACAGCCCAGCCAACACACCGATCGCCACGACACCGATCACACTCTTCACGAACGCCCTCGACTGCGACATCTCCCGCTCCGATCCACCCGCGGCGCCGTGATCGGCGCACCCCCTGCGGCTGATACTAGGGCCTCACCTCGGGTCGACCACGAGCATCGTTCACGTCGAGATCAGAATGAAACGAAAAGTATGCCCCCGTGCGCATATAGGACCGATCATCGAGCACCGGCTGACTGCAGAACTGCGCGTGCCGCGCCCCTGGCCTCCTCCGCGGTGGCGGCCAGCAGCACAGCCTCGGCAGCCTGACGGCACTCGTCCGCTGTCACGTCGCGGAGTGCTTCCGCGACTCGCCCGAGCGACCGCGGGGTCATCGAGAGCGAGGTCGCACCGAGACCGATGAGCACCGGAGCGAGGTTCGGGTCCCCACCCGCCTCGCCGCAGACACCCACAGGCTTGCCTGCTGCACGCCCGGCCGCGCCGACCATGCCGATCAGGCGCAGCACCGCGGGCTGCCACGGGTCGTTCAGATCGCCCAGGTCGCTCAGCAGCCGGTCGGCGGCGAGCGTGTACTGCGCGAGGTCGTTGGTTCCGAGACTCACGAAGTCGACCACCTCGAACAGCTCGGCCGCAAGCAACGCGGCCGATGGCGTCTCGATCATGATGCCGATGCGGGCGATCCCCGCCGCTCGCGCGCGTTCGGCGAACTCCTGCGCCTCGTCGACGGTGGCCACCATGGGAGCCATCACCTCGACGTCGGCCGCCTCCTCCGCCGCCGCGAGCGCGAGGGCATGCAGCTGGTCCGTGAGCAGCTG
>JAQZBG010000455.1 GCA_029239165.1 Microbacterium sp. | reverse complement strand
TCGGCGCTCACCACCGGCATCACCGTGGTCACGGCGAGGGACTGGATGGCCGCGAGGAAGATCAAGGCGACGGCGCCGACCGTCACCCAGACGAACCGGCCCTGCCAGATGCCCGTCGCGGGCTCGGACGCGGTGGTCACGATCGCGCCAGGGCGCCGATGCGCTCCACCGCCTCGCGGAGCAGCTCGGGTGCGCAGCCGAAGTTGATGCGCACGTGGCCCGTGCCCTCGGTGCCGAAGAGAGGCCCGTGGTGCAGCGCCACCTTCGCGTCGCGCAGCACCTTCACGGCCGGATTGTCCCCCCAGCCGTACGCCGACAGATCGACCCACGCCAGGAAGCCGGCGTCGGGCGGCTCGTAGCGCGCGAGCGGCAGGTGCTCGGCGAGGAGCTCGGCCAGGAGCAGGCGGTTGTGGGCGAGGGCGGCCAGCAGGCTCTCCAGCCACTCGTCGCTCTCGGGTGAGAAGGCCGCGACGTTCGAGAGCGCGCCGAACAGGCCGGTGCGCCACTCGACCTCCCACGGCAGGGAACGCAGCGCCGCGCGCTGCCGGTCACTGCCGGCGACCATCACCGCGCATTTGAGGCCGGCGAGATTGAACGTCTTGCTCGCGCTGGTCACCGCGTAGCCGACGCGCCGCGCCGCCTCCGACGCGGTGAGGAACGGCGTGAACGCCGTCGGTGCATGGGTCAGCGGTCCGTGGATCTCGTCGCTGATCACCGTCGCACCGAACCCCTCGGCGACATCAGCGAGCGCCGCGAGGCTCTCCGGCGTGTGCACGGTGCCCGTCGGGTTGTGCGGGTTGCACAGCAGTACGGCGCGCGCGCCACCGGCGAGGGCAGCCTCGACACCGAGGAGGTCGATCTCCCAGCCGGCATCGCTCGCCGCGAGCGGCACGCGCTCGACGACGCCGCCGGCCTCTTCCACGGTGTCGTAGAAGGGCGGGTACACCGGAGGCATGACCACGACGCGGTCACCGGGCTCGATGACCTTGCGGAGGATCTCGACGACGCCCATCATGACGTCGCCCGTCCAGAACACGTCGGACGGATCGACGTTCCACCCCCAACGACGCTCGGCGAACCCTGCGAAGGCCTCGCGGACGCCGGGGTCGGGCGGGGTGTAGCCGGTGTCGCCGAGTTGCACCGCCCGCGTCAGCACCCGCGTGATCTCGGGAGCCAGCGCGTAGTCGGTCTCGGCCACGAAGAACGGCAGCACGTCCTCCCCGTACTTCCGCCACTTCGTGCTCGTGCGCTGACGCAGCTCGTCGAGGGGCAGTGCTTGCAAGGGGGTGACGCTCACCGTTCGACCCTATCGAGCCGTGGTGACATGGTGCCGCCGCGTGTCACCGTGCGAAACGACCGTGCCGTTGGTCCCGGTACGGGTGGGCCGTCGTCAGGCGTTGGCGAGAAGATACGAGGTGAGCGACTTCTCGATCGTCGTGAGCCGCTCCGCGCGCGTGCGGACATCGGCGCGCAGCGCCTCGATCTGCTCGAGCAGCGCCGGGCATGCCGCTTCCGAGCGTTCCCCGACGGTGCAGGGCAGCACATCCGCGATCAACGCGGTCGGAAGGCCGATGTCGAGGAGGGAGCGAATGGTGTCCACGATCGCGACCGAGTTCTCGGGGTACACGCGGTAGCCGTTGGGCAATCGTTCCGACGCCAGCAGCCCTTGCTGTTCGTAGTAGCGCAGCGACCGGACGCTCGCTCCGGTTCGACTGCTCAGCTCTCCGATCTGCACGGCCCCTCCTCGCGTTCCCGATGCCCGGCTTGACCCTGACACTGATGTCAGACTCTAGCCTGCCGACATGACGACGACATCACGCCCCGCATCGCCCTCGCGCACCCGCCTCACCGCCCCGCTCACCCAGCCGGATCTCAGCGGCCGCCGCGCCGTCGTCACCGGCGGCACAAGCGGCCTCGGCCTCGTCACGACGCGCAGCTTCGCCGCCTGGGGTGCCACGGTGGTCGTCGGAGCGCGCGATGTCGAGCGCGCCGCTGAGGTGCGCCGGCGCCTCCTGGACGACCTCGGGCTCTCCGACGACCGGGTGACGGTCGCGCGCCTGGATCTGTTCGACCTCGATTCCGTGGACCGGTTCGGACGCATCGCAGGCGTCGCACCGGTGGATCTGCTCGTGTTGAACGCCGCGAGCAGCAGCGTCCCGTTCCGCACCAGCCGCGAAGGTGTCGAGAGCCAGTTCGCCACCAACCACCTCGGTCACTTCGCCCTCGCCGGTCAGCTGCTCGATGAGCTTGAAGCGGGCGAGGACCCGCGCGTCGTGACGGTCTCCTCGGCGCTCTACACGAGAGGCAGCCTCGACCTCGATCGGCTGGGAGACGCCGCCGGGTACTCGCCCGGGCGGGGATACATCCGCGCGAAGCTCGCGAACACGATGTTCGCAGCGGAGTTCGAGCGCCGGCTTCGCCGGACGGAGAGCAGCATCCGCAGCTTCGCCGCCCACCCGGGCATGGCGAGGACGCCGCTGCACGGGACGTACCCGTCAGCGACGACCCGCGCCGTCACCGCGTTGCTGGCCCGTGCAATCGGCCGTGAGCCGGAACATGCCGATGCGGGCATCCTCGCTGCCGCGACTGCCGCGAACGTGACGCCTGA
>JAQZBG010000045.1 GCA_029239165.1 Microbacterium sp. | reverse complement strand
ACCATGTGGACCACGAACTCGCAGTCGCCGAGCGCGAAGGTCTGTCCGGGGATGACGCGCAGGCGCTGCACGAGACCGCCGTCGACGAGGATGCCGTTCGCGGAGTTCAGGTCGACGAGCTCGACGAACGTCGCCGCGACCTCGATCCTCGCGTGCCGCTTCGAGACCAGGGGATCGGCGATCGTGATGTCGTTCGCCGAGTCGCGGCCGATCAGGAAATGGCCGACCGGCAGCGGGAACTCCTGCCCGGCGGCCGGACCTGCGATCACCCGGACCACGGCTGCAGGACGCAGGCTCGCGCTCCCCACCGAGACCCGGTTCGGCCCGACGTTCACCACCTCGGCGAGGAAGCCGGAACCGATGGGCGCATCGCCGACCAGCAGGTCGGGGTTGAGCATCGTGAGCTGCTCACTGGTGGGAGGCGCGACCGAGAGCGTGAGCACGTCGTCCGCCGCGGCGGCGATGCCGCGCGTGGGGTCGGTCGTGGCGATCTGCCGCGCGACGTCGGCGATGGTCGCCGTCGAGTCCGCCATCACGACGACGTCGGTCAGGGGTGCTGCGGGTCGACGCAGGGTCAGCTTGACTCTCATCGCTCGTCCTCACCGCGCCGAGGGCGCATCACACTACTTCGGGTCATGCCCATTCCACCTGCAGCGAGCGGTCGCCGAAGCGCACCGTGTCGCCGGTCTGCAGCTCGGCCGGGTGCCCGGCCGCCAGCGCCGTCTCGGTGCCGCCGCGGACGATCGCGCTGCCGTTGGTCGACGCGCGGTCGACGACGAACACGCCCCGCCGGGCCGGCATCACGGCGATGTGCGTCTTGGACACCGAGCGCGTGTCGTCGACGACGGGCACCAGGTGCGCCACTCCCTCACCGGCGGCCGCGCTCGGCGAACGCCCGAACAGGGTCGTCCCGCGCACCTCGATGCGCTCCCCGGTGTCGAGCACGAGGATCGCGCGCACGCCGGCCGACGCAGCCGGAGCCGCGGGCTCCGGCGCTGCGGGAGCCGGAGCGGGAACAGGCGCAGGAGCCGGAGCGGATGCAGGAGTGGGAGCAGGTGCAGGCGGCGGCGATCCCGTCGCCAGAGACGGTGGCACCGCCGAGACCATCGATCCCGGAGCGGGTGCCTCCGGAGGCTCGCCCACCGGTGCAGAGGTGCCGCGATGCGCGCCGATGACCCCGCCGGAGAGCCGCGCACTCGGGACGTACTCGTCGGGAGCGTCACGATCGACCGGCGTCGCGAGAGAGGGCAGCGGTGCCTTCTCCTCGTGCTCGGGCGTCTTCACGCGCTTGCGCGCGATGCGCATCCGCTTCTGGTCGTAGGGATTCAGACCGCCGCGCACGTCGACGAACCACGTCGCCGCCGCGAGGTCGAGCCATCCGCGTCCGCGCCGTTCGATGTCGAACAGGGGCGAGAGCATGATCACCAGCACCGGACCGATGAGCGGGATGAGCAGCGACGCGCACGCGACGAGGTAACGCACCACGGCGCCGCGCCAGAAACCGGGACGCTCGAGCGTCTTCACGTTCACGGAGCGGATGCCGCAGATCGCCTTGCCGAGCGTGACGCCCTTGCGTCCGTGCAGCACGAGCTGGACGACGATGTACGCGATCATCAGCCCCTGCGAGACGGCCGCCGCCACGATGAGCCAGACCAGGTCATCCCGCGCGAAGAACTCGGCCGGGTCGAACCGCCCGGAGGACGCCTGGGCGAGCACCGGCGTCAGCGCGATGACGGCGGGCAGGGCGATGAGCACGGCCACCGCCGACTCGATCAGGGTGGCGAGCACGCGCGCACCGCGACCGGCGGGGAGCAGACCCAGCGCCTGGGCGTACGCCGGATCGGGGCGCCCGTGCGCGTCGAGTCCTTCGACCTCGGGAGCGCCGTCGTCGATCTCCCAGATCACTCCTGCTCTCCCTCGACGTCGTCGATGGAGTGCGCGGTGTCGAGCAGAGGCAGGTCGTCCTTGCCCACCAGGCGCGAGGCGATGACATGCTCGACCAGCCGCGCGCGCCGATTGGTGGCGAAGCTGCGCTGACCGCCGCGCATCCCGGGCACACCCACGCGATCGAACTTGTCGCACACGTTGTCGAGCTTGCGGTTGAACCGGGTGACCGTCCATCCGAGTCGTTCGGCGGCCTTGGCCGACGTCGGGATCTGGCTCATCCCGGTGCCGTCCCGGCGCAGCTGCGGTTCGGCGAGTGCGAGGATCAGCAGCTTCTGGCTGAGCGTCAGCGGCACATCGCCGATCGTGGACATGCCGCCGTCGTCATGCTCGCGTCTGGTCGCGCGGAACGTCGGCTCCGCCGCATGCAGCGTGAGCTCGTACGTGGTCGGCCCGGCGCTGAACACGATCGTCGTCGTCTCGAACACCAGCGGGAGACGCGCACCCGGCGCGAGCCAGGCCTGCACCCCGCCGGCCGAGTCGGTCACGGTCGCCGTGAGGCGGGTGCCCACGTTCGACAGCCACCACAGGCCGTCCGCGTCGCTGATCTCCAAGAAGTGGCGGTGCAGGAACAGGTTGTCGTCGAGCTCGAGATCGCCCTCGCGCCCCACGATGAACCGCCCGCCGCGCTGGACCGGGAAGTACTCCCCCGCGAACTCGACGGTCACCCCTCCACCGCTCACTTCACGCACCCCCGCTCGGTCTCGGAGGCGCGACCGTCGTCGCGCCGCAGCATCACGTCGATGCAGACGGTCTCGGCGCCGGCAGGGATCGTCGCGGTCGCATCCGTCGTCTGGATCGGGACCACCTCACCCGAGACCTCCACCTTCGACCAGATGAACGAGTCGCCCTCGAGCGGGCTCGCGTTCTTCCAGGTGAACACCACCCGATCTCCCTGGCGGCTGCCGGTGAGGTCGGCGACCTTGGGCACCATGTCGGTGCCGACGTCTTGCGGGTCCACCGCCTCGGCGGTCTCCTGGGGCTCGGGCGTCAGCCCTGCGACCAGGACGTTCATCCCGATGACCGCGCCGATCACGATCACGACGGCGGCCGCGGCGAGAGTGATCCAGAGGCCCTTGCGACTGCGGGGAGCATCCGGAGCCGCCGTCGGCTCCGCGGGCGCAATCGGCGCAGCGGGCGCGGGTGGGACCGGCGCCACGGCGTCGGGCGTGACGACCCGCGGCGCGCGCGCGATCGTGCGGTCTTCCGCCCCGGGGGCGAGCGGCGCGGTCGCCGGAGCCGACGGTGCGCGCAACTGCGTCTGCTCGACGGCCGATTCCACGGGTGCGGGAGCGTCGAAGCGCGGAACGCCCGACAGCACTGCCGGCGGTTCCTTCCGCTGCGTCGTGGCCGAGGGGCGCGTGAACGAGTTCAGGTCGGGGTCGATGCTGACGATCTCCCGCACGCGGGTGAGACCGTCCCCGTCGTCGTCCTGCTCCTCCGCCGGCGGGTGCTCATCGACGATGTCGATCGGCGTCACCGAATGCGAGAGCTCGATCTGCACCTTCTGCAGCGCCCGCGCGAACGCCACGGCACTGGGGTAGCGGTCGTCCGCGTTCTTGGCCATCGCCCGTTCGAGGAGCCGCTGCAGGCTGTCCGGCGAATCCGGTCGCTTCAGCGAGGGAAGCGCGGCGCGCTCGATGCGCTCGATCAGATCGGCGCTGGAGTTCCGCTCGCCGGGACGCTCGAACGGCGATCGGCCGGCCAGCAGCGTGTAGAGGGTTGCTCCCAGCGCCCAGACATCCGTGCGCGGCCCGCTTTGCGGCGGCTCGGCGAAGGACTCAGGCGGCGACCACGGGATGGACATGCCAGACGCCTCGCCGGTCGCCCCCGTCGTCGACGCGATGCCGAAGTCGGTCAGCGCCGGTCGGTTGTACTCGGTGACGAGGATGTTGGCCGGCTTGATGTCACGGTGCAGCACTCCGGCCCGGTGCGCGGTCTCCACCGCTCCGGCGACCTGGATGCCGACGCGCAGGGCCTCGGCCACCGAGAAGGGCTCCTTGCGGGAGCGGATCTGGAGGTTCGGCCGAGGGCAGTACTCCATCACGAGGTACGGTCGTCCGTCGCCCGCCACGCCCGCCTGATAGATCGTGACGATCGCGGGATGCGTGGACAGCATGGCCATGACGTTCGCCTCATCGGCGAACTCCTGCGCGGCACTGCTCGAGATGCGGTCGGCGAGCAGCACCTTCACGGCGACCCGGCGACGCGGCATCTCCTGCTCGTAGAGGAAAACATCCGCGAAACCGCCCGTGCCCAACGGCTCCACATATGTGAAGCCGGGCAGGTCGGGCGGGGGCGAAGGGCGACGGCTCACGGCAGATCCTCGAACGCGACGGTCACTCCGTCGCCGAGATCCACCACGTCGCCGGAGAGGACGAGCGTCTGCTCACCCGGGTGCAGTCGCATCGGGTCCGCACCCGGACGCAGCAGCGTGGAGCCGTTCGTGGTGTGCAGGTCGATGATCACGACGGTGTCGCCCTCGGGGCGCACCTCCAGGTGACTGCGCGAGATGTCCTGCTGCGGGCTCTCGACCGCGATCAGGTGCGGAAGGTTCGCACCCGACGCCCGAGTCGACCGCGGGCGGCGTCCGATGATGACCGTGCGATCGAGCGCGGCGACCTGCCCGGTGGAGAGGCGGATGCGCCCTGCCGACGCCGTGCCGGGAACCGCGGGCACATCGAGCACCTCGGTCGGAGCATCGTTCGACACGGGCGGCTGCTGGCGCATCGCACGCAGCTCGGCCGCCGAGACCGTCGCACCGTCGTGGTCGCCCTCGAGGGCGTCCGGGGCGGCCGTGACGACCGGTGGAGTTCCGGCGGTGTGCACGGTCGCACCCCACAGCTGATCGAAGTCGTCGTCGGCATAGGGAGCGAGCGTGACCTCGGTGGGCGTGAGGAAGGCATCGTCGATGGCCGGGAGCGGCTCCTCAGCAGGCTCGGGTTCCGGCTCGGGTTCCGGCGCGGGCGCAGGCTCCTCTTCGGGCGCAGGCGCAGGCGCAGACTCGGGTTCCGGGCTCGGGACCGAGAGCTCCGGCTCCGCGGGCTCCGGCTCCGTCGTGACCGGCTCGGCCGCCGCGGTTCCGGCTTCGGCCTCCCGCACGATCGGCGCGGGCCCGAGAGCTGCGGTCAGGGGCTCGGCGTCGCTCGGCTCGAGCTCGGCGCTCGCTCCCGCCGCCCGCACGATGCCGCTCTGCACGGGGAGGCCATCGGCGTCCGCCGTCGACTCGACCGTGATCTCGATCGTCGTCGCGCCGCCCAGGAAACGCTCGTTCCAGGTCGTGACGTCCTCGCCGGAGAGCTCGATCGACTCCGTCGCGCATTCGACGTGCGCCGATACCGGGCCGCGCAGGGCGATACGGAGGTCGGCACCCTCGGCAACCGCCGCGACGAAGGACGGCAGGGCCGTGAACGAGCCGCCCACATGCGTCGTCAGCACATCGACGACCGTGGCGAGTGTCTTCTCCTCCGGCATCCGCTCCCACAGCCGTGCGACGACATCGCCGGGGACATCCGGCGGCAGCGCGACGAGCGCGCCGGGGATGACGATCAGGAACCACTGTCCCGGTCGGTAGATGGTCTGCATCAGCGAACCCCTCCTGCTGCGGCTTCTCGTGGACGCGTGTCCAGGTCGACGTCCGTGTCGTCGGTGGCCATCAACGTCCCCGGCCGCGACGCCACCGATACGGCGTCCACGACGATGACGGTGATGTTGTCCCGGCCTCCCGCGGTGACCGCGTCATCGGTCAGCATCTCTGCGGCCTTCTGCGGATCGGCCTCCGACGTCAGCACCTCGCGGATGCGGGCGTCCGGCACCTCCGAGGTGAGACCGTCGGAGCACACCAGGATCCGGTCTCCGAGCTCCGCGGGGAACATCCAGTAGTCGGCGTCGCCCGTGCTGCTCGCGCCGATGGCCCGGGTGATGATGTTGCGACGGCTGTCGGAGATGGCATCCTCGGCGCTGAGCTCGCCGGACTCGATGAGCTCCTGGACCACCGAGTGGTCGACGCTGATCTGCTCCAGCTCGCCGTCGGCCAGCCGATACGTCCGCGAGTCGCCGATGTTGACCGCCAGCCAATAGCCCATGCCGTCGACCGAGGCGATGACGACGCCGCTGAGCGTCGTACCGGCACGACCGCTGCCCGAGGTCGACAGATCCTCGACGCTGGTCCGCGAGACGGACAGCGCCGCGCGGACGTCGTCGAGCTCGAGCGCCGGCCGACCGATGTAGCGGGAGAACTCGGCGATGACCGCGGCGCTCGCGCGCTCGCCCGCCTCATGTCCGCCCATCCCGTCGGCGACGAGGAAGACGGGCGCGGATGCCAGGTGCGCATCCTCGTTCAGCTGGCGCCGCAGACCGGGGTGCGTCGCCGACCCGGTGGAGACGATCAGTCCGGCCCTCATGCGTATCCGCCGATCGTCACGATGCGGTCGCCGATCTCGATCGCGTCGCCCAGCCGCACCGGCACACGCTGTCCGGCCGGGCACGCGATGCGCTGCCCCTCCCGGACGATCGTCATGCCGTTCGTGGAATGCCGATCCAGCACCCACCCGCCGGAGGTCTCTGCGGCGGCCTCGAAATGGGTCTTCGACAGCGAGAGCGTCTCGTCGCGTACGGACACGATCGTCGCGCCCTCTTCCGGTGCGGGATTGCGACCGAAGACGGTGCGCCGGGAGACCGATACCCGTGTGCCGTCGTCCCACGTGAAGACGAGTCGATGGCCGGGCACGCTGATCCGGGTGTTCTCCAGATCGTCGTCCGCGTCCTCGGGCTCCGCCGCACGGGTCGTCGCGGCCGGGGGAACCGGAGGGGCTGCAGCTGCCGGCGCTGCGGGTGCCGGCGGTACGGGAGGCGCAGGAGGCGCAGGAGGTACGGGAGCTGCGGCCGTCGCGAGAGGTGCGGGAGGTGCCGCGGGTGCCGCCGGTGCCGCGGCGGACGAAGGGGGCGATGGATGCTGCTGGATCGTCGCATCGAGTTCCGACTCGATCGGCGGAGCGGGGCGCGGGGGCGCGTCCTGCGTGATGCCCGGAACGAACGCGATGAGCGATCCCGTCTCGGCGACCGGAGCGGCGGGCGTCGCGGGCCGGGGCGGAACCGGAGCGGGAGGCGCGGGGGACGGAGCGGGAGACGGGGCCGTCATCGGCGCACCCGTCGGCTGCGGGAGCCCGGGGATCGCCGGCGCGGCCGGTGCCGTCGCGAACCCGGACGGCGGCACCGCGAGAGCCGTCGTCTGCGGAGCCGAACCGGCACCTGCTGCCGCCGACCAGCCGCTGCCGGCCACGCGCGCGTCCAGCATCAGCGCACCGGCGACCTTGTCGTGCCAGCCCTGGAATCGGCCCGAACCGTCGAACAGCGGGCTGAAGTATCCGACGACGATGGCTCCGGCGAGGCCGAAGATGATGTTGCGGAGCAGCGTGCGTCCGAAGCCGAGCGGCCGTCCGTCGGCGGCGGCGACCAGGCGCAGCCCCTGCGCCCGCATCCCGATCGAACCCTTGCCCGCCTGCATCGCGGTGTACACGAAGAACCAGCCGAGCAGCACCAGGCTCACGATGGGGCCACCGACGAGGAGCACGGCGATCGACGCCTCGAGTCCACCGGAGAGCATCGACGCGAGCAGGAGCCCTCCGCCGAGGAGGATGCCGAGGCCACCGGCGATCAGGGCGTCGATGACGTAGGCGACCGCGCGACGGGAGATCGGCGCGATCTGATCGAGCGCAGGCTGCGTCATGGGGTCTCACTCTCGGGGGACGAAGGCGTCGTGCTGTTCTTGATGGTGCCAGGTTCGCGGCGGACGCGCGCGGTCGCCGCGTCCTTCAGGCTCTGCAGTCCGTTCGACACGGCGGTACCGCCGAGCAGGGAACGCATGCTCAACCGCGCCTTGACGCGCTTCCAGAAGCCGGCTTCCTTCCCCAGTCCGCCGACGATCTCATCGACCTCGTGCCAGAACGACTCCACGTCCTGCGGGCTGGGCTCCGCCGGACCGAACACCTCGGCGTCGGCTCGCTCGGCCAGCGCGGTGACCTGGGGGACGGTGAGCGAGGACGCGACGACCGCGGCCTCCTCGATGCGGGTCCCACCGGGCGCGAGACGAGCACCGTAGTCGGTGGCGCGGTCGGTCAATTCGTCCCAGCCGCCGCTGATGCGGTCGGAGGCACGGGCGGCCGCGCGACGAGAACGGCGCTTCGCTGCCTTCCACGCACCGATCACGATGAACGGCGAGGCGAGCAGCGCGATCACCGCGAGCGAGATCCCGCCGATCAGCAGGATCGCGCCGATGATGCCCGCGAGGTTCAGGCTCTCGTCCTCCGACTCGCGGTCGTCGGGCAGCGTCGGCGGCAGGTCCACCGGCTCCTGCGGCGGGGGCGGCGGCTGCAGCACCTGCGGCTTCGGGTCGACGCGCGGCTTGGTGTTCTGGTCGTTGGGGATCTGGTCCTCGGGCGGCGTCGGGTTGAAGGTCATCCAGCCGACGCCCTCGAAGTTGACCTCGACCCAGGCGTGCACATTGTCACCGGTGGCGGTGAAGACCGCTTCTCCGGCCTGCTCCTCGTCGGGGTAGTACCCCATGACGACGCGCGCCGGGATGTCGAGCTGCCCGGCGAGCAGGGCCATCGCCACGGCGTACTGCTCGTCGTCACCGATCATCTGGTCGGCACCGACGAGGGTCGAGATGCGTTCGGCCGTGTGCCCGGCGCGGGACAGCACCTCCCCCTCGAGGCCGTGGCTGAAGAAGCCACCCTCGGAGAGGAAGGTCTCCAGCGCCCGCACCTGCTCGATCGGCGTCTCGGCGCCCGCCACGGTCTCGGCCGCCAGCGCGGTCAGCTCCTCCGGCACGTTGCTCGGTTTGGGCATCGCCACCTTGCCGAACGCGACCTCGGCCAGCTGCTCGTCGTCGGGTTCGCTCGGCATCACGGCATCGACCGCGTACTCGTCGCCCGCAGTCAGCTTCGGGGTGGCCACGGCCGTGCCGGTGATCGTGTTCACGTAGGTGCCGCGACGCAGGTCCTCGGCACGGTCGCCGTCGAAGCGGATCTCCGACAGCTCGCCGGCGGTCGGCATCCACACGCCGCGGTACTCGTCGATCTCGAACTTCAGCGTGACGGGGACGCCCTCGGCCTCCGGGGCCATGTTCGAACGCAGCGGGGCGAACGCGCTCGACGACGTCGGACCGCCATCGGTCACGTTGTAGACCATGCCGTCGAACTGGTCCATCACGGCCGTGCGGATGCGTGCACCCTTCGGCAGGCCCTGCACGGTGAACAGCGTCTCTTCCGCCTCGTCGCGCACGTTCTTGCGGAAGGCCTGCAGCGGGCTCGGGTAGTCGCGGATGTCGAACGGCGGGATGATGACGTCGCGGAACACGTGCCGCGGCTGTGTCGGCGTCGCGACAGCGCTCGTGGCGATGCCCGCCCCGCCGGCGACGGCCAGCACGGCGACTCCGGCCAGCAGGCGCCGGGTGCGCATGTGCGCCGCACGGGACGGGTCGACCTCGCTCACCGAGACGGCCATGTTCTGCGGGGCCCAGAGCTGACGCAGCGCCAGCCAGGACATGCTCACGACGGCGAACACGAGACCCTGCACGAGCGGGAAGGCCGGCTCGGGGGTGCCCAGCGCGATGACGAGCATGAGCAGCACCCCGGCCGGCAGCAGCGCCCACGCCACCTGCGACAGGCGCAGCGCGAGCGAGGCGGTCAGCGTCGTCACCACGAGCGCCAGCAGGAACGGGACGATCAGGTGACCGTCGGCCGCCGCCACCGGAGCGACGGTGGTGAGCATCTGCTTCCAGGCGGTGACGGTGCCCAGCGCGAGCTTCTGCAGCGTCTCGAGGGTGGGGATGAATCCGAGGATCGCGGTCTGCGGCAGCGCGAGCGCCGCGCCGAACACGAAGTACGCGGCCACGGTGAGTCCCGCGATGATCAGGATGCCCCAGCGACGCCAGGTCGCGACGGCTGCGATCGCGAGGCCGATGAGGATGCCGCCGATGACGGCGGGCAGGAAGGAGGGCCCGGCGAAAGTCGGCCAGAACCCCACCATCGCGGTCGCGACGAGGAGAGCCGTCGCTCCGAGGTCGAGGATCCAGCGACGCGGGGCCAAGGCGGCGGTCGCGGTGGCGGACGCGGTCATGCGAGCACCTTCTGCAGAGCGAGCGGAATCTGTTCGAGCGCGCCGACCGTGACGACGTCGGCATCGCCGATCCGCCGCAGCGTCGGTGCGGTCGCGGTCGTGTCGGTGACGACGGCGAGCACCTTGGCGCCGAAGGGCAGACGCGAGCAGGCGAGACGGAGGTCGTCGGAGGGCACGCGGGAGCCGCACACGAGCACCACCACGCTGGCCAGCGGCATCGTCGCCGAGACGATGCCGGCGAGATCGGCGATGCCGCCCTCCCTCGCCTTGCTGTTCTCGACGGCCGCGAGGGAGTCGAGCAGCTGCTTGCCGGTGCCGGCCGGCAGCTCGCGACCCTGCACACGCACGTCGACGCGCTGCGAGTCGCGGATGGCGCGGAGGCCGATCGAGCCGGCGGCGGAGATGCCGAGCTCGAAGTCATCGGCCGTGGCGTAGTCGTTGAGCGAGCGCGACAGGCCGATCACGAAGTGCGAGCGACGGGTCTCCTCGTACTGCCGGACCATCATCGTGCCCGTCCGTGCGGTGGACTTCCAGTGCACGTGACGCAGGTCGTCGCCGGGCTGATACTCGAGAAGCGCGTGGAAGGAGACGTCGTCGCGTGACAGGTCGGCGGCCGGGAGCCCCTCGAGGTCACGCAGGTAGCCGAGGGACTGCCCGTCGAACAGCACGGTGCGCGGGTGCACGAACAGGTCGACCGGATCGTCGCGGCGGTGCGCCCGCTCGAAGAGTCCGAGGGGATCGCCGCGGACCACGCTGACCGGACCGACCTTCACCACGCCGCGCTTCTGGGTGGGGATGGCGAAGAGCTCCTCCGCCTCCTCGCCCGGAGCGAGTCGCTGGATGCCGAACTCGCCACGGCCGGAGCCGACCGGGAGCACGACACGCGACGGCAGGATCGCCCTGCTGCCGCGGTTGGCGAGCGTCAGGGCGCCGACAGCACGATCCCCCACGACCACGCGGGTGCGGGCGAGGTCGAGCGAGACGTCGTAGGCGGTGCGGCCGATCAGGAACAGCGCGCACACGGCGACGGCGATCGCGATCACCGCGGCCGCGATCGTGAACTCCGCCCAGCCCGCGATCTGCCCGAGCACCCAGAAGGCGACGGCGAGAGCCATCAGCACCCAGGCCAGCGGTCGGATCGCAGCCGTGATCTTCCGGAGGCGCGTCAGAAGCCGCGCGCCGATGACGGCCGCGATGTCACGCCATCCGGCGTCGCGTTCCGTCTGCGGCGGCGACGCCGGAAGAGCCTCCGCGGTCATCAGGCCGCTGCTCGGGCCTGCGGAGCCGCGACGGCGTCGAGCACGCGCGAGATCACGACATCGCTGGTCGTGCCGGCGAACTCGGCCTCGGCGTCGAGGAGCAGACGGTGCTGCCACACGGGGCGCGCGAGGGCCTTGATGTCGTCGGGCAGCACGAAGTGGCGTCCCTGCGCCGCGGCCCACACCTTGGCCATGCGGATCATCGCGATGGCACCACGCACCGAGACGCCCAGTCGGATCGCGCCGTCTTCACGAGTGGCTTCGGCAAGCTCGGCCACATAGCGCAGCACCGCAGGCTCCACGTGCACGGAGGCGGCGAGGTCGGCCATGTCGGCGACGGCACTCGTCGTGATGATCGCCGAGAGACCGGCGGACGGGTTGCGGTCGGATGCTCCGGCGAGGATGCTCTCGGTGACCGCGAGGTCGGGGTATCCGATGGAGGTCTTGATCAGGAAGCGGTCGAGCTGGGCCTCGGGGAGCTTGTATGTTCCCGCCTGCTCGATCGGGTTCTGCGTGGCGATCACGAGGAACGGGCGACCGGCCTCGTGGGTGACGCCGTCGACCGTGACCCGCGACTCCTCCATGACCTCGAGCAGCGCCGACTGCGTCTTCGGCGAAGCACGGTTGATCTCGTCCGCCAGCACGATCGACGCGAAGATCGGTCCCTTGTGGAACTCGAACTTGTGCGACTGCTGGTCGTAGATCGTCACACCCGTGAC
>JAQZBG010000454.1 GCA_029239165.1 Microbacterium sp. | reverse complement strand
CGGAGCAGCCGGACGTCGGCCTCCGTCACGGGCGCCGACGGCACCGTGTCTTCGGAGGTCGTCTGCCAGTCCATTCCTCCATTGTCGCCTGGTCGGCGGTTGCGCGGCCGCAGGTTACGACCCGGTGTCGTGCGGTCGGGAGTGCTGCGGCGCGCACGAGCGGACTTGCGCCTCAGCGCACGCGCGTCATCGTGGCCAGGTGATCGCTGTTCCCGGTGCGCAGGGTGCTCGAGGTGACGACCTCGAGCCCTCGGACGAACACCTGGTCGATCCGCACGAGCGGGAGGGCCGCGGGCCAGGTGAAGCCGAGCGTTCCGTCGGTGGGGCGCACCCACTCCGCTTCGGTACGCAGTGCGCCCAGGCTCGGGTCCGTAGACGGCGCATTGAAGTCGCCGACGACGACGATCGCCGTGGCCTCGTCCGAGGCGACCTCTTCGGCGATGCCGTGCAGCATGGTGTCGCGGTCCTGCTGCTGCCCGGGGCGGACGGAGGCGGCATGCAGCACGTACACGGAGACCGGGCCCGCGGGGCTCTGGACCTCGACGCGGAGTGCCCGCTTCCAGCTGAGCCCCAGCGTGAGCGGTTCGGCGTTCGCCAGCGGGTATCGGCTCCACAGTGCCACCGTGCCGACCGTGTAGGAGTGCGGGTAGGCGGCGGCGAGCACCTCGCTCGCGGCGGTGAGGCTGTCGCCGTCGAGTTCGGTGAGGGCGACCACATCGGCGTCGCTCCGTGCGAGTTCCGTGGCGGAGGCGGCGGCGCTGCCGGAGTGCGCGCGCACGTTCTGGCTGGCGATGGTCAGGTCTGTCTCCGCCGTGGCCGCCGCCGGGAGACCGGGGAACGCGGGCGCCATCACGAGGAGCCAGAAGAGCACAGGCAGAAGGAGCAGGAGGATCACCCGCCGCGCGAGGAACGCGGCCGTGATCACGAGTGTGAGAAGGACGAGTCCGAGCCAGGGCAGGAGCGCCGCAGCGGCGGTGCCCATCACACCGGGGATCCAGCCGCAGACGACGAGGATCAGCACGGCGAAACCGGCGATCGCGAGTCGGCGGGCGTGGCGCGTCGTGGTGCGTCGGGCGAGCGGTGGTCGGTCTTCGACGTGGATCATGCTCTCCTCACGGCGGGTATCCCATTCTCGACGGACCCGCCTGTGGTTCGGCCGGGTGACGAGTGTGCGGCGGACGTGAAGGTGCCCCGGACCGTGTGGTCCGGGGCACCTTCGACGAGGAGCGCGTCGAGCGTCAGGCGCGAGCGGCCTCCGACACGGCACGTGCCGCGGCGAGCGCCTGCTCGAGGTCGGCCTTGAGGTCGTCGACGTTCTCGATACCCACCGAGAGTCGGACGAGCCCCGGCGTGACACCCGCGGTGAGCTGCTGCTCGGGGGTGAGCTGGGCGTGCGTGGTCGACGCGGGGTGGATGACGAGCGAGCGCACGTCGCCGATGTTGGCGAGGTGGCTGAACAGCGACAGGCTGTTGACGAACTCGCGGCCGGCCTCGACGCCGCCCTTCAGCTCGAACGACAGCACGGCACCGACGCCCTTGGGTGCGTACTCGTTCGCCTTGGCGTACCAGGGCGAGGAGGGGAGACCCGAGTAGTTGACGGTCGCGACGTCGTCACGGCTGTCGAGCCACTCCGCGATCTCCTGGGCGTTCTGCACGTGGCGTCCGATGCGCAGCGACAGGGTCTCGATGCCCTGGATGAGGTTCCAGGCGCTCTGCGGCGCGATGGCCGAGCCGAGGTCGCGCAGCAGCTGCACACGGGCCTTGATGATGTACGCGAGCGGGTCGCCGACCGCGGCGGTGTAGCTGGCGCCGTGGTACGAGGGGTCCGGAACCGTGAGGCCGGGGAACTTGTCGACGTTCTTCGACCATTCGAACTTCCCGCCGTCGATGATGGCGCCGCCGATGGTGGTGCCGTGGCCGCCGAGGAACTTGGTGACCGAGTGCACGACGATGTCGGCGCCGAACTCGAACGGACGGATCAGGTACGGGGTGGCGATCGTGTTGTCGACGATCAGCGGGACACCGGACTCGTGCGCGATGTCGGCGACGGCGCGGATGTCGAGGATGTTGATCTGCGGGTTGCCGATGGTCTCCGCGAAGAACAGCTTCGTGTTCGGGCGGACCGCGCGGCGCCACTCCTCGGCGTCGTCCTGGTTCTCGACGAACGTGACCTCGATGCCGAGCTTGGCGAGCGTGTACTTGAAGAGGTTGTACGTGCCGCCGTAGATCGAGCTCGAGGCGACGAAGTGGTCGCCGGCCTGAGCGATGTTGAGGATCGCGAAGGTCGAGGCGGCCTGGCCGCTGGCGAGCACGAGGGCTCCGGTACCGCCCTCGAGAGCGGCGAGGCGCTGCTCGAGCACATCCTGCGTCGGGTTCTGGATGCGGGTGTAGATGTTGCCGAACTCCGCGAGGGCGAAGAGGTTGGCCGCATGGTCCGCGCTGTCGAACACGTACGAGGTGGTCTGGTAGATCGGCGTGGCGCGAGCCTTCGTGACCGGGTCGGGGGCGGCGCCGGAGTGGACCTGCTTGGTCTCGAAGCGCCAGGACTCGGGTGCGGACATGTTTTCCCCCAGGAGTGGTCGGAAGGTCGGATGGCGGATGCCGTTCCAGTGAGAGTACGGAA
>JAQZBG010000453.1 GCA_029239165.1 Microbacterium sp. | reverse complement strand
CCGGGTCGGACACGTCTGCGGAGGGTGTCAAGGGGCTCTGCCGTTGTCGGTCGTGTGGCGTAGAAAGGGACTCGAGAGAAGGGATCCCGCATGGCCGCAGGTGATATCGAGACGTTCCAGCGCAACGGCATCTGGTTCAACCGCATCGAGGGGGAATCGCACACCCTGGGCGCGAGCTTCGAGACCGAGGCCGAGGCGGTGAAGGCCGGTCGGGGGGCGGCGACGGCACGCCAGGTCGCGCATACCGTGCGCACGGAGGAGGGTCCGTCGGAGGACGAGAGCGCGTACGAGCGGCACCCGCGCGATCTGATCGGATGAGCGCGCCCGGCGAAGAGGCGCGCAACCCCGTCGCGAAGCGGCGGATGCTGTTGCAGGCATGCATCAACGGCGCCCGCGATCCGGCCGAGCATCCGTGGTTGAGCGTCGACGCGGCCGTGGTCGCCGACGATGCGGCGCGGGCCGTGGCTGCGGGTGCGCGCGAGGTGCATGTGCACCCGAAGGATGCGGCGGGACGCGACAGTCTGGCCGCCGACGATGTCGCGCGGTGGGTGTGGGCCGTGCGTCAGGCAGCGCCGGGCGTGCCGGTCGGGGTGACGACCGGGGAGTGGGCTGAACCCGATGTCGAGCGTCGTCTCGCGGCGATCGAGTCGTGGACCGAGCTGCCCGACCACGCATCCGTCAACTGGCATGAGTCCGGTGCCGACGAGGTGGCTGCGCTGCTGCTGCGACGCGGTGTGGCGGTCGAGGCGGGGCTGTGGGATGCCGCGGGCTTCGAGGTGTGGAAGCGCTCGCCCGTGCGTGGCCGGTGCCTCCGGGTGCTGATCGAGCTGCCCGATGAACCGACCGAGACGGTCCGCGAGCACGCTGAGGCGATGATCGCGCACGTGTCGCTCGAGGAGCCCGAGCTGCCCATCCTGCTGCACGGCGAGGAGGGTTCGACGTGGCCGGTGTTCGACTTCGCGGTGGAGCTCGGCCTGGATGTGCGGATCGGTTTGGAGGACACTCTGCTCCTTCCCGACGGCAGCAGTGCACCGGGGAATGCCGCGCTGGTGCGAGCGGCGGTGGAGCGGATGCGGGGAGCCTGACCTTCGGCGTGCCGAGTGTGCGGCATCCTGAGGCCATGTTCGGCGACAGCATCCTCCTTTTCATCCTCTTCTATGCGGCCGTGATCCTCATCGGCATCCTCATCACGTGGCTGGTGATCTACTCGGCCGTGCGGGCGGCGCTCACCTCGCACCGGCAGGCGATGGCGCGAGATGGGCGGCCCGGCCAGGTCTGACGCGCGGCTCGACGAACGGGCGGCGGGGTCGGCGTCTGCTCGCGGATTCGGTCGCGCCTTCCGACGGCATCGGTATCCGTATGCCAGCGTCTTCCCATGACCGAAATATCGCCACCCGTCGATGCGCCCGCGCGCGCTCGCGCCCTGCCCTTCGCGATCGGCGTCGGCGGGGGTGTGCTGGGGATCCTGCCCTGGCTGATCGGCGGCGGCGTCCTTCCGCTGCAGAACCTCTGGGCGACCTCCACGATGCCGGAGGACATGCCGTTCGCACTGCTGCCGCTGAGCCAGTACTACGCGACGCTGCTCTTCTCGCTGCTGCTGCTCGGCGGGGTCTTCGCCGGGATCGCGGTGCACTTCGTCGCCCGGCGCAAGGCGGTCGCCGCATGGCCCGCCGCACTCGGGGTGTTGCTGGTGCACGTGATCGCGGTGCTGCAGAGTTTCGCGGTGCTGGCCGGAGGGGTCGGGCTCGGCCGCGGAGGCGACAGTCGGGCGATGGTCTACTTCGCCGGGCTCCTCGGCGGTGTGGTCGCGGCGGTGCTCCTCGCGCAGCTGGGCTTCTGGATGACGTCGCGTCGGTCGGTCGGGGTGGTGGCCCTCGGCGTCGTGCTCGCGGCGGTGCCGTTCGGCGATTGGGTCAGCCGGTGCATTCTGTCCGTGACGGGCGAGGCGTTCCCGCCGGTGTTCATGCCCTATCTGTCGCCCTGGCTGCCCGCGATGGTCGTCGGTGCGGCGCTGGTGTGGTGCGGTGTGCGGCCGGCCTGGCGGATCGTGGTCTGGGTCGTGGGGCTCCTTGCGGTGTGGGTCGTGCCGGCGCTGTTCACGGCGATCCAGTACGGACTCGGCATGCGGGTGCTCGACGGCGACGTTCCCGAGATGATGCGGGCGTCGGTGGGGGTGTTCCCGATGGTGCTCGCCGAGGTGTGGCGGCCGGTGATCGTGGCGCTCGCGATCGCTGTCGTCGGCACGGTGGTGCGGATGGTGATCGAGCGGGATCGGACGCCGGCAGCGTCAGCGCACGTCGAGTGACTGCCAGAAGTCCACGACGCCCGCCGCGAGTTCCGCGGGTCGTTCGACGGGGACGAGGGTGCGCGCGCCTTCGATGACGAGGGTCCTGGCGTCGGGGATCCGGCTGGCGGCGGCATCCATCGCCTCGGGCGTCCATTCGCCGCGGTCGTCGCCGGTGATGAGCAGGGTGGGCGCGGTGATCCGGGGCAGGCGGTGCGAGGCGTCGCCGCGGTTGATGATGAACGACGTGACGGTGGCGGCGATGCTGCGCCGCGGTGCGCGCCTCAGGGCGCGGTCGATCACGTCGGTCATCGACCGGTCCTTGGTGTGCGGCGGGATCA
>JAQZBG010000452.1 GCA_029239165.1 Microbacterium sp. | reverse complement strand
CGGGTTGACTCCGCGCTCGTTGATGATCGTGGTGTCACCGGCGGACTCGTCGACGACGGCGACGCTGCGACGGGTCTCGGCGGCCACCGCCACGAGGGCATGCGGCACGCCGCTGGCACCGAGTTCGGCGGCGAACTCCTCGCCCGTGCGTCCCCCTGCCGTGGTGACCGCGAGCACCTCCGCGCCTTCGGCGTGCGCCACGCGAGCCACGTTGAGGCCTTTCCCGCCCGCGCGTGCGACGCCGGCATCCGCCCGGTGCGTGCCGCCTTCCACGAGCCGATCGACATGCCAGGTGAGATCGAGCGCCGGATTGGGCGTGACGGTGAGGATCACGTGAGCTCCCTCGCGCGCAGAGCGGCGCCGAGCAGACCGGCGTTGCCGGAGAGTTCCGCGGGGACGAGCACGGGGATGCGGTGGAAGCTGAGCCGGGCGGCGAGGCGTGTGCGCAGCTCGTCGAAGAGGGCGCCGCCGGCACGCGACAGGCCACCGCCGATCACCACGGCCTGGGGTGCGACGACGGCCGTGAGCTGCGCGAGCGACATCGTGAGCGCGTCGAGCGCCGAGTTCCAGATCTCGGCCGCGACCTCGTCGCCGTCGGCGGCACGGGCGATGACATCCTTGGCGCCGTCGGGTGCGATGCCCGTGGCTTCCCGGTAGCGCCGCGCGATGGCTCCGGCCGAGGCCACGGCCTCCAGGCAGCCGCGCGCGCCGCAGGGACAGATCGGCCCGTCGGCGATGGGAGAGTGCCCGATCTCGCCCGCGTACCCGCCGGCGGTGTACGGGACGCCGCCCACGAGCAGGGCACCGGCGATGCCCGTGCCGATCACCAGCACGACCGCGTCGGCGTAGTCGCGGGCGCCGCCGAGGCGACGCTCGGCCCAGCTCGCCGCCCGGACGTCGTGATCGAACGCGACGGGCAGGCCCAGCCGCTCGGAGGCGAGGTCGCGCAGCGGCGAGTCGTGCCAGCCGAGGTTGCTCGCGAAGACGCCCACGCCGGCGTCGGCATCCACGATCCCCGGCACCACGAGTCCGGCGGCCTGCGGCACGACATCGGGATGCGACGCTCGGAGTTCTGCCGCCAGCACCCCGAAACGCTCGAGCAGCACCGGCGTGCGGTCGCCCTCGGCGAACGGTGTGGGAGTGCGACGGAGCCCGAGCGCGGTGCCGTCGGCATCGAACAGCGCCGACTTGATGTCGGTTCCCCCGACGTCGAACGCCAGCACCGGCGCGCCGAGTCCGAGGGGGCGCACCTCGGAGAGTTTCTCTCCCGCCGCGTCACGTTCGACGTCGGGAACGGCCGCTGCCGCGTCAGGGTCGATCATCATCGGCTCCGGCCGTGGGTGGGGTCATGCATCCAGGATGACGGATCGCGTGAGGTTGCGCGGCTGATCCGGGTCCAGTCCGCGCTTCACGGCGCGGTCGAGGGCCGTGCGGTGAAGCCGGACGAGGTCTGCGAGCGGGTCGATCGCGCGCTGCTCGAAACGGGCGCCGGTCGCCGCCACTTCGCCGGCCAACCCCTCCGGGGCCTCGCCCAACTGCCACGTCACCCGGCCGGGAGCCGCGATGGCGATCGGTCCGTGGCGGTAGTCCATCGACGGGTACGCCTCGGTCCACGACTGCGAGGATTCCCGCAGCTTCAGGGCGGCTTCATGAGCGAGACCGATCGTCCAGCCGCGTCCGAGGAACGTGTACTGCTCGGCATCACGCAGCTCGTCGTCGCCGGGCTCCGTCAGCACGGCCTCGGCATCGGCGATCGCCGCGGTGAGGTCGTCGCCGAGCGAGGCGCGGAACAGGGCGAGGGCCGTCGTCGCGAAACGCGTCTGCACCACGGACTGCTCGTCCGCGAACGGCAGCAGCACGGCCTCGTCGACGAGCGACACCAGGGGCGAGGTCGGGTCGCCGATCACCCCGATGGTCTTGGTGCGCCCCTTGACGCGCTCG
This sequence comes from Microbacterium sp., assembly GCA_029239165.1. Classification (GTDB taxonomy): domain Bacteria; phylum Actinomycetota; class Actinomycetes; order Actinomycetales; family Microbacteriaceae; genus Microbacterium. Next base: position 2,810 of record JAQZBG010000452.1, on the reverse strand, counting down.
ACGAGCTCGAGCACCTCGCTGGTCGTGCCGGATCGCGTCAGTGCGACGACGGCGTCGTACCCGCGGTCGACGAACGCCTCGGAGGCCGCAAAAGCATCGGTCTCACCGTGTCCCGAGGACTCGCGAAGAGCGGCGTACGACTGCGCCATGAACCACGACGTGCCGCAGCCGACGACCGCGACACGCGCGCCGTCGGCCGGGAGCATGCGCTGCTCGGCCTTCAGGTCGGCGGCCTTCGCCCACATCTGCGGCTGCGAATGGAGTTCCTCGCGCATGTGCGCGCCGGGAAGCGATTCAGTCATCGGGATGCCCTTCTGGCGAGATGTTGCATACTTGTGATTGTTTGAAGCTCGAATCAATCATAGTATGGCGTCAAACAACAGCAACCCCCGTTTACCCTTGATTTGTTTGTTCCCCTGACAAATAATCGGACAAGTTCCACGCCTCGTCGTCGATTCCGATCGTCGCCGAGAACCCCCGAGCCCCGGCTTGAACGATCGCGGGAGGAATGCAATACACATGAAGAAGTCACTGCGGTTCGGCGCCGCCGCCATTGCGGCCGTCGCCACGCTCTCGCTCGCTTCGTGCGGGTTCGGCGGATCATCCGGAGACGGCGGAGGCGAAGAGGGGTCCGTCACCCTCGACCTCCTCGTCCCCAGCTACTCCGACGGCACCAAGGCGAACTGGGAGACGGTGATCGACGGGTTCGAGAAGGCGAACCCCGACATCAAGGTCAAGCTCGAGGTGCAGTCCTGGGACAACCTGGAGAAGGTCGTCTCCACCAAGATCCAGGCGGGCGAGGCACCCGACATCTACAACGGCGGCCCGTTCGCGGGCTTCGTCGGCGACGAGCTGCTCTACCCGACCGAAGAGGTCGTCTCCGACGAGACCTTCTCCGACTTCCAGGAGTCGTTCCTGAAGAACGCCGAGGTCGACGGCACCGCGTACGCGCTGCCCATGATCGCGTCGGCTCGCGCGCTGTTCGTCAACAACGCACTGCTCGAGCAGGCCGGCGTCGAGGCGCCGACCGACTGGGACTCGCTGCTGGATGCCGCGACCAAGGTCTCGGCACTCGGTGGCGGCGTGGCCGGCTACGGCATGCCGCTCGGCTCCGAAGAGGCGCAGGCCGAGGCAGCCGTCTGGCTGTGGGGCGGCGGCGGATCGTTCGGCGACGAGTCCGAGATCACCATCGACACCCCGGAGAACCTGGTCGGCGCCGAGCAGATCAAGAAGATGATCGACGCCGGTGCGACGCAGGCCGACCCCGGTTCGACGCAGCGCTCACCGCTGATGGACATCTTCATCCAGGGCAAGATCGGCATGCAGGTCGGCCTCCCGCCGACGGTCGGCCAGATCGCCGAGGGCAACCCGGACCTGGACTACTCCATCGTCCCGATCCCGACCGCGGACGGCACGCCGTTCACCCTCGGCGTCATGGATCAGCTGATGGCCTTCGAGAACGACGGCGACAAGCAGGACGCGATCACCAAGTTCTTCGACTACTACTACTCGGCCGACGTGTACGTGCCGTGGGTGCAGGCCGAGGGCTTCCTCCCCGTCACCAAGTCCGGTGCCGAGCAGCTCTCCGGCGAAGAGGCTCTCAAGCCGTTCCTCGACGTGCTGCCCGACGCCCAGTTCTACCCGTCGACGAACCCGAAGTGGTCCGCTGCGGACGGCGCGTTCAAGTCCCTGTTCGGCCAGCTGCAGTCGAAGCCGGCGCAGGACGTGCTGACCGAGATCCAGGCGCAGGTCGACGCGGGCTGAGCCCGCTGACGGAGAGGTTCGGGTACCCGAATGAGCCAGAAGACAGAGTCCTCGAACCTCGCGGGGGCGGCCACCACCGGCCGCCCCCGCCCCCGGAAGACCCCGGACGCCCTTCGCGGCAGGCCGGGCGGAAAGGACCTCCTCCAGGCGCTGCCCTGGATCGCCCCTGCACTGCTCCTCATCATCGGCGTGGTGTTCTTCCCCGCCGGGGTGATGTTCTTCAACTCGACGCGTGACATCTCGCTGTCCGGCCTCGACAAGGGGTCGGTCGGCTTCGACAACTTCGTCACGGTCTTCACGTTCACCGAGTTCTGGCCGATCTTCTTCCGCACGATCGTGTGGGTCGTGTCGGTCGTGGTGTTCACGGTCGTGATCTCGCTCGGACTCGCGCAGATCCTCAACAAGGCCTTCCCCGGACGCCAGCTCGTGCGGATGGCAGTGATCGTGCCGTGGGCGGCATCCGTCGTCATGACCACGATGGTGTTCTACTACAGCCTCGAGCCGTACTTCGGCGTCTTCAACAAGTTCCTGTACGACATCGGCCTCTCGGATGACGCGGTCGGCTACGGCTGGACCAAGAACCCGGCGACGGCGTTCACCTGGTCGATCGTGATCGCGATCTTCGTGTCGCTGCCGTTCACGACCTACACGATCCTCGCCGGACTCCAGTCGGTCCCGGCCGACGCGATCGAGGCGGCGAAGATGGACGGCGCGAGCCCCGCCCGCACCTACTGGTCGATCATTCTGCCGCAGCTGCGCAGCGCACTCGCCGTCGCGGTGCTCATCAACATCATCAACGTGTTCAACTCGCTGCCGATCCTGAAGGTGATGACCGGGTCGATACCCGGGTACGGCGCCGACACGATCATGACGCTCATCTTCAAGTACATCGAGCTGCAGAAGAAGGTCGATGTCGCGAGCGCCCTCTCGGTGGTCGCGTTCCTCATCGTCATCGTGATCGTCGCGGCCTACGTGAAGATCGTCAAGCCCATGAAGGAGGTCTGATCATGACCGTGACCGAGACCGCCCTCGTGACCACCGCCGGC
>JAQZBG010000451.1 GCA_029239165.1 Microbacterium sp. | reverse complement strand
CCCTCGCTGAATCCGCCGGAGCCGCCGGTGTTGGTCTCCATGCGGCGATAGACGAGCGTGGCGGGCTCGAGGCTCTCACGGAAGGACTCGACCACGTCCGTGGTGTCGTCGGTCGACGCGTTGTCGATGACCACGATGTGACCGGGCTTCGGATCCATCTCCGTGATGCTGGTGAGCAGGCGCGTGAGCAGCCCCGAGCGGTTGTAGGTCACGACGGCGATGGTCGCGGTGGCGGGATCGAACTGCACGGAGGCGGACGGAACGTGTGTCACGGGGGGCTGATCTCCGGAGAAAGGCGGCGGGCGCCGAGACGTCGGGCCGGAGAGAAGCCTACCCTGCCGCACTCTCCCATCCCTGGGTGAGTGGCCCCCGCTAGGCGCGCGGCGGCTCACCCGGGGCGTGGGGAAGCCCTGCTGCCTCCGCAGCGCCGTCGCCGCCGGCATCGGTCCCGCTGTCCAGCCGCTCGCGCCACGACCGCGACTGTCCCGCCCGCACCGCGCACAGCACGAGCATGAGCCAGCCGAGCCCGGTCAGGACGAAGCTCTCGAACATCGAGTCGATGAGGAGGGTGACGAGAATGAGCGGCGTCCAGGCGTAGACGACGGAGCGGCGCTCGCCGGCGACGAGCCAGGATCGGGCCAGCGCCAATGCGCCGACCGCGAGGAACAGCACGAGACCCAGCCACCCGAGCTGCAGTGCGACGTCGAAGTAGGCGTTGAGGCCGGTGGCGTGGTCGGTGCCGAGCCAGAAGTTGATGGCGTTGAACGGGTACTCGCGCTGGTCCCAGACGCCGAACCAGCCGAAGCCCTGCACAGGCTTCTGACGGAGGATGTCGACCATGAAGTTCCACAGTTCGACGCGCATCGAGAAGTCGCTGCCGGCGCCGAGCAGCGCGATGATCGGATGCCGCGCCGCGTAGCCGACGAACACCCCGACGACGACGAGCGCCCCGAGTGCGAGCTGCAGGGCGGCACGGCGCTCGGCGCGGGCGTGGCGCACGAGCGCGAGCGCGCCGACCGCCAGGCCGACGCCGAGCGCGAGCACGACCACGGTGGGGGAGTCGCTGAGGGCCGCCAGGCCTCCGGCGAGCACGACGGAGGCCACCGAGACGCCGGGCCGCACGGACTGCGTCCGGTACTCGATGAGGAAGGTGATGAGCGCGATCACCGCGACGAAGCCGAGCAGGTTGCGGGTGCCGAAGATGCCCTGCACCGGCCCGAGCTGGGCGATGTTGCCCTGGATTCCGAGGAAGGTGAAGGGGATGTCCAGAAGCACGCCCGACAGCACCTCGAGCGCCAGCGAGACGCTGAGGAGCAGCCGCAGGACGTCGCCGAGCGCGCGGACGGTCTGCAGGGTGTCGCGCACGTGCCCGATGACGACGGCCAGGAACGCCAGCGCCGCCATCGACACCCAGCTCCAGAACGACGCGCTCGCGTCGCTGCTCCACGCGACGCTGGCGAGTGCCCACCCGATGAAGATCAGCACGGTCGTGGGCACCAGCCGCAGCAGTGAGATCTCGCGGCGGCGCGCGATCATGACCGCCAGACCCAGGACGCAGAGTCCGGCGACGATGGTCACGTAGGTGACGTGGCCGGCGATCCGCTCGATCGCGTAAGCGGAGAACACGGTGGCGAAGACGATGAGGGTGAAGGCGCGGGCGAAGGATGCCGAGTCCAGCAGCGTGCCCAGCCATCCGGGCGATCCCGCGCGCGGTGTATCGGTCACGCGTCGCGCCCCGTCGGGCGGCTTCCCGCCGCCGCCCCGCTCGCCGCGGAGCCGGGCTCCCTGCCGGCGGGCTCGTCGCGTTCGACGGCGTCTCCGCGCTCGATCGCGGCGCTCTCCTCGGCGGGTCCCACGCCGACGTGCGGCGACTGCTTGATCTTGGCGCCGAGCATGACGACGAAGAGCCACCCCCAGAGCAGCAGCGGGCTGGACTCGGCGAGGCCCTGCACGAGGAGGATCGCACCGACGAGCGTGGGCAGGAGCGTGAGGGGCGAGTAGGGGCGGTCGGCGCGCAGGTCCCAGCGCGGCCGGTCGACCGCGAAGAACCAGGCCCGCCACACGAAGGCGAGGTAGAGGACCGCCAGCAGCACGACTCCGATGATCCCGAGCTGCATCCTGACGTCGACCCACATGTTGTGGGCCTGCATGACGGTCTGGCCGTGGTCGATGATCCATTCGTCGAACGCGGGATCCGACGGCACCCAGGGCGTCGCGAAGCCCCAGCCGGTCCAGGGACGCTCGGCCGCCCGTGCGAGTACGTCCGCCCAGATGTCCTCCCGGCCGGTCAGGTCGCCGCTGCGGCCGAGGGCGGTGAAGATCGCGTCGCGCAGCAGCCACAGTCCGAGCAGCCCGCCGATGCCGACCACCGCGTAGCCGACATAGTACTTGGTGCGCTCGCCGGGCTTGGTGGCGGTGCGCATGAGAAGCACCGTGACGAGGACGACGGCGACTGCGCCGGCGGTGAGGTAGGCGGTCGCCGATCCCGCGCGCAGGAACAGGAACGCCGAGAGCCCGATCCAGATCCACAGGAACGTCCGCCGAGGCGCGCCGGAAGCGAGACGGATGCCGAACACGATGATCGCGAGCAGCGCCACGGGAGCCAGCAGATTGGCGTTGCCCATGATGCCCTGGATGCGCTTGTCCCA
>JAQZBG010000450.1 GCA_029239165.1 Microbacterium sp. | reverse complement strand
GGGTCGCCGTGTGCGGCCTCGCCCTCCTTCGCGTCATGGCGACGCTCGTTCAGCGGCCGCGGGATTTCACCGGGAGGGCGATGAGGTCCACCCGGACGCGTCGCGGGGTGAGTCGACGAGCACGGCGTCGACACCGAGGCGTGCGAGCGCCTGGTACCTTCGTCCGTCCGCAACCCCGATGGCCATCAGATTCACACGGTCCTGGGGATCGATGCACCGGATCGACTCCCGATCCCACGGGGTGATCTCCATGTCCGTCGTGGCGGTGCCGGACGTGAAGGTCTCACTGACGGTCACTCTCCGACGATCCTCGAAGGCCATCCACGTGCCGGCGGGCGGCGGGGCACCGCATTGGTGAGTGAGGGCGATCTCGAGAAGCCGCTCTCGCGTCACGTCCCGATCTTCGGCCACTGCCACATCGCCGATCCTGCGCGCCCTGCCCGTCGCGGCGGAGTCGGTCGAGTAGATGACGGTGTCGTCCAGCCGGCTGGTCCCGCGGAGGACAGCGACGACCGCATCCGCGAGACGCTCCGGATCCGCCTGCTTCAGATCGAGGAACAGAGGCATGCCTGCGGGGACCTCGGCCAGTGCGTGACGGAGCGTGGGCAACCGGGCGGCCGCGGAGCGGTAGGGCTTCGCCTCCGAGCCGCGCGGGCTGAAGTTCCAGCCTGCGTTGAGCCCTGTGAGCTCGGTGGCGGTCCGCTCCGCGACGGTGCCGGTGCCATCCGTGTTCACCGCGAGATCGATCGGTCGGTAGAGCACCGGGATGCCGTCCTGCGAGAGTTGAACGGTGAGCCAGAGACCGTCGGCCCCGTCGCGTAGTGAACCCCGGATCCCTGCGATCGTGTTCTCCGGGTAGTCGGCAGTGCCCGCTCGATGCGCCACGATCAGAGGTTTCGGCGGGCCGTGCCGCGCGGGCCGGGCCGAGGTGTGATCGCCGTCCGACGCCGACGCCGACGCTGCCGCCGGGGCGACGGTGGGGACGGCGGTGATGACGCCGAGCGAAAGGGGGACGCCGAATGCGAGCGCCGCCGCTGCTCGCATCCAGAAGCCGGATGTGCGGGCGATCATGATCTGCTCCTTCTCTGAGCAGCCCCGCCGGGGCATGATCTCGCCGAAGCGGAGTCGTTCGGTCGACACCACCGCCGCGACGCGGCCGCGCGGGTGACTTCTCGGGAAGGCTAGCCTCCTGTCACCGGAACGCCGATATACAACTGTTCGGCATCCCGGGGCGGGCGGCGCAGTGCGGGGTGAAACAGAGCCCCGCCTGCGGCATCCGCGCGTCTACCCTGAAGTCATGAAGTACGCAGACTCTGTCGTCGACCTCGTCGGCGACACGCCCCTCGTGAAGCTCTCCCACGTCACCGAGGGCGTCGCGTGCACGGTGCTCGTGAAGCTCGAGTACCTGAACCCCGGCGGCTCCTCGAAGGATCGCATCGCCGCGCGGATCATCGACGCTGCCGAGGCATCGGGTGAACTGAAGCCCGGTGGAACCATCGTCGAACCCACCAGCGGCAACACCGGAGTGGGCCTGGCGCTGGTCGCTCAGCAGCGCGGCTACAAGTGCGTGTTCGTGCTGCCCGACAAGGTGGGCGAGGACAAGATCGACGTGCTGCGCGCCTACGGCGCCGAGGTCGTGGTGACGCCCACGTCGGTCGCACCCGACAGTCCGGAGTCGTACTACAGCGTCAGCGACCGCCTCGCGCGCGAGATCCCCGGAGCGTTCAAGCCGAACCAGTACGAGAACCCGAACGGTCCGCGCAGCCACTACGAGACCACGGGGCCGGAGATCTGGCGCGACACCGAGGGAAAGGTCACGCACTTCGTGGCCGGCGTCGGCACGGGGGGCACGATCACCGGCACCGGACGTTATCTCCGCGAGGTGTCGGAAGGGCGGGTGCGCATCGTCGGTGTCGATCCGGAGGGCAGCGTCTACAGCGGCGGCACCGGTCGCCCCTACCTCGTCGAAGGCGTCGGGGAGGACATCTGGCCCGGTGCCTACGACCCGACGGTCCCGCACGAGATCGTGGCGGTGGGCGACGCGGACTCGTTCGCGATGACGCGGCGCCTCGCCCGAGAGGAGGGCATCCTCGTCGGCGGATCGAGCGGCATGGCCGTGGTCGGTGCTCTGCGGGTCGCGCGGGAGCTGCCCGCGGATGCCGTGATGGTCGTGCTCCTGCCGGATGGTGGCCGCGGCTACCTCGGCAAGATCTTCAACGACGGATGGATGCGCTCCTACGGGTTCAGCGATGTCGAGGAGGGTGAGACCGTCGCCGATGTGCTCGCCGCACGGCCGTCGCGCCAGGGGGAGGGGATTCCCGACCTCGTGCACGCGCATCCGACCGACACGGTGCTCGAGGCCATCGGGATGATGACGCAGTACGACGTCTCGCAGCTGGTCGTGCTCAGCGCCGAACCGCCCGTCATGATGGGCGAGGTGGTCGGCACGGTCGATGAGAAGGGTCTGCTCGATCTGCTGTTCCGCGGCGAGGCGAGCGCGACCGACGCGCGTCGCGCAGGCGAAGGCGGCGCTCGCCGACGCCGATGCCCTGCTCGTCACGGAAGACGGCAAGCCGCACACCGTGCTGACGCGACAGGATCTGCTGGGTTACCTCTCGCGCTGAGCTGTGCATCACCGGCACCGCGATGCACTCCTGCCTGCACCGCGGGTAGTTTCGTCGTTGTGAAGATCGACTGGTACCTGTTCATCGGCTCGCTGTTCCTGCTCGTTTTCATCGTGACGCGGTGGGTGGACAGTTCCTTCTGGAACGGACTCGGAGTCGGTTTCGGTCTGGTCAGTCTTCTCGCGCTCGGCGTCGGCATCAGCAACCTCCGAAACAAGAAGCCGCGCGAGCAGCCGTGACGTCCGCGCGCCTCGACGGAGGTTCGCGGCCGCTGCTTTCCGTCGTCCGACCTCGGGCGTAACGGGAAGGGCGTCGCTGCGAGGGCGGT
>JAQZBG010000449.1 GCA_029239165.1 Microbacterium sp. | reverse complement strand
AACGATCGTGCCGACCTCGACCTTCTCCTGCCGCCCACCGGCGCGCACTACTGCGTAAACCACTTCATACCTGTTTCGTTGGGGAGCTCGCGGCTCCGAGATCTCACGGGAAGACTGTTGCTTGCATGCACCGCAGAACGGCGGGCGCGAACGCAAGGCTCTCCGCTTCGACCGACGAGGACGACGCGGCATACGCACCAAGGGACTACTTTACCGGATGCGGGTCTGTGTCGCAAAGCGGGGCAGTTCCCGCGCGCCCGACGCGACGCTCCCCGGCCTACCGCGCCGCAGCGGTCGTAGGCTGACGAGGTGACCGTACTCGTCGACGACCCCCTCTGGCCCGCCCACGGACGCCTGTGGGCGCATCTGGTCAGCGACGAGAGCCTCGACGAGCTGCACGCCTTCGCGAAAGCGAACGACGTGCCTGTCCGCGCTTTCGATCTCGACCACTACGACGTGCCGGAGGAGATCATCCCCCGGCTCGTCCTCGCCGGCGCTCACCCCGTGAAGGGCAAGGAGCTGGTCCGCCGCCTGATCGCCTCAGGACTCCGAGTCCGGGGCCGCGACCGGCGCTGAGGATTCGGAGTTCACCGACACGGGAGTGCCGGTGAGTGCGGCCGTGCTCACCCGACGGCGACCACGCCCCTGTCCCGGAGCCTTGGGTTCCGGAAGGGCGTCGAGAACAGAGTCGAGCAGCTGCTCCGCCGGCGACTTCGGGGCCGAGCGTTCGCCCCCGCGCTTCTTGCGCGCCTTCTTGGGCCGATCGGCCGTGGTCGGCGCGTCGGTCGCCGCGGGAACGGCCTCGGCCTCTGCAGCGCCCTCCGCGGCCGGAGCGATGGTGGAGGCGGCGATCTGGGCCAGCGCCGACTTGGCACCCTCGGTGATGCTGTGGGTGACGGTCGCGGCGGCGGGCGCGTTCTGATTCTGACCGTTGCCGCCGTTGCTGCCGTTGCCGCCACGCTGGCGACGACCGCTCTGGCCGTTGCCGCTGCTGCCGCCGCCGTTGTTGCTCGAGCGGTGCTTGACGACCGGGTCGTGATGCACGATGACACCGCGGCCGGCGCAGACCTCGCACGCCTCGCTGAAGGTCTCGAGGAGCCCGAGGCCGAGCTTCTTACGGGTCATCTGCACGAGGCCGAGCGAGGTGACCTCCGCGACCTGGTGCTTCGTCCGGTCGCGGCTCAAGCACTCGATCAGACGGCGGAGAACGAGATCGCGGTTGGACTCGAGCACCATGTCGATGAAGTCCACGACGATGATGCCGCCGATGTCGCGCAGTCGCAGCTGGCGGACGATCTCCTCCGCAGCCTCGAGGTTGTTCTTGGTGACCGTCTCCTCGAGGTTTCCCCCCGAGCCGACGAACTTGCCGGTGTTGACGTCGACGACCGTCATCGCCTCGGTGCGGTCGATCACGAGTGAACCACCCGAGGGAAGCCAGACCTTGCGGTCGAGGGCCTTCTCGATCTGCTCCGTGATGCGGAACGCATCGAACGGGTCGGTCTCCTCCTCGTAGGCCTCGACGCGCTCGAGCAGGTCGGGTGCGACGCTCTCCAGGTAGGCGCGAATGGTCTGCTGCGCATCCTCACCCTGGATCAGCATCTTGGTGAAGTCCTCGTTGAAGACGTCACGGACGATCTTCACGAGCAGGTCGGGCTCGGCATGCAGGAGGGCCGGCGCCTGCTGGCTCTCGACCTGCTTCTGGACGTGCTCCCACTGCGCGGTGAGACGCTGCACGTCGCGCGTGAGCTGGTCTTCGGTCGCGCCTTCGGCCGCCGTGCGCACGATCACGCCGGACGATTCGGGCAGGACCTCCTTGAGGATCCGCTTGAGCCGCGCACGCTCGTTGTCCGGCAGCTTGCGGCTGATGCCGTTCATCGAGCCGCCCGGCACGTAGACCAGGTAACGGCCGGGAAGGGAGATCTGGCTGGTGAGGCGGGCGCCCTTGTGTCCGACCGGGTCCTTGGTGACCTGGACGAGAACACGATCGCCGGGCTTGAGCGCGAGCTCGATGCGTCGCGGCTGGTTGCCGGTCTCGACGCCGTCCCAGTCGACCTCGCCGGAGTACAGCACGGCGTTGCGGCCTCGACCGATGTCGACGAACGCGGCCTCCATGCTGGGCAGCACGTTCTGGACACGACCGAGGTACACGTTGCCGATCAGCGAGGCGTCCTGGTTGCGGGCGACGTAGTGCTCGACGAGGACGCCGTCCTCGAGGACGCCGATCTGCGTGCGGCCGTTCTTGGAGCGCACGACCATCTTGCGGTCGACGGACTCGCGGCGCGCGAGGAACTCCGCCTCGGTGACGACAGGACGGCGGCGACCCGCGTCGCGACCGTCGCGGCGGCGCTGCTTCTTCGCTTCGAGCCGGGTCGATCCCTTGATGGCCTTCGGCTCGGTGATGTACTCGACGACGCGCTGACGCTGACGCGGCTCTTCGCGCTGGTCGTCGGCGTCGGACCCGCCACGACGACGTCCACGGCCGCGGCCACGACCCGAGGACTCGTCCTGCGGCTGCTCGCGCTCGGCGATGCGGTCGAAGATGCGCTCTCCGCGGTCGGGCCGTGCGGGGAGCGGGATGACCTCGGGCGCGGCGGGGAGCGGGATGACCTCGGGCGCGTAGAAGTGCAGCTGCGTGGAGACCTGCGAGACGAAGACCTCGGGAAGCAGCCCGAGCGACACGGCGGTCACCACGGTCGGGGCCTCGGGCTCGGACTTCTGCTCGGCCGCAGGCTCTTCGGCAGCAGGCTCTTCCGCAGCAGGTGCCTCGACAGCAGGCTCTTCCGCAGCAGGCGCCTCGACAGCAGGTGCCTCGGCGGATGCGGTGCCCTCGCCGGCGCTCTCCTCGACGATCGCCTCGGACATGGCCTCGACGTCGGCGTCGGTGGGGGTCGCGGCATCGCCGCTTTCCGCTGCGATGTCGTCCTCGGAGGCGATCTCGGCCTCGGCTGCGATCACCGCGGCGGCCTCGTCGTCGGCG
>JAQZBG010000044.1 GCA_029239165.1 Microbacterium sp. | reverse complement strand
CCCCGTTTCAAGAGCATCCAGGGGCGCCGGTACGACTACGACGGCAGTGCGTTCTACTGGCAATACCGTGTGGCGGAACCGTTGGCGATCCCGATTCCCTTCGCGCCCGCGGAATTCGACGGGTCCGGCTACAAGCCGATGAACTCTGGATGCTTCGAGGGCATGTTCATCCACCGCGACATCGTCCAGCAGATCGGCCTGCCCGACCCGCGGTTCTTCATCTACTGGGACGACCAGATGTACGGCTGGCTCGCGTCACGCAAGACGAAGTCGGTGATCGTCGACGAGTTCGTGCTGCGTCGCACTCGTGAGATCAAGCAGTGGGACATGGGCATCCGCCACATGAACGCGTCCTCGAATGCCTATCGGTACTACATCATGCGCAACCGGGCATACATCAAGAAGTACTACCGCTCGCTCGGGGTATACAACCCGCTGCTGTTCGGGCTGGGCACGAGCCTGACGTTCGGCAAGGAACTCATCCGGCTGCTGCTCGTCGAGCGCACGGTGCGTGGCACGTCGAATCTCTTCCGAGGGATCCGCGACGGGCGGAAGATCACGAAGGATGCCTCTTGGCAGCCGATGCCGCCGCTTCAAGCGGCGGCGGCCGAAGCCTGATGTCAGGCGCCGGTCGGGTAGTCGGCGTTGTACCGGTCCAGCACCTCGTTGATCGGAGCATCCATGGCCAGCCGGTGCTTATCGAGGTAGAGGCCGCGCGTACAGAAGCGGCGTAGGTCGCGCTCGCTGTGCGAGACGAAGAACAGAGTGCGCCCGTCAGCCAGCAGCTCGTCGATGCGTCGATAGCACTTCTCACGGAACGCCTTGTCGCCGACGGCGAGCACCTCGTCGACCAGCAGAATCGGCTCTTCCAGCTGCGACACGACGGCGAATGCCAGCCGCACCTTCATGCCGTTGCTGAGGTGCTTGTAGGGCGTGTCGATGAAGTCCTCGAGCTCGGCGAATTCGATGATGCCGTCGAAGCGGCGCGAGACCTCGGCCTTCGACATGCCATGCAGTCCCGAGGTGAGACGCACGTTCTCGCGCACGGTGAGATCGCCGACGAAACCACCCGTGATCTCGATCAGCGGCGCCACGCCGCCGTTCACAGAGACGCTGCCTTCGTCGGCGAGGAGGACACCGGCGACGAGCTTCAGGAGCGTCGACTTGCCCTGCCCATTGCGGCCCACGACGCCGATCGACTCACCCGGCTTCACGTCGAAGCTCACGTCGCGGAGCGCCCAGAACTCGCCCGGCTTCGAGCGTCGCGACGAGTCCGAGAAGAGGTCCTTGATGCTTCGGCGGCCCCGCCGGTTCCGGCGGAAGCGCACGCCGAGACCCCGCACCTCGATCGCGAGACCGGATGCCGTCATCACAGCTCCTTCAACATGGGACGTTCGAGCCGTCGGAACACGTAGACACCGAGGGCGAGGATCAGCAAAGACATGACCGCGCTGATGCCGATCACCCACGGATCCCATTCCTCGGCGAAGAAGCCCACCCGGTAGAGGGCGAAGATGCCGGCGAGCGGATTGAAAGCGGCGAGCGTCTCGAAGACTCCCGGGGGAAGGTCCTCCACACCGTAGATGACCGGAGACGCATAGAACAGAGCGCGCAGAATGAGCTTGGTTGTGCGCTCCAGGTCGTTCCACAGCACGCACAGAGGGGCGACCAGAAGGCCGAGCCCGACGAGAAGGACCGTCTGCAGGAGTATGGCCACCGGCACCCACAGGAGGCCCCAGTTCAACTGTGCAGGCGCGTCGGAGAACTGCGAGGCGACGACGAACAGCGCCAGGACCGGCAGTGAGAAGAGGAACTCGATGCCTTTGCTGAGGACGATGCGGTTGACCCAGATGGATCGGGGTATTGCGGTCGACCTCACGAGGCGTGCGTCCTTGTTGAACGCGCGGGTGAAGTCCGAAACCGACGAATTGAACCACACCCATGGCAGCAGCGCCGTGATGAGGAAGACGATGTACGGCTCATGCCCCACCGTGCGCTGGAAGATCTGCGTGAACACGAACCAGTAGATCGCGCTCATGACGAGGGGATCGAGGACTGACCAGAGGTACCCGAGCGCGCTCGTCGAGTAACGAACCTTGAGGTCGCGCGCCGACAGCAGCCACAGCGAGTGAAGATAGCGCCGGGCGGATCCGGGGGCGCCGACGGCGGCTGTGGTCACAGGAATGAGTCTATTAGGCGGTCCACGCCCAGGTCGGCCGCGGGAATGCGGCAAGCTCATCGAACCCTCGCCTGTAGCCTCCCACCCGCCTTTCTCGGCCGGACTGGGGGTGTGCGGCACCAGCTCACAAGTCGCCGGCGGTCCAAGTCGTCTCCCAGAACCTCCTCGGCTAGAATCCCTGTCTGTAGGACGAACCCGCGCATTCCGCTCGGTGGCGTGAAGCGGAAGCCCGGAGGGACCGATTGGTCGAGTTCACCAGTAGCCCGATTCGTTATGCCCGAGGTGGAAGCATGATGTTCGGATCGTGAGCGCACAGGCTCCCAGCCGCAAGGCGGCCAAGTCAGGCTTCCGGCCCGAGATTCAGGTGTTGCGCGCGATCGCCGTCGGCGTCGTCGTGGTCTACCACCTGTGGCCTGGACGCTTGCCCGGCGGTTTCATCGGCGTCGACGTCTTCTTCGTGATCTCCGGCTATCTGATCACGGCACACCTTCTGCGCAGCAGTATGCGACCGGGCGGATTGAGCCTGTTCTCTTTCTGGGGCAATCGCGCCCGTCGCCTGCTTCCGCTTGCGAGCGTGGTCCTCATCGTCTCAGTCGGGCTGGTCCTGGCGTTTCTTCCGCAATCCGAGTGGCGCGCGAACTTGCGCAACATCATCGCCGCAGCGTTGTATGTCGAGAACTGGTCTCTGGCCAGCAGCTCTGTGAACTACCTCGAGCAGGATCAGCAGGCTGTGATCTCGCAGCACTTCTGGTCGCTCTCAGCCGAAGAGCAGTTCTACATCGTGTGGCCGCTCTTGCTGTTGCTCGCGGTCTTTGTGGCACGCAGGACGCATGGTGGTGTTGGCCGACGGTCGACCTTCGACCCCGCAGACGCCCGGCTTGCAACGCGCATCCGTCTCTTCGGGCTCGCTGCGATCGGATCAGTGTTTGTGCTGTCGCTGCTCGCTTCGCTGTGGCTGACCCACGCCGAGCCCGGCCTCGCGTACTTCGCCACGACGACTCGCGCATGGGAGTTCGCAGCTGGCGGCCTGCTTGCCTTCGTCCCTCACGCTGGCTTTGAGACCGGACCACCTCGGCGCGCGCTCGTGGTCCGGACGGCCGCAGCCTGGGTCTCGGTCGTCCTCATCTTCGGCTCCGCATTCCTCATCACGGACACGACGCCATTCCCCGGAACCGCCGCGGTCGTGCCGGTACTGGGGACGTGCCTGTTTCTCTGGGCAGGCAACGTGCCGGGACCACTCTCCCCCGCAGCCATCTCGCGCATACGTCCACTCACCTACCTCGGTGATATCTCGTACGGGATCTATCTTTGGCACTGGCCATTGATCATCGTCGCCCCCTTCGTTCTCGACTCGCAGCTGGACACGTTCGGCAGGCTGGCGGTCATCGCTCTTACGATCGGGCTGGCTGCAATCAGCAAGATTGCGATCGAGGATCCGTTCCGATTCGGTGCGATGTGGCGAGTCACCGTCC
Source organism: Microbacterium sp. (assembly GCA_029239165.1). GTDB lineage: Bacteria > Actinomycetota > Actinomycetes > Actinomycetales > Microbacteriaceae > Microbacterium. The sequence goes on along the minus strand of JAQZBG010000044.1, from coordinate 8,699 downwards.
GTCGATCCTTCTATCCCGCGGCCGTCGGGATGCTCGCGGTAACCGCGCTGACCGGGTCCGTCATCGTTGGCATGGACCAATCGTCAGCGGCGGCAGCGCGGCAACAGGCTGCCATGCCGGCGCCGAGCATTGCTGCGACCACGGCCCCTGAAACCCCTCTCACTCCGCTGGTCACCGACCGCAAGCAGGACTTCGGCGTCATGTACGACTGCTTCGACATGGCGGGCAAGCAACCCTTGTCGTGCGAGTACGGGACTCCCGACTCCGAGTTCTCCATCGCAATCGCGGGCGACTCTCACGCGGCCCACTTGATTCCCGCAGTGAAGTCGCTCGTCGAACAGCGCGGGTGGCGCCTCACCACGTACGTCGGGATGAGTTGCGACGATGGCCTTCGGGACTCCTGCGCCGGTAGCCCAGACTGGTTGGGCTCGATTGCCGCTGGGGATTACGACCTCGTCCTCTACAGCGCGTTCAGGAATTCGGCAACGCCGGCCGATGATCGAGTCGCCTACGTCGCCGCGCTGAGGGACGCCGGCGTGCCACTGGTTCTCATCGCGGATGTTCCTTTCAACCCCGCCGTGTCGCAGGAGTGCGTCGACAACAGCGGGGGGTCTGCCGCTGTTGCGGCGAGTTGTGCAACTTCACCGACGGACGCTCTCGGTGTCTTTCCGGACATCGTCACCGACATCAGCACGGAGCTCGGCATTCCGCTGGTCGATCTGACTTCCAACTTCTGCGACGACTCAGGCTGCAAGGTCGTACTCGGAAACGTCGTGGTGTACCAGGACACGCCCGGTTCTCACCTCACGAACACCCTCTCGACGATGCTCGCCGCGCCGCTCGGCGAAGCGCTGGATGCGATGCGCGTCACACCGACGAGCCGATAGCGGAACGAAGGCAGACGCGATGGCTCTCTGCGCCACCATCGCCGTGCGGCGCACACAATAGGATCGTATGTGGCAGCCCGTCTGGCGCGCCATCGATCGAAGCGACAGGCCCAGGAGAATGATGACGGAGCACGTTCTGATCACCGGGGGCGCCGGGTTCATCGGCGCGCCTCTGGCGCGACGTTTTCACGAGGCTGGTCATCGTGTCACTGTGCTCGACTCGTTCACCCCCCAGGTGCACGGCGGCCCGGATGCGGTCGCGGCCACCGTGCGACGACTGCAAAGCGTCGCGCACGTCATCCACGGCACCGTCGAGTCCGACGACGACATCCGCGAGGGCCTCCGGGATGCGACAACGGTCATCCATCTCGCCGCCGAGACGGGGACCGGTCAGTCGATGTACGAGATCGACCGCTATGTCACGACGAACGTGGGCGGAACCGCGAAGCTGCTCGACGTCCTCGGCGAGGGCGGACACCGCGTTCGACGAATTGTCGTCGCGTCCTCGCGAGCGGTCTACGGGGAGGGCTCCTACCGGACGGCGGACGGCAGGCTTGTGCACCCTCCGCACCGATCCATCTCCGAGTTGGCGGCAGGGCGCTTCGACGTCACCATGCCCGGCGAGGGCCCGCTCGCGGTGGTCCCTACTTCCGAGGACGCGCTTGTCCACCCGTCGAGCGTCTATGGGATCACCAAGCATGCTCAAGAGTCGCTCGTCATGACCGTCGCCCCCGCGCTCGGCGTGGAACCGGTCACGTTGCGGTATCAGAATGTGTACGGCCCTGGCCAGTCGCTCAAGAACCCGTACACGGGCATCCTGTCGATCTTCGCCACGCTCATCCGGCTGGGCGAAGAGATCGACATCTTCGAGGACGGCTTCGAGTCGCGAGACTTCGTCTACATCGACGATGTCGTCGAGGCGACATACCGCGCGGCACTTGATCCGAGGGCGGATGGCGCGGTGCTGAACATCGGAACCGGTGTGCCTGTGACGGTGCGGGAGGTGGTCGCAGCACTTCTCGACGCGTTCGAATGCGACGTGCCGACGCATGTATCCGGCCGGTACCGAGTCGGAGACATCCGCCACAACGTCGCCGATGTGGAGCGCGCTCGGCACCTGCTCGGGTTCGCCGCCTCGGTGCCGTTCCAGACCGGCGTTCGCGCATTCGCCGAGTGGGTTCGCAGCGAATCCGTGGATTCGGGTGCGTACGAGCGCTCACTCGACGAGATGGCTTCCCGCCGACTTCTCAAGTAAGGCCGCCGGCGCGCACGATTTCTGATCCGACTTCATTCCAGGGCCCCGCACTGGTCGATGCGGTAAAGGCGAGTGCTGCCCGCGGAATCCACCAGGGTGAACAGTCCCGCCTCGACAGCGGCGTGAGGGCCGGGGAAGTGATTGCCGGAAGGGTCTCCCCCTCCGAACTCGTGCGGGTCGTGCACCACGAAGCGCACGCGTAGTCGGTCCAGCGCTGCGCAGACGTTCGGATCCGTATCGATGTCGTCGAGATGGAAAGCAACCGTCAGCCGATCGGCATCCCATTGCCCGTTGACATGAGGGAAGACCGGCTCACGCGTGCCGAAGACGAGGGTCCAGGCAGAGCCGTCCCACGGATCGCCCAGCACGCGTTGATCGGCGGGCACATGCAGCCCCAGGGTCGCGAAGAAGTCGGCTTGCCGCTGCGACACGACCGCGTCGCCCGCGTCGGCTTCGGGCATCCTGAAGGCGTGCGCCACCGCACCGGACGTGCCGCTTAGCCCGAGCGTCAGCGCGGACGTCCCGGCGATTACCCATGCGACCGTCACCCCCCAGATCCGACGCCGCATCTCGACACGCTGTCCTCGCCAACGAACGGCGGTCAAGACGCCGAGTGTCGCGAGCGGGACTCCGAGCACCGGCAACGCGGAGCTGAGCCGGTACTTGTCCTTGTACCAGAGCGCAGTGGCGAGCTTCGTCGCAATGTCGTCGGACCCCGCCGCGAGCGAGAACATGACAGCGAGCAGCACGAAACCCACGACCACCCATCGCAAGCGGCGCGTCCGCCACGCCGCGACGGCACCCATCGCTACGGCGGCTGCGAGCAGGATCGATGGCCACGTCGTGGCCGTGCCCACGCCGGTAAGCCACGACTGCGACAGCACTTGCCACAGCCCCGCCCACACGGGTTGCACAGCCTGCGCCTGGGGACCGCCCAGCCGACCGTCCAGCGGCCGCTCAAAGAGTCCCAGGTGGGTCACGAGGTACCAGCTCCCGACGGCGCACGCGAGCAGCGTCAGCAGGACGACGAGCGCAAGCAGTACGCGCGTGCGACGTCGGGCTGCACCGCCGGCGCGCCATCCACGCCTGAGCGCGCCCACGACGATGGCGACAACCGGGACTGCCATCAGCAGTGCCCACGTCGCGAGGACCCGCGGCTGCGCGAAGACAACCGCCGCGAGCGCGATGAGCGTCCCACCGAACGACCAGATCAGCATCCGTGCGCGGCGGCGGGGGCGCGCAGCCCGCCACGCACGCCAACCGAGCACTGGCAGCCCGACTGCCGCCGGAAGGAGCGCGGTCGCGAGGAACGTGGGGTAGAGCGCGCCCCATGCCAGCAGTGGGTACGGCATCGCACCGAAGGCACCACCGAGCGGCAGCGCAACGAGGGCCACGTCGGTCGCGGCGAAGCGCGGCAACAGGATATTCGCCAGCCAGGCAATCCCCGGCAGCCAGATGACAGCGCATACGGCGAGCCAGGACGCGTTCGCCGCCCATCCGATCTCAACCCCCGTCGACTGGGCGACGAGCGCCACCAGCGAATGCCACGCTGACGGATAGAACGCCAGCGCACGATCCGTCTCGATCAGCGTTCGCAGTGTCAGCGACGAAGCGTCGCCGTGTTCGAGGATCGAGGACACCGCGGAGAGGTGGAAGACGTTGTCGTAGGTCTGACTGACGAGCGTGGGGCTCGGGACGGCGGAGAAGGCGACGACACCGATGACGATGCTCGACAGGGCCCACGTCACCCCGACCGGCAGCAGGGACCAGCCCCGCGTCCCCAATGCGGGTGCCCACCGGCGAGCAAGCCAGACCACTGCCCCTGATATCCCGGCTATGGCAACGGGCTGCCATATCGCGAAGGCCACGTCAATGGCCGAGAAGACCACGCCGGCGACACCGATCGCGACCACTGAGACCGCTCCGGCGAGCGCCGCCTTCGCAGCGACGCCGAGTCGCAGGGGAGCGAGGACGATCAGCCCGGGGACGACGAGAGCGAGGATCGCCGCGACGAACGCGGGCAGCACTGCGAGCCAGCTGAGTCCGGCCACGTCAGGCGAGCTGGTTGTTCCACATCGACAATGCGGACCCGATAGCCATGTGCATGTCGAGGTACAGGTAGGTGCCCAGGCGCCCACCGAAGTGAACGTCAACCTCGCCTGCGGCGAGGTCGCGATACGCACGCACCCGAGCACGGTCCTGCGGCGCGTTGACCGGATAGTACGGTTCGTCGTCGCGCGTCGCGAAGCGGGAGAATTCGCGGACGATGACCGTCTTGTCGGCCGGATAACGGTCGGCGCGCTCGGGGTGGAAATGCTTGAACTCGTGGATGCGCGTGTACGGGGTGTCGGCGTCGGCGTAATTCATCACGCTCGTGCCCTGAAAATCCCCGATGTCGAGCACCTCCTGGTCGAAGTCGAGCGTTCGCCAGCCCAGCGCCCCTTCCGCATAGTCGAAGTAGCGGTCGACCGGGCCCGTGTAGACAACCGGGATCTGGCCGACGGTGTCGGGCTTGTTCAGCGGCTGCGACACGTCGAAGAAGTCGGTGCTCAGCTTGACCTCGATGTTGGGATGGTCCGCCATACGCTCCAGCCACGCGGTATAGCCGTCGACGGGCAAGCCCTCCCAGGTGTCGTTGAAGTATCGGTTGTCGTAGGTGTAGCGCACCGGGAGTCGGCTGATGACTTCGGCGGGGAGGTCTGTCGGCGCGGTTTGCCATTGCTTGGCCGTGTAGTCGCGGATGAATGCTTCATACAGTGGGCGGCCGATCAGTCCGATGGCGCGCTCCTCAAGGTTGCCTGCGTCCTTCGCGTCGAATTCGCCCGCGAGCTCGTGCACCAGCGCTCTGGCCTGATCCGGAGTGTACGCCGCCTGGAAGAACTGGTTGATGGTGCCGAGGTTGATCGGGAGCGGATAGACGACACCGCGGTGCGTGGTGTACACCCGGTGCACGTAGCTCGTGAATCCCGTGAAGCGGTTGGCGTACTCCCACACCGTCGCATTCGAGGTGTGGAACAGGTGGGCGCCGTACTTGTGGACCTCGATCCCGGTGTTCGACTCGGCCTCGCTGTAGGCGTTGCCGCCGATGTGGTGACGTCGATCGATGACCGTGACTTTGCGCCCGGAGGCTGCGGCGCGTTCTGCGACGGTGAGACCGAAGAAGCCGGAACCGACGATGAGGAGATCCATGTAGTGGGGTGCCTTTCCGGCGCTGAGGCGCCGAAGCCAGTCTACGGAGCCCGGGAATCCGATTCTGCGAACCTGGCGCGCCAGGCCGCCGGCGAGGCGAGCGCGGATGCCGCCGCACCGTAGTCACGGGCGAGCCGACGCCAGCGCCACCACAGGCGCACGCGCAGCCTGATCGCGGCCCAGAGCTCGATGCGCGCCACGGTCCGGTCCCGGCGGAAGACGAAGACACGTTCGGCGGCGGACGACTCGACCACGGCCACGTCCCCCAATCCGATCGACCACCACTTGCCCTGCGCACGGGACAGCCTCGTGGCCGTCGCGGGTCGGCGGGTGGAGCGCAGCTGGTGGCCGATCACGCGGACCACGCGACCGGCCGTCGCGGCAAGCCCGACCGGACGCTGCGGGGTCCTCCCCGCCCCTTGCGGCGCCTGGTCAGCCGGGATGATGCGCTGGCCCGCACCGGCAAGGATGGCACCCGGACGCCCGGGTCCGGCGAACAGGACCGGATCGAGGTGTGCCGGACCGCTGAGCACGTCGCGTAGAGCGGTGTTGCGCACCCGCGCCGACCCGTACTGCGCACACAGCACGTGATTGATGTCCTGTGCGAGAGAGTGCGCAAGGACCGCTCGTCCGCCGTACAGCAACGCGGTGACGATGCGGTTGCGCAGCTGGAAGTACGCCTGCCAGTCGAGCCCGTCGTCCTTCGCCGTCCACGGCATATGCCAGAGCGCCGCCCCGGGCAGCGTGACGGTGGACACACCCTGTGCCGAAGCACGGAGCCCGACCTCTGCGTCGTCCCACTTGATGAAGAAGGGCAGCGAGGCCCCGCTCCCACGAATGAGGTGTGCAGGAAGCAGGCACATCCACCATCCGTTGAAGTCGACATCCATGCGGCGGCTGAGGGCGGGCGTGTTGTCGACCGTGTGCACGGCGAGGTCGATCGCCGAGAGCGCGGGGTCGACGGGTCCCCACCAGAAGCCTCGCCGGGAGATCCGCTCGCCGAAGGAGTGCAGGCGGGTGCGATCGACGAGGCTGAGCATGTGGGCGCCGACGATCGTCGACTCGCGGGTGCGGGCTGCGAACGACAGCAGCCGCGCTATCGACTCCGGTTCGAGCCGCACATCGTCGTCCAGCAGCAACACGAACGGGGAGTCGGTCTCCTCGACGGCGTCTACCATGCCCCTGCTGAATCCTCCCGACCCGCCGAGATTCGCCTGGCGGACGACGCGCAGCCGGTCCCCGAGCATCGCTTCGACGCGCTCGAAGCCGGCTGCCGCCGCGACGGGGCGAGTGCCCTGATCGACGACGATGATGTGGTCGACGAACCTCTCCCATGAGCTGTCGGAGGCGAAGCGCTCGAGGAGGGAGAGACAGTCGGCCTCGCGGTCGAAGGTGGTGATCGCGACGGTCGCGGTCATCCCGCGTCGCACCGAAGCCGGTGAACGCCAGACGATGTCGCGCAGCTCGGCTCCGGCATCCGTCGCCACGGCTTCGAGCCAAATCCAGCCGTCGTCGTCGGCGACGCCGACGTCCACCCCGACCGCACCGGTGCTCGAGGGCAGACTGGCGACGTCGGTCACGCGGCCGTCGGCGGCGGAACGGCGCACGACGATGTCGGCGCGACCGCTCACCTCGAGCTCGAGCCGCACCTCCGACAGCCCCGTCGAGTGCCGCCAGTAGCCGGCGGGGAACGCTCCGAAGTACGTGGCGAGTGACAGCTCGGCACCTGGGTCGAGCAAGATGACGTGACGAGTCGTCCTGGCACCCGTGCTGCGGAAATAGAGCGCCGCCGCATCCTCGTCGCCCGGGTGCGGGAAAACCGTACGCCAGACGACGTCGTCCACCTGATCGACCATCGTCGCCGCTACCGTGTCCGCCGGCCTCGACGCCAATCCCGGACAGCCGACGCAAGGTGCTGTCCGAGCGAGCGGCGCTCGTCCAGCTGGCGCGCGATTTCGTCCTGGATGAAACGCGTCAGATAGAGGGCGAGGCCCGGTCCGTGAGCGATGACGTGGGCGCGCAGCGCTTCGTCCCGCACCAGCCTGTCGTAGTGGTCGTGCTCCGCGGCGAGGGCGAACATGCTGTTCCCGAGTTCGCCGTCCACGCCACGGCGCTGCATCCAGTACGCCAGCGGTTCGCCCTCGATGAAGCCGATGTGATGGCGCAGCGCGGTGCGCAGGTTGAACTCCCAGTCCTCCACCGCGTGGAGGTCCTCACGGTAGAAGCCGATCTCGTCGTGCAGAGCGCGTCGGTAGAGATATGAGATCGGGACGGCCCGGTTCACCTGGAGCAGGTCGGCGTAGGTGATCTCCGCGAGCTGCGGCCAGAACGGCGCACGCCCCACCTCGACGAAGTCGTCACCGTCAGCAGCCTCGTACACGATCTCGGTACGCACCATCACGCCGATGTCTTCTGCATGCGCGTCGAGGTGACCCACCGCTCGATCCAGAAACGCCGGGTGCCAGAGATCGTCGTCGTCGTGGAGGACCGCGAATTCGGTGGCAAGGTCGCGCATGCCCTGGTTCGCGGCTGCGGATCGACCAGTCGGTTGGGGATTGTGGTGAACGCGCACACGCACGCGCACCTCGGCGGGCAACTCCGACACGGCATGGTCGACAGGTGCGGAATCACCCCCATCGTTGACGATGCAGATCTCCCAGTCAGTGAACTGCTGCGCCGCGACGTCGCGCAGCGTCCGCTGCAGGAACCAGGGGCGGTTCTTGGTGCGCACGACGATGCCGACGCGGGCACCGCGGTGAACCTGATCCGACATCCCATCCTCTCGCCGGGGCTTCCCTGCCCGACCATACCATCGGCCCGGTGGCTGGCCCCGCCCCTATAATCGGGGTGATGCTGAGCCGTGTCCGCGCGCTGTGGCGCGCCGCGCGACAGACTGTCGTGCTCGGGGCGGTGCTTGCCGCCGCCGATCGAATGTGGTGGGCCCGCACCATCCGCCGCGCCGGCATCGTCGACCTCGACATCGTCGCCGCCCAGGCAGGGCGGCGGATCTCCGCCCGCGCTGCGATCAGGCGGTACGTGCGCGGAGGATTCCGGACGGGCTTCGCACTCAACCCCCTGTTCATGGAGCGCCCTGTCTCGAGACAACTGTCGGACTCGGACCGCGTCCCCGCCCTCTACGCGTACCTCGTCAACGACAGACGGACCCTGCAGGTCAGCCCGAACTGGGATGCACCCGCGCTCGCCGCGCTCGAGCCAGACTCCCTCTCCGACCCGGCGGGTCCTCTCGGTCACGCATGGCGCCGTGCCCGCGAGCGCGGCTGGGTCGAGCTCGGGCGGGCGTCCGCCCCCGTACGCGTATCGTGGGCCGACGTCGTGCGCGCCGCCACCACGACTCCGCCGCAGGCCCC
>JAQZBG010000448.1 GCA_029239165.1 Microbacterium sp. | reverse complement strand
CGCAGCACACGCCGCGAGATCGGCACGACGACGCCCGGGAGCTTCGGCGCCCAGAAGCCACCGGTCTTGATCGCGGCCCGCAGGTAGCCGGGGAGCAGGCCGGGGGTGATCTCCGAGATCTCGGCGAGCTTGCGACCCGCGACGCGCAGGTCTTCGGGGCGCATGACGCCGTCGACGAAGCCGACCGTGAACGCGAGTCCGTTCGGGTCCTTGAGCACCTCGGACAGGCGCTGGGCGGCCGGCTCGACGGGGTGGGTCTCACTCTCGACGAGCCAGCGCTGCACGAGGGCGGCGACTTCTTCGGTGCGGGGGGTGGTGTCATCGATGACAGTCATGGACAGAACCTTCCAGGGCAGGCGCACACCGGGGTTTCGTGTGCGACTGGATCATTGTCCAGCCGGTCGGTAGGCTCCGTCTATCAACCGATTCGAGTGAATTCTGTTCACTCCGACTGAACGAACGAGGTGGCCGTGCTCGATGTCAACCGCCTGCGGATGCTGGTGGAGCTGTCACGCCGCGGAACACTCTCCGCCGTGGCCGACGCCCTCTCCTACAGCAAGGCCTCGGTGTCGCAGCAGCTGAGCGCACTGGAGCGGGATGTCGGGGTGCCGCTGCTGCGCCGGGTCGGCCGTGGCGTGCAGTTCACGTCGCAGGGGAATGTGCTCGTCGCCGAGGCCATCGGCATCCTCGATCAGCTCGAGCACGCCGAGGTCGCGGTCGCCGAGTCGCTCACCGAGGTGACGGGAACCGCACGCATCGCCGTGTTCCAGTCGACCGCGCACTCCCTGCTCCCCCGCGCCCTCGAGTCCCTCAAGGAGAGGCATCCGGCCCTGCGCGTCGAGGTCACCGAGTGCGATCCCGAGACCGGGCTCGTCGGCGTGTCCAGCCGCGACTTCGACCTGATCCTCGCCGAGCAGTATCCGGGGCGCACGCGCCCGATCCACGCCGACCTCGACCGGGTGGTGCTCGCGCACGACGCGATCGCGCTCGCCCGACAGCCCGGTGCCGCGGCGCACACGGATGCCGTCGCGGCGCTGTGGTCCACGCGCGAGGAGCCCTGGGTGCTCGAGCCGGAGGGGACGGCGTCCCGCGCATGGGCCGAGCAGCTCTGCCGCACCGCGGGGTTCGAGCCCGACGTGCGGTTCGAGATCGCGGACCTCACCGCGCACGTGCGACTCGTCCACGCCGGGCTCGCGGTCGGGCTGCTGCCGGAGCTCGTGTGGGCCGGCGACACCCCGACCGTGGATCTGGCGCCACTCCCCGACGAACCGCGACGCGAGATCTTCTCCTCCGCGCGCCGGGTGTCTGCCGCCGCCCCGTCGATCCGGGCGGTGCGCAGCGCCTTGGCCGACGCGGCATCGCACAATCTTCCCGCCTGAGCGCGAGACGGTCAGAGGAACCCGGGAATATGCATGCACATGCATCTGTTCAGTCCCGTGTACCCGGACGAAGGAGTCCGATCCACTCCTTCTGAAAGGCACTCCCGTGAGCACTCCCGTGATCGACCGCACCGCCCCGACCGAGCACCCCGTCCTCGACGTCCTCGCCGGCCGTTGGAGCCCCCGCGCCTTCGACGCGCAGAACTCGATCGACGAGGCCAAGCTCGCCACCGCCCTCGAGGCCGCCCGCTGGAGCCCGTCCGCCAACAACACGCAGCCGTGGCGCTTCATCGTCGCCCGCCGCGGCACCGCCCTGCACGCCCAGGTCGTGGATGCGCTGATGGGCTTCAACCAGGCGTGGGCGGGCAACGCCGCCGTGCTCGTGGTCGCGATCGCCGAGACGGCCACCGCCGACGGCACCCCGATCACTCACGCGCTGTACGACCTCGGTCAGGCCGTCGCGCACTTCTCGGTCCAGGCCCACCACGACGGACTCGTCGTGCACCAGATGAGCGGCTTCGACCCGGAGGTCGTCCGCGAGTTCGCCGACCTCGAGCCCCGCTTCGTGCCGACCACGGTCTTCGCCGTCGGCGAGTTCGGCGACATCGAGGCGCTCCCCGAGGTGCTGCAGGAGCGCGAGGTCGCCCCGCGCGTGCGTCGTCCGATCGACGAGACGGTCGTCCTCAGCGCCTGACCTCCACACCACGACGCACCACTGCCTCGACGGGGCCTCCGGTTTGTCCGGGGGCCCCGTTAGCGTGTCCGGATGGACCTTCTCCGCATCACCGGCGCGCGGACGAACAACCTCCGCGACGTCTCCGTCGACGTTCCCAAGAAGCTGCTGACCGTCTTCACCGGCGTCTCCGGGTCGGGCAAGTCTTCCCTCGTGCTCGACACGATCGCCGCCGAGGCGCAGCGCCTCGTCAACGACTCCTACTCGACCTTCATCCGCGCGCGGCTGCCGCAGATGCCGGCGCCCGACGTGCAGTCCATGGACGGGCTGACCTTCACGGTGCTGATCGACCAGCGCCGGTTCACGGGCAACGCGCGCTCGACCGTCGCGACCGCGACAGACCTGGCCTCTCTCGTGCGGCTGGTCTTCTCGCGCGTCGGTGAACCGTCGGCCGGCTACTCCCCCGCCTACTCGTTCAACGATCCCTCCGGGATGTGTCCGACCTGCGAGGGCCTCGGCAGCGTGTACGACATCGACATCGACGCGCTGATCGACCCCGAGAAGAACATCGACGAAGGGCCGGTGCGGTTCAGCCTGTTCCGTCCGGGCGTGTACCGGTG
>JAQZBG010000043.1 GCA_029239165.1 Microbacterium sp. | reverse complement strand
CCCCAGTCCGCGCCGCAGCGGTCCACGCTGCAGGCTCAGCGTGCGGCGGCAGCCCCACCGGTCGTCATCGAGCGTGCCCCCTCGGTCGGGGGAGTGCAGCGCTACGGTGAGGCCGTGATCCGCCAGGTGCTCGGCGCGACATTCCTGCGCGAAGAGCCCTACGAGCCCCCGACGAGGTTCTCCTGATGTATGACGGCATCGTTCAGGAGCTGATCGACGAGTTCGGTCGGCTCCCCGGCATCGGCCCGAAGTCCGCCCAGCGGATCACGTTCCACATCCTGCAGACGCCGACGTTCGACGTCGCGCGGCTCGCCGAACTCCTCGGCGAGATCCGCACCCGGGTGCGGTTCTGCGAGATCTGCGGCAACGTCGCCGAGCAGGAGCGGTGCGCCATCTGCCGCGATCCGCGCCGCATCCAGACGCTGATCTGCGTGGTCGAAGACGCGAAGGATGTCGCGGCCATCGAGCGCACGCGCGAGTTCCGCGGCCTTTACCACGTGCTCGGCGGCGCCATCAGTCCCATCGCCGGCGTCGGACCCGACGACCTCCGCATCGCGCAGCTCATGACGCGTCTCGCCGACGGCACGGTGCAGGAGGTCATCCTCGCCACGAACCCCAACCTCGAGGGCGAGGCGACCGCGAGCTACCTCAGCCGGCTGCTCACGACGATGCAGATCACGGTGTCCCGGCTTGCCTCCGGACTCCCGGTCGGCGGCGACCTCGAATACGCCGACGAGGTCACCCTCGGGCGGGCCTTCGAGGGCCGGCGCATCCTGTGACCCCGAACGCGGGCTTCTCGCGTCGCGGCTGGCTTCTCTTCGGGGCCATGGCGCTGCTGTGGGGTGTGCCGTACCTGTTCATCAGCGTCGCGGTCGAGTCGATCTCCCCGCCCGCCATCGTCGCCGGGCGAACTCTCATCGCGGCCCTGCTGCTCCTGCCGTTCGCCATCCGCAGCGGAGCGCTCCGGGCTGCGCTGAAGCACTGCCGCGGTGTGCTGCGGCCTGCTCGCGGAATCGGCCTGCTCGTCGGGTTCATCGGCGTCGCTATCGTGGTCGCCGGCCCGGGGCTGTTCGGTGGGGAGGTCAGCCTGCTGGCGGCAGGCGAGGTCCTGTTGGTCGCGGTGCTCTACGCGATCGCTCCCTTCATCGTGGCGCGCAAGCTCAATGACGTCCCGTCCTTGGGCACCATCACCCTGTCGCTGCTCATGATCGGCATCTTCTACCTTCCGATCGGTGTGCTCACGCAGCACGAGGTCCCCACGGTGCCCTCGATCGCCGCGCTCCTGGCGCTCGCCGTGATCTGCACCGCGGTGGCGTTCCTGGCGTTCTTCGCCCTCATCCGTGAGGTGGGCCCGGTGCGGGCTCCGCTGTTCACCTACGTGAATCCGGTGGTGGCGATCATCCTCGGTGCGATCGTCCTCGCCGCGTGGGCGGATCCGCCCGACATCCCAGGGAGTGATCGTGGCCCTCATCGTGCAGAAGTACGGCGGCTCGTCCGTCGCCGACGCAGAGAGCATCAAGCGCGTCGCCAAGCGCATCGTGGACACCCGTCGTGCCGGTCACGACGTCGTGGTCGCGGTCAGCGCCATGGGCGACACCACCGACGAGCTGCTCGAACTCGCCAACGAGGTCGCCCCGATTCCGGCGCCGCGCGAGCTCGACATGCTGCTTTCCAGCGGGGAGCGCATCTCGATGGCACTGCTGGCCATGGCGATCCACTCCATGGGCTTCGAGGCGCGCTCGTTCACGGGCAGCCAGGCGGGCATGATCACCGACTCACAGCACGGCGCCGCCCGCATCGTCGATGTCACCCCGGTGCGCCTGCGCGAGGCGCTCGACGAGGGGGCGATCGTCATCGTCGCCGGTTTCCAGGGCTTCAACCGCGACACCCGCGACATCACCACGCTCGGCCGTGGCGGCTCGGACACCACCGCGGTCGCTCTCGCCGCCGCGCTCGACGCCGATGTGTGCGAGATCTACAGCGACGTGGACGGCATCTTCACCGCCGACCCGCGGGTGATCCCGAAGGCGCAGAAGCTGGATCACGTCTCGAGCGAGGAGATGCTCGAGCTCGCCGCCAACGGCGCCAAGGTGCTCTACATCCGCGCCGTCGAGTACGCACGCCGTCACGGCGTTCTCATTCACGCTCGGTCGACCTTCTCGTCGGCCGAGGGCACATACGTTCTGGGCGAGGGTATGAAGAACCCGCGCGAAGCCGAGGGAGCAGTCATGGAAGAACCGATCGTCGCCGGGGTCGCCACCGACTTCAGCCAGGCCAAGATCACCGTCGCGGGTGTGCCCGACGTCCCGGGCAAGGCCGCCGAGATCTTCAAGATCGTCGCGAAGTCCGGCGCGAACGTCGACATGATCGTGCAGAACGTGTCGGCCACCGGGCGCACCGACATCTCCTTCACCGTCCCCAAGGCGGATGCGGCAGCGGCGCTCAAGGCGCTGGCCGGCGATCAGGCCGAGGTCGGTTTCCAGAATCTGATCCACGACGACCAGATCGGCAAGCTCTCGGTCGTCGGCGCGGGCATGCGCACGCACTCGGGTGTGTCCGCGACACTGTTCGAGGCGCTCTCGGCCGGCGGTATCAACATCGAGATGATCTCGACGTCGGAGATCCGCATCTCCGTGGTCCTGCGCGACACCGACCTGACCGAGGCGGCACGCACCGTGCACACCGCGTACGGGCTCGACGGAGATTCCGAGGCCACGGTCCACGCCGGCACCGGGCGCTGATCCCGCCATGCGTCCGCGCTTTCCTGCCGACCGCGGTGGGGGAGCCGAGCGCAGCATCCGCACCGCTTCGGGGCGCGGTAGACTCGCCGAAACCCTGACACCGGCGCCAGGCGCAGCATCCGCATCACCGCACGACGCCAAGGAACATCATGACCCGCATCTCCGAATCAGGACTCTCCGTCGCCATCGTCGGCGCCACCGGCCAGGTGGGCACCGTGATGCGCGAGATTCTCGCCGAGCGGTCGTTCCCGATCCGCGACCTGCGCCTGTTCTCCTCCGCACGTTCCGCCGGTACGGCGATCGAATTCGGCGGTGCGACGGTCATCGTCGAAGATGTCGAGACGGCGGATGCGGCAGGCATCGACATCGCCCTGTTCTCCGCCGGAGCCACGGCGAGCCGTGCCTATGCGCCACGGTTCGCGGCGGCCGGGGCCGTCGTCGTCGACAACTCCAGCGCCTGGCGCATGGACCCCGAGGTTCCGCTCGTGGTCAGTGAAGTGAACCCGCACGCGATCGACGAGCGCCCCAAGGGAATCATCGCCAACCCGAACTGCACGACCATGGCCGCGATGCCGGTGCTGAAGGCACTGGACGCGGAGGCCGGCCTCGAGCGTCTGATCGTGTCCACGTACCAGGCGGTCTCCGGTTCCGGCCTCGCCGGTGCGCAGGAGTTGCTCGGCCAGGTCGAGGGCGTGCTCGCCCAGGGCGACACCCTCCGTCTCGTGCACGACGGCTCCGCGGTCGACTTCCCTGAGCCCGAGAAGTACGTCGCCCCCATCGCGTTCGACGTGATCCCCTTCGCCGGCAACCTCGTCGACGACGGAGACAACGAGACCGACGAGGAGAAGAAGCTCCGCAACGAGAGCCGCAAGATCCTCGAGCTCCCCGGCCTGCGTGTCGCGGGAACCTGCGTGCGCGTCCCGGTCTTCACCGGTCACTCGCTGTCGATCAACGTCGAGTTCGCCCGTGACATCACGCCCGAGCGTGCGCGCGAGGTGCTGAGCGCGGCCCCCGGCGTCGTGCTCGACGAGGTCCCGACCCCGCTGCAGGCCGCCGGCAAGGACCCGAGTTTCGTCGGCCGCATCCGCGCCGATCAGTCGGCTGCCGAGGGCAAGGGGCTCGTCCTCTTCATCAGCAACGACAACCTGCGCAAGGGTGCCGCGCTGAACGCCGTGCAGATCGCCGAGGTCCTCGCGGAGCGCCTGCCTGTCATAGCCTGACGGTATGCCCGCCATGTGGAACCGGTCTGGCAGCTCGGTCCGCATGGTCTGCGACCGCGCGCCCGCGAACTAGACTGGTTCGGTGACAGAAAACGTCGATGTCGTCCTGATCGGCGGTGGCATCATGAGCGCCACCCTGGGTACTCTCCTGCACCAGCTGCAGCCGGAGTGGAAGATCGTCGCGTTCGAGCGACTCTCCGATGTGGCTCAGGAGAGCTCGAACCCGTGGAACAACGCCGGCACCGGGCACGCCGCCCTGTGCGAGTTGAACTACATGCCGCAGCAGGGCGACGCTCCGCTCGACCCCGCCAAGGCCGTGTCGATCAACGAGCAGTTCCAGCAGAGCCGTCAGTTCTGGTCGTCACTGGTCGAGAAGGGTGTGCTCGACGCGCCGTCGACGTTCATCAACGCGACTCCGCACATGACGTTCGTGCGCGGCGAGAAGGATGTCGCCTATCTCAAGGCCCGCTACGAGGTGCTCAAGGAGCAGCCGCTGTTCGCCGGCATCGAGTACAGCGAGGACTCCCGCGTCATCAACAAGTGGGCACCTCTGCTGATGCAGCAGCGTCGCAAGGGTGAGCCGTTCGCTGCGACGCGCGTGCCCGCCGGCACCGACGTCGACTTCGGCGCGCTGACGCATCAGCTCTTCGACCACCTGACCGAGTCGGGCGTCACGTTGCGCACGAACCACGAGGTGCGCAGCCTGAAGAAGCAGAAGGACGGCGGCTGGCTGGTCAAGTACCGCACGACCATCGGTCGCACGCCGAACGAGGTCAAGGCGCGTTTCGTGTTCGTCGGTGCGGGTGGCTGGGCGCTCAAGCTGCTGCAGAACTCCGGCATCCCCGAGATCAAGGGCTACGGCGTCTTCCCGATCGGCGGCCAGTTCCTCAAGACCACGAACCCGAAGGTCGTCGCGCAGCACAAGGCGAAGGTGTACTCCCAGGCGTCGGTCGGTGCTCCGCCGATGTCGGTTCCGCACCTCGACACGCGCGTCGTGAACGGGGAGTCGTCGCTCATGTTCGGGCCGTTCGCGACGTTCAGCCCGAAGTTCCTGAAGAACGGATCGATGCTCGACATCGTCTCCCAGGTGCGCCCGCACAACCTGCTGCCGATGTTGCAGGTCGCGGTGAAGAACCCTGATCTGATCACGTACCTGGTCGGCGAGCTGCTGAAGAACCACGCCAAGAAGGTCGACAGTCTGCGTACCTTCATGCCGACCGCCAAGGACGAGGACTGGACTCTGATCGACGCCGGTCAGCGTGCGCAGGTCATGAAGAAGGACCCGAAGAAGGGTGGCATCCTGCAGTTCGGCACGGAGGTCGTCTCGTCGGCGGACGGATCGATCGCCGGGCTGCTCGGAGCATCGCCCGGTGCGTCGACGGCCGTTCCGATCATGCTCGAGCTGCTGAAGAAGTGCTTCCCGGACGACTATCCGCACTGGGAGCCCGAACTCCGCGCCCTGATCCCCACCTTCGGTGAGAAGCTGAACAAGGACGCAGCGCTCGCGGAGCAGTACACCCAGGCGACCGCCGCCACCCTCGGCATCAACGTCTGAGTCCGTACCGTGGCGAAGCTCTACTTCCGCTACGGCGCGATGAACTC
Organism: Microbacterium sp.; assembly: GCA_029239165.1. GTDB lineage: Bacteria > Actinomycetota > Actinomycetes > Actinomycetales > Microbacteriaceae > Microbacterium. The sequence goes on along the minus strand of JAQZBG010000043.1, from coordinate 9,712 downwards.
GGGCAAGTCGACCTCCTTGCTCCAGGCCGCGTACAACTACGAGGAGCGCGGGCAGCACGTGCTGCTCGCGAAGCCCGCGATCGACACCAAGGGCGCCTCCGAGATCGAGAGTCGGCTCGGCGTCACCCGTCCCGTCGACTTCCTGATCGGTCCTGACGACGACGCGCGAGCGCTCTTCGCCGAGCACCGCGCCCGCATGCAGCATTCGTCGGATGACGAGCTGCTTCCCGCGGGGCCCACCGACGTCGCCTGCCTTCTCATCGACGAGGCGCAGTTCCTCACGCCGCTTCAGGTCGACGATCTCTTCCGCATCGCGGTGGAGGACGGGATCCCGGTCATGGCGTACGGCATCCGCAACGACTTCCTCACGCATGCCTTTCCCGGGTCGGCGCGGCTGCTCGCGATCGCGCACTCGCTGGAGGAGCTCAAGACCATCTGCCGGTGCGGGCGGAAGGCCGTGTTCAACGGCCGCGTCGTGGGCGGGCGCTTCGTCTTCGACGGCGACCAGGTCGCGATCGACGAGGGCGCCATCGGCTCCGCCTCCCCAGAACTGACGACGTACGAGTCCCTGTGCGGCACCTGCTACCTCGAGGAGTCCGGCGGACGCCTGGGCTGAGCGCCGACCACCTCGTCGCGTCGCGCGACCCTCCCGAGCGAGCGCGCACTCGATCCCGCCGAGCCACCCGAGCTTGACGGCTGCGGGCGGCACGTGCGTTGCGTGGTCTGACCACACGCGCTAACCTGTGGTCAGACCACAGGAGGATCGATGCCCGACCAGCCGGCGCGCGCATGGCAGCTCGTGCTCGAACACATCGAGCGCGACCTTCTCGACGCCCGCCTGGGCCCGGGGGACCGGCTGCCGTCGGAGCGAGATCTCGCGACGGAGCTCGGTGTCGGCAGATCCAGCGTGCGCGAGGCGTTCCGCGTGCTCGAGGTGATGGGCCTCATCCGCACCGCGACCGGCTCCGGCCCACAGTCCGGGGCGATCGTCATCGCCACGCCGACCGGTGGCATGTCGGCTCTGCTGCGGCTTCAGGTCGCGGCGCAGGGCTTCCCGCTGGATGACGTCGTCCGCACGCGCCTCGTCCTCGAAGACGCGGTCGTCACCGCGCTGGCGGCATCGCCGGACCCCGACACCGCGCGCGTGCACGAGCTGCTCGAGGCGATGGATGCCGCGGACCTCACGCCGGCCGAGTTCCTCGCCCTCGACGCCCAGCTGCACCTCTCGCTCGCGGAGGCCAGTGGCAACACCGTCATCGCCGCGATGATGGCGGGGCTGCGCTCCTCGATCGAGTCGTACGTGCAGGCGGGTGTCGCGGCGATCCCGGACTGGGAGGCGATGGCAGACCGGCTCCGGGCTGAACACCACGCCCTGGTCGCTGCGATCGACGCCGCCGATGTCGAGGCCGCTCGGACCCTCGTCCGCACGCACATCACCGGCTACTACACGTCCGCGGGACTCACCCGCGATCTCCATCCCCAGAACTGAGAGGCACATCATGGTGCAGCGCCAGCTCCCGAACCCCGCCGAGCTCCTCGAGCTCATGAAGTTCAAGAAGCCCGAACTCGACGGCCGCAAGCGCCGGCTCGACGCCGCGCTGACCATCGACGATCTGCGTCTGATCGCCAAGCGCCGCACCCCCAAGGCCGCATTCGACTACACCGACGGCGCGGCTGAGGGGGAGCTGTCCCTGTCCCGTGCCCGTCAGGCGTTCCAGGACGTGGAGTTCCACCCCGGCATCCTGCGCCCGGCGCCCGATGTCGACACGAGCATCGAGATCCTCGGCGGCCCGTCGGCCCTGCCGTTCGGCATCGCCCCCACCGGGTTCACCCGTCTGATGCAGACCGAGGGAGAGGTCGCCGGAGCCGGGGCCGCGGCTGCCGCCGGCATCCCGTTCACCCTCTCCACGCTCGGCACGACGTCGATCGAGGGAGTGAAGGCCGCCAACCCGCACGGGCGCAACTGGTTCCAGCTCTATGTGATGCGCGATCGCGAGATCTCCTACGAGCTCGCCCGTCGCGCGGCCGCCGCCGGCTTCGACACCCTGCAGTTCACCGTGGACACTCCCGTCGCCGGGGCTCGTCTGCGTGACAAGCGCAACGGCTTCAGCATCCCTCCGCAGCTGACGCTCGGCACGATCATCAACGCGATCCCGCGTCCGTGGTGGTGGTTCGACTTCCTCACGACTCCCAAGCTCGAGTTCGCGTCGCTGAGCACCACCGGCGGCACGGTCGGCGAGCTGCTGGATGCGGCGATGGATCCGACCATCAGTTACGACGACCTCGCCGTCATCCGCGACATCTGGCCGGGCAAGATCGTGATCAAGGGCGTGCAGAACGTCGAGGACTCCGTTCGTCTGCGCGATTCGGGTGTCGACGGCATCGTGCTGTCGAACCACGGCGGACGCCAGCTCGATCGTGCGCCCATCCCGTTCCACCTGCTGCCCGAGGTGCGGCGGGCCGTCGGCGACGACTTCACCGTGATGATCGACACCGGCATCATGAACGGTGCCGACATCGTCGCGGCCATCGCCCTCGGGGCGGACTTCACGCTCATCGGTCGCGCGTACCTCTACGGGCTCATGGCCGGCGGACGTCAGGGCGTCGACCGCACGATCGCCATCCTGCGCAGCGAGATCGAGCGCACGATGCGGCTGCTGGGCGTCTCGTCTCTGGCCGAGCTCGAGCCGGGTCATGTGACCCAGCTCACCCGTCTCGTTCCCGTCGCTCGTGCCGACGCGGAGGCGCGCATCCGCTGACCGCGTGCGCCGCGGTGGCGTCGCGGTCTCAGGACTGCGGAGCCACCGCGCGGACGCGGGGCGGCCACGGGATCAGCATCGAGGTCGAGCGACGGTAGTCCGCGTAGGCCGGGTACTTCGAGGCGGTGATCGACTCTGTGAAGATGGTCGAGCCGATGAACAAGACGGTCAGGAGTGCGGGGCCGACGATCGTCGGGTTGAGCGCGCCACCGACGAAGCCGGCGCCGCCTGCGACCGCGGCCGTGGCGCCGATGGCGTAGAACGCCCACCACTGCGCCTGTTCGAAGAAGAAGTTCGGGTGGCGACTGAAGCGGAACAGGCCCGTCGTCAGGAACCCCGGGGCGAGCGAGCCACCTGCCCGCTTCTTGCGCTGGTGGAATCGCCACTGCTGCTGATCGGCCAGGGTCTCCCCGACGAGGAACGCGAGGAAGGCGGCGACGAACAGTGCGTCCCACCCGTTCAGCGCGGACGGATGCTGGGCGGCGACCAGTGTGGGCAGCGTGATGAGCACGAGCAGGGTCATCTGGTATCCGATGATGAACAGCACGTTGAAGACCTGGAACTGCCACGGACGCATGCGTGCGCGCAGGACCGCCCACCGGTAGTCCTCCATGCCCGTGTAGCCGCCCTTGCGCGCGAAGTTGAAGGTCAACCGGGCGCCCCAGGCAGTCGCCAGCACCCCCATGATGACGACGCGCACGGAGCCGTCGCCGCCCGCGAAGGCGCCGGCCACGAAGATCCACACGTAGACGACGGGGACGATCGACCAAGCCCGATCGACCCACGAGGTGTCGCGTGTGATCAGGGACAGGACCCAGCACGCGCCGCTGGCGACCGCGGCGGTGATGACGACGATCAGCAGGGCATCCATGACGCCATGTTAGGACCTAGGTGCGACAGACCGTCGCAGCACACCACTCTGAGGTCAGAGCGTCAGCAGGAGACCGTCGAGCTTGTCCGCCGTGTCTTCCCAGCCGTCGACCGCCACGGACGGCACGCCGATGGCCAGCACGGGGTAGTCGTTCCCACCCTCGTCGAGCCGGTCGCCGTAGAACAGCATGTCGGTGAGGGGGATGCCGGTGTGCTCGGCGAGCTGTCGCATCCCGAAGGCCTTGTCGATGCCGGCCTGGGTGATGTCGATAGAGGTGGATCCGCCGGAGCGCACCTCGAGTCCCGGAAGGCGGGCGGCGACGGCGGCCCGCAGAGCAGCGCGCTTGGCTCCGGAGGGGTCCCACTCGTGCTTCGCCTCACGCGGCGCGCGCTGGCCCAGCGCGGAGAACGTGATCTGCGAACCGCGGTCCTCGAGAATGTCTCCCCAGGGCTCGGCTTCCCACAGCCCCAGGCGTTCGGCCTCTTCGCGCAGTGCGGTCAACGCGGCGTTCTTGTCCTCGTCGCTGAGGTCGTGCGCGTACACGGGTGAGAAGTCGGCCCCGTCATGGCGGAGGTAGCGCGTGCCGCAGGTCGGCAGCAGGTGCAGGCGGGCGAGATCGGCAGCGTCGGTATCGCCGAGACGCGCGAGGACCTGACTGCGGAACTGCGCCTCGTTGCCGCCGGAGATGATCGCGACGTCGACCGCGCGCAGCAGGCTGCGCAGCAGCGACGCGATGCGCGGATCGATCAGGCCTTTGGACGGGGCGAGCGTGTCATCGAGGTCGAAGGCGACGAGTGTGGGCGCGGTCATGATGGCTCCAGCCTAGAAGGTGGCTGCTGGGAGGGTCGTGCAGCGAACAGCAGCGTGCAGAGGACGGCGAAGATGACGCCCACCAGAGCCCCGGTCGAGTTGGCCACCACGTCGGTGACGGTCGGTGCCCGATGAGGCAGGGCCACTCGTTGCGCCGTCTCGATCCCGAGCGAAAGCAGCGGCCCGACAAGCAGGGCGAGAGGCCATACCCGGCGGGGGAGCAGAATGAACGCGAGAATCCCGATCGGCACGAACACCAGGATGTTCGCGAGGATCTCGAGCCGGGTGAAGTCGAGCGATGCCCATCCGAGGCGGTGCGCCGCGTGGAGGACCAGGTCGAGCAGATTGGGCATCGCCTGTTCGACCCGCGAGGGGGTGAGGGTCAGCGCCGCGAGGCCGAGGAGGAACGGGATGCCGAGCGCGAGCGCCCAGGCTCGGGTGAAACGTCGGGGTGGTGGAAACAGCGACCCCATACGTTCCCCTTCCCCTCCATGCGTACGCCGATACAGAGAAGGCCGCCCTTGTGGGGGCGGCCTTCTCGTGTCACTGGTCGGGGTGACAGGATTTGAACCTGCGACCTCTTCGTCCCGAACGAAGCGCGCTACCAAGCTGCGCCACACCCCGTTTGCAACCCTCCGAGTCTACAGGGAAATGCTCCGTGCACCGAATCGAGACGCCGATCAGTCGCGCGCGGTGAGCGTGAGCAGTGTCGCCTCGGGGCGGCAGGCGAAGCGGACCGGTGCATAGATCGAGTGTCCGCAGCCGGCGCTGACATTGAGCGGCACGGTGTGACCCTCGTGCGACCACGTGCTGAGCCCCTTGGCCTGCTTGAGGGGGATGTCGCAGTTGGCCACGAGTGCGCCGTAGCCGGGAAGGCACACCTGGCCGCCGTGGGTGTGACCGCCGAGGATGGCATCGGCGCCCAGGTCGATGAACCCGTTGAGCACGCGCTGATACGGGGCATGGGTGACACCCAACACGGGAGTACCTTCGTTGCGCGAGCCGAGGGCGCTGATGGCATCCGGCAGCACGTCGAGGCGGTCCCAGTCGCGGTGGGCGTCGTTCACGCCGAAGACATCGACCTCGGTGCCGGCGATGATGAGCCGCGCCGCGGCGTTGTTCAGGTCGTTCCACCCCAGCTCGTCGGTGAAGTACCTGTCCATGGCCGCAGTGTCGAGATGCTTCGGCTCCGGCTGCTTCTTGGACGGGCCGAGGAAGTAACGCAGGGGATTGCGCGGCGACGGCGCGGTCACGTCGTTGGACCCGTGCACGAACACGCCGGGGATGCCCGCGAGCGGATCGAACGCCCGACGGACGCCCTCCAGGCCGTTCTCGTGCCCCAGGTTGTCGCCGGTGTTGACCACGAGGTCCGGCTTCAGCTCGGCCAGCGAAGCCAGCCAGTCCTGTTTGCGGTGCTGCCAAGGAGCCATGTGCGCGTCCGAGACATGCAGGATGCGCAACGAAGGCGACCCCGGCGGAAGCGCGGGTGCGGTCACCTCACGGACCGTGAACAGATACCGTTCGATGCCGATGCCCCAGACGGCCGCAGCGGCACCGACGGCCCCCACCGCGCCGAGCGCGATGAGGGCCGGGTGCGCGGCACCGCGTGTGGCTACTTGCACGTCACGCTGACGGCGGTGGTCTTGCTGGTCGCCGTGCCGGGAGGCGGGTCAGTGGACGACACGACCGAAGACGGCGGAGTGCAGGACTTGTCGATGTCGATAGACGTGAAGCCTGCCGCGCCCAGGGCGGCCGCCGCCTGCGAGGGCGACATCCCGACGAGGTTCGCGGGGACCGTCGTGCCCTGCCCGTTGCTGGGCGAGATCGTGATGGTCGAGCCACCGGCGGTCTGCCCCTGCGGGTCCTGAGCGGCGACGATGTTCTTCGGCTTGTCGCTGTCGACGGCGGCGCCCACGGTCACTCCGAAACCTCGGCTCTCGAGGGTCGACTTCGCCTCGTCCATCGTCATGCCGACGACGTTCGGAACCTCGGTCATCACTCGACGGGTCAGGTTGTTGTCCGGGCGCGGGAAGTCCTTTCCGCCATAGGCCGCGTTGGCGGCGGCCTGTGCGGCCTTCGCCAGCGGGTAGCGCATTCCGTTGAGCTGGTAGTTGCCCGCCCACTTCTGATAGATGTCCGACTGGCCCTTCCAGCGTCCTGCCCACACGGCTGTGGTGACCTCGGTACTGGACTCGATCATCATGGTGGACCAGCGGTCGTGCGTCCCGGTCTTGCCGATCAGCGGGGTGCCGTCATAGGGGTTCGCGTCGCGTCCGGTTCCGCCGTCCATGACGCCCTTGAGCGCGTAAGCGGTGGTCGCGGCGACTTCGGGCGAGATCACGCCGTCGGTGCAGGACGCGGCCGGCAGCTCGCGGTCCTTGCCGTCGGGGCCGACCACACGGTCGATCGCACGCGGGGTGCAGTATTTGCCACCGCTCGCGACCGTCGCATAGGCGTTCGCCATGGCGATGGGGGAGATGTTCTTCGGGCCGAGCACGTCGTACGGGACGTTCTCGGCGGTGACCTTCTTGCCACTCGCGAGCGTGACGCCCATCCGATCGGCCACCTTGTTGATGTCGCAGATGTCGAGCTTCGACGCCATCGCGAAGTAGCCGCTGTTCAGAGACTGTCGTGTGAAGTCCATGACGCTCGCGGTGTATCCGCCGCCGCCGCCGAAGTTGCCGATCTCCTTGGTGTTCGCCGTCTCCGGGCTCTCGCAGACGGGGATCTTCAGGTTCGTCTGCACGCGTCCGTTGAGCACCTCGTTGACGGAATGCCCCTTCTCGAGCCAGTCGATCAGCGTGAAGAGCTTGTAGACAGAACCGACCTGGAAGCCGCCGGAGTTGCCGTGCTTCTGATCACCGGCGAAGACGAGCGAGGTCTTCGCGAGGTCATTGGTCGTGGTCTCGTCGAAGTGCGTGTTCTGTGTGATCGACAGGATGCGACCGGTGCCCACCTCGATCGAGACCCCCGCGGCGCCGAAGTAGTCGTTGTCGTAGTTGGCCGGGACGATATCGCCCATCGCGCGCGCCGCCGAGTTCTGGATGCGGTAGTCCAGCGAGGTGTAGATCTTCAAGCCGCCGCGGCGGAGCAGGTCGGCGCGCTCCTGGGGAGTCTTGCCGAACGCTTCGTCTTCGAGCACGATCGACCGCACGTATTGGCAGAAGTAGGCGTTGACGCCGGCCTTCGCGCAACCCTGCGTCGGCGGGTTCAGCGTCGGCGTGATGTCGGACGCATCGGCCTCGTCGTACTGCGCCTGGGTGATCTTGCCGTCGGCGAGCATGCGGCCGAGCACGTAGTGGCGACGGTCCTTCGTGAGCGAGTAACCGCTCTCGGCGGTGTTCACCGCCTCGCCGTCCTGGTTCGTCGTGGTGCCCTGGGGCATGTCGATGCGGTACGTGTTGGGGTTCTGCACGATGCCGGCCAACGTCGCCGCCTGGGCGACCGTGAGCTTCGCGGCCGTCGTGTTGAAGTAGTACCGCGATGCGGCCTCGATGCCGTACACGGTGCCGCCGAAGTTCGCGATGTTCAGGTATCCGAGCAGGATGTCATTCTTCGAGTAGTCCTTCTCGACCTGGATCGCATAGCGCATCTCCTGCAGCTTGCGTTCGATGCCCTCGCTGCCGCTGGCGTTGGTCGCGTCTTCGAAGCACTTGCGAAGTTCGTCGGTGTAGGTCTCGGAGCCCCTGTCGACGTCCTGCTCGCACTCCTGGATCAGCACGTTCTTCACGTACTGCTGGCTGATCGTCGAAGCACCGCGGCTGGAGGTGCCGCGCACGTTGTCGATGAGCGCCTTCACGGTCGCGCCGAGGTTGACGCCGCCGTGGCTGTAGAAGCTCTTGTCCTCACTGGAGAGGATGGCGTCGTACAGCACGGGGGATACCTGCTCGTACGTGACCGGGATGCGGTTCTGCTCGTAGAACGACGCGAGTTCGATCGGCTTGCCGTCGGGGTCGGTGGCGTAGATGGTCGACTGCTCCATCGGCGTGCCCGGGTTGAGGTTCTCGGGCAGCTGGTCGAAGAGAGTGAGCGCCTGGCTGCCGGCGAGGCCGGTCATGGTGAGGACGGGCGTGACGCTGGCAGCGACCAGGAGGCCGGCGACGGCGCTCAGGCCGACGAGCCCGACGAGACCGCCGAGCACGCCTCTCACCGTGCGATTCTTTTGGGGCATACGCTTGATCGTAGGGGAGTTCCCTGAATACCACCTTTGACGAGCCGGCCCGCAATCACGGTGTCGCGCCCCGATCGACAGGAGTGCCATGACCACGTGGGAGTACCTCACCACGCCGCTGCTGATCCACAACACCGCAGCCATCCTCAACAACTGGGGCAAGCAGGGCTGGGAGCTCGTGCAGGTCGTGCAGGGTCCGGAAGGCGGTCTCGTCGCCTACCTGAAGCGCCCGGTGTCGTCGGATGCGTCCGCCAACGCCGGCCTCGCCGCCGCGGAGCAGGCCGCTCGCCAGTTCGAGGGAGACCAGTCGTGAGCGTCGCCGCTCGCCTGATCGAGCTCGGCATCGAGCTGCCCGCGGTCGCCGCTCCCGTCGCGGCCTACGTCCCCGCCGTCGTGCACAACGGTCTCGTCTACACCTCGGGTCAGCTGCCGTTCGTCGACGGCGCACTCCCCGCCGTCGGCAAGGTCGGGGCCGAGGTCTCGGCGGAGGACGCGAAGGCGTACGCGCGGACCTGTGCCCTGAATGCGCTCGCCGCGGCAGCGGATGCCGCGGGCGGCATCGAACGCATCGGCGGTGTGCTGCGAGTCGGTGGCTTCGTCGCCTCCGCCGCAGACTTCACAGGTCAGCCCGGCGTCGTCAACGGTGCCAGCGAGGTGCTCGGCGAGATCTTCGGCGAGGCCGGGCGTCATGCCCGTGCGGCCGTGGGCGTCGTAGAACTTCCCCTCGGCAGCCCCGTCGAGGTCGAGGTCACCTTCCTCCTCGCCTGAACACGCGACCATCCGGCATCGCATGCCGTACGACGAAGAACGCGCCTCCCCGGATCGGGAAGGCGCGTTCTTCGTCGTACGGGGAGGTTTGTCCTACTTCACCTGCGCCGAGATGATGCTCATCACGGCGGTGTCGGCCAGCGTCGTGGTGTCGCCGACCTCGCGACCTTCCGCGACATCGCGGAGGAGACGCCGCATGATCTTGCCGGATCGCGTCTTGGGCAGCTCTCCGACGATGTATACGTCGCGCGGGCGGGCGATGGCCCCGATCTGCTCTCCGACCCACAGGCGCAGCAGCTGGGCGAGACCGGCAGGCTCGTGCTCGGCGAGGTA
>JAQZBG010000447.1 GCA_029239165.1 Microbacterium sp. | reverse complement strand
GGAGCGCAGCGTCCAGGCCGGCCACCATCCGTCGGGAAGACGTGCGAGGACCCCCGCTGCGTCGTCCACCCGTTCCGCCGAGAGCGACCGGTCGGGTCCGCCGCTCGACCGCCTGCCGCCGTCGGGAGTGCGCAGCTCGGTGTGCAGCCAGCGCCGTTGCCCGACGGGGAAGACCTCCCGCAATCCTCCCGCAGCGATCGTGAGCAGAGTCTCCTCGATCTGATCGGCCGCACTCTCGGCGGTCTCATCGCACGCATCGCAGGTGCAGGTGGGAGTGACGTCCCGGAACAGCGCTCCGGCTTCGATGCGCACGGACTCCGGCGTCGCCGTCACGGTGACCGTCGGGCCCGTCGTGGGTCGCAGATGGAAGACACGGTCCCCCGACTCTTCGGACCGTCGGTCCACGTCGACGTCGTACCAGGTCTCCAGGTAGCCGACCAGGGCGTCGACGACGGACAGCACCGGCGCGAAGCGCTCCGGATGCGACACCCGTGAGTAGGCTTCTTCCGGCGGTGAGCCGTCGGGCCAGCGGGATCCGTAGTGGATGACACGGCCGCCGTCGTCGACGAAGTCCGGGACCGCGAGGGCCGGGCGGGTGAAGGGCACCGGCGCGACGACGAAGTCGATGTCGACCTCTTCGCGACGCAGCGACCTGAGTTCCTCGGCGTCGCGGTCGGCCTGCGGCCAGGAGGCGAGCATCTCCTGGAACGGCTCGCGATGCTCGGGGTGCTCCGCCATCGCCCGCAGCAGACCGCGGACCGGAATCGCGATCGTCGAGGTGCCCACCTCGGGTTCGCTCGTGAAGCGCCACGTCGCCGCCGGATGCGCCACGGCGACGGCGTTCCCCAGGAATCGCACCGCCGCCTCGGCGGTCTCGGGTGCATCGAGGAGTTCGGGATGCGCGGCCACGAAGTCCCAGAGTGCGACGAGGTCGGCGGCGAGGGCGGCGGGGTCTGCGCCGGCATCGCGCGTGAAGGTCTCGAAGGGCTCGAAGCCCTCCACGAACCGCGGGGGCAGGACCGGCTCGGTGCTCGGCCAGATCACCATGCCGGATGTCCTGGTCTCCGGCATCGGCGCAAGCGGTCCGGGGAAGAGGTCCCACGTCGACATCGGAGTCAGAGCTTCCGGCTGCGCGGCATGAGGCGCACATCGGGGAGCGGCGGGGCCGGGATGCGCACATCGTGACCCTCGACGGCACCGAAGCGCGGGGATGCCGCGCCCGTCGCGGACTCCGCCTCCCACTCCTCGCGGGCTGCGACGATCTCGTCGTGCGTGCGTCCGGCGAAGTTCCACCACATCACGATGTCGTCCTCGAACGGTTCGCCGCCGAGCAGGAACAGCAGGGCGCCCTCGTCGCTCGATACCTCGACCTCGTCGCGGGAGTCGCCCAGATAGAGCAGCCCGTTGCGGTCGAGCGGATGCTGCGCCACCACGGCATCGCCCTCGACGAGCATGAGCGCGTGCTCCCAGTCGGAGCGCAGCGGCAGTCGCACGCGGGAGCCGGGGGCGAGCACGATCTCCGCCCCGACGATCGGGGTGTGCACGGTGGCGGGTGAGCGTACGCCCCTGTACTCGCCGAGCACGACCGTGGCCTCGGCATCCGCCCCGTCGTCGGCCGGGAGTGCGACGGCGGGCAGCTCGGTGTGGCGCTCGAACCCGGCCGCGCCGTGGCGGACGGAATCCGGGAGCACGACCCAGAACTGCAGGGCATCGAGGGGTACCGGTCCCTCGCCGATCGAGTACTCCGAGTGCGAGATGCCGTTCCCGGCCGTCATCAGGTTCAGCTGACCGCGGCGCAGGTCGGCATCGCTGCCGAGCGAGTCGCGGTGGCGGATCTCGCCGACCAGCGGCCAGGTCACGGTCTGCAGCCCGATGTGCGGATGCGGCTCGACGCGCATCTTCGTGTCGGCGGGCCCGAACCGGTCGAGGAAGCACCAGGCGCCGATCGTCGGGAGGTTGCGGTGCGGCAGCGCCCGCAGCACGTTCATGCCGCGCACCCCGCCCAGCGGCACTTCGCGGGGCTCGAGGATGAGGCGACGCTGCCCGATCATTCCGCGCGGCCCGTCGGGTCCTCACCCGCGGATCCGGCGTGTCCGGCGGGGGTGTTCGGCCAGCGGATCTCGGCGCCCGGCACCTCATGCGTCTCGAGGTACTTCGCGATGTAGGGGCACAGGGGGACGATCGCCTCACCGCGCTCCGCGGCGTCTGCCAGTGCGGCCGCCGCGAGCTTTCCCGCCAGCCCCTGGCCCTGGAACGCCGGGTCGACCTCGGTGTGGATGAAGCGGATGGTCCCGGGGCGCAGATCGAACGCCGCGAAGCCCGCGAGCACGTCGTCGGAGCGGATCTCGTAGCGCGACTCTTCGTCGTTGCGGGTCACGGTGAGGTCGGTCATCGGATGCTCCTTCGAACGGGGTTCCTCCAACCTACGCCCGGGCGCACGGGGGCAGGCGAGCGAAAACGCAGACGTGGTGGCGCGGGGGTCGGCGGGGGTCGTTACGCTGGAGGGATGCCGCAGACTCCCCGTGACCCGTACGCGGATCTGCCGTACGCCGACGAGCCCTACGACGACGGCTGGGAGTCGTCGGCGCCGCCGGAGCCGATGGACTGGGAGCCGCAGGGCGCGGGTTACGAACCGCCGCTCGACTGGGGACAGGGTCCTGTCACTCCGGTGGCCCCGGCCTCCTCCCGAGCGACCGCATCGGCCGTGCGCCGAGCGACGCCGAGCCGCTACCCGACCGCGCGCGAAGCGCTGCATACGGTGTTCGGCTACGACGAGTTCCGTGGCGACCAGGCCGCGATCGTCGAGCAGGTCATCTCCGGGGGAGACGCGGTCGTGCTGATGCCGACCGGTGGCGGAAAGAGCATCACGTACCAGGTGCCGGCACTCGTGCGCGAGGGCACCGGCCTCGTCATCAGCCCCCTCATCGCACTCATGCACGACCAGGTCGATGCGCTGCGCGCCAACGGCGTCAATGCCGCGTACCTCAACTCCACGCAGGCGATAGACGAGCGGCGCGAGGTCGAGCGGGCCTACGTCGCGGGCGAGCTCGACCTCATCTATGTCGCGCCGGAGCGGCTGTCGAACGCGCAGACCACGGCGCTCCTCCAGCGCGGGACCCTGAGCGTGATCGCGATCGACGAGGCCCACTGCGTGTCGCAGTGGGGTCATGACTTCCGCCCCGACTACCTCACGCTCGGGGACCTGGGTGAGCGGTTCCCCGGCGTGCCGCGCATGGCGCTCACGGCCACCGCGACCGCGGCGACGCACAAGGAGATCACCGAGCGGCTGCGCCTCGACGGTGCGGAGCACTTCGTCGCGAGCTTCGACCGCCCGAACATCCATTACCGGATCGTGCCGAAGGTCGAGCCGCGCAAGCAGCTCGTCGCCTTCATCAAGTCGCAGACCCCGGTGAGCGACGACGGCGCACAGCCCGCGGGCATCGTGTACGCGCTGAGCCGCAAGTCGGTCGAGCAGACCGCCTCGTATCTGGCCGCGCAGGGCCTGGATGCGCTGCCTTATCACGCGGGTCTCCCCGCCGAGGTGCGAGCGGCCAACCAGGCGCGGTTCCTCCGCGAAGACGGCGTGGTCATGGTCGCGACCATCGCCTTCGGCATGGGCATCGACAAGCCGGACGTGCGCTTCGTCGCGCACATCGACCTGCCGAAGTCGGTCGAGGGCTACTACCAGGAGACCGGTCGCGCGGGCCGCGACGGCGAGCCGTCGGTGGCATGGATGGCGTACGGACTCGGCGACGTCGTGCAGCAGCGCCGGCTGATCGACCAGAGCCCCGGCGACCGCACGTTCAAGATGCGCATGGGGCAGCACCTCGACGCGATGCTGGCGCTCTGCGAGACCGTCGAGTGCCGCCGGCAGAACCTGCTCGGCTACTTCGGCCAGGAGTCGCAGCCGTGCGGCAACTGCGACACGTGCCTCGACGACACGGAGACGTTCGACGGCCTCGTGCCCGCGCAGAAGCTGCTCTCGACCATCGTGCGGCTGAAGCGCGAGCGCAATCAGGCGTTCGGTGCCGGGCACCTCATCGACATCCTGCGCGGTGCGTCGACCGAGCGCATCCGGCAGCAGGGCCACGACAAGCTCGCGACATACGGCATCGGCAACGACCTCTCCGACCAGGACTGGCGCAGCGTGGTGCGGCAACTGCTGGCCCGCGGCATCCTGGTGGCCCAGGGCGACTACGG
>JAQZBG010000446.1 GCA_029239165.1 Microbacterium sp. | reverse complement strand
GCTCGAGTCCGAGCCCTCCATGACCGACGCTCTACGGAAGTACGACCAGGACCGGTTGCCGGTCGGTCGGGCCATCGCCCGGTACGGGCAACAGCTGGGGAGTTCGCTGCCGCTCTGAGCCCGCTACTCGAGATAAGAGGCGGGAAGGCGGCCCGCCCTCATTTCCGGGATCTCATCGCGGAACCGTCTGAAGATGTACGCCTGACTGCTGCCGGATCCCACCATCCGCAGGGCCTCATCGATCTCGGCGACCGCCGCTTCGGATTCGCCGGCGCGGATCATCGCGAAGATTCTGCGCCGCATCATCATGACGATGCGGGCGTCATCGTCGAGCGAACGTGCGATGCGAATCCCCGTGGCTGACGCATGGACAGCATCTTTGTAGCGACCTACGGCGATGTACGAGTCGATGAGGTCGAGGTACGCGCCCGTCTGGACGAGGAGACCGATGAAGCTCGTGCCCTGGTCGGAGTCCGATTGCACTCGCCCCAGGGTCGCCTCCATCTCCTCGATGGCCGCGACGTGCTCGCCGCGGGAGTTCTTGATCATCGTGGACAACAGGCCGGCGTTATCGACGCCGGCAGCGTCCCCGGCTTCGGAGAAGGCAACGGCGGCGATGGCGGCCGAGGTCTCCGCCTCGTCCAGACGGTTGAGCAGCCAGGACGCCCACCCGATGTAGTAGTTCGCCCATCCCACCTGAGCGGGATCCCCGGCGCGCTCCGCAGCGCTCAGCGCGGCGCGGCCGGTCAGGACGGCGCGCTCGCGGTCACCGACCTCCATGATCTCCGCCCACGCGACGTAGCCCAGATGCGTCGCCTCCATCCTGACGTCGCCCAGGTTCTGGGCCGCCGTGACGGCGAGCGAGAAGAAGTGATGCCAGTTGCCCCACGCGAGCCACACATCCGAGAACCAGTGCAGCGCGTCCGCGACGTCCACGACCACGTCGTCCTCGCCGTGCTCCGCTGCGTCGACGTAAGCCGGCCACCAGTGCTCGGCTTCGGCGCGGATCCACGCGCCGGCGGAATCGGCAGTGACGAACCCCCGACCGATTCGTGCGACGCCGCGCGGCTCGCGGTCGGGTTCGAACCACGCGCCCGCGCGCTCCAACGTGCCGAGCACCCACGACCCGATGTGTGCGCGCCGCTCCTCGATCGCGTCGTCCTCGGCTGTCGCTCCCAATCTGTTACGGGCGAACAGGCGCAGCAGATCGTGCAACCGGTATCGGTCTCCGCCTCGCGCCTCGAGCAGTCCGAGGTCGGTCAGATCGTCGAGTCGGAACTCGACGTCGCCGATCTCGGACGAGTGCACGGTCACCGCCGCGAGTTCGGCGGTGAATGTCTTGCCGTCGATGAGCGAGATCCATCGGAACAGGGCGGCCGTCCGGGGATCCAGTTCCTCGTAGGACAGCGAGATGGCCGTCTCTACGGCGAGGTCGCCGGCGACGAGGAGGCGCAGCCGGTCCTCGGAGGTGCGCATCCTGCGGAGGAGATCCTCCACTGTCCACGCGGGGCGGCTGGCGATCCGGTTGCCCACCACGCGCAGGGCGAGAGGGATGTCGTCGCACAGACTCGCGATCTCGTTCAGAGCGTCGAGGTCCGGGTCCGTCTGCGGCATCAGGTTGCGCAGCAGGCGAATGCTGTCGGGCCTCCGCAGAGGACCGAAACGAAGCCGACGCACGCCTTCCAAGCCCGCCAGGCTGCGGCGCGACGTGACGACGATCGGGTCTCCGGCGCAGATCGAGAGGATGGGTCGCACCTGACTTTCGCTCGCCGCGTTGTCGAGCAGGATGCGTACCGGCGCGACGTCCACGGCGGCGCGCCACTGACGAGCGGCCGTGTCGAGATCGGCGGGCGGCTTCTCCGTGCCTCCTTGCAGCTGACGCAGCATCGTCGTGATGATCTGCAGAGGCGTAAGGGGGGAGGCGCTGAACCCGTCGAGACCGACGAAGACGGTCGGCAGGTCCGGGAGCCGTCCACGGGCGAGGATCTCGAGGGCGCCGGTGGTCTTACCGATGCCGGGTGCGCCGCTGATGATGAGTGCCGGCCGATGTCCGCCGGGGGCGGGGTCGCCCTCCAGGATCTGGAGCGCTTGGCGGATCTCCTCCGTGCGACCGGAGAAGTCGAACACTCGGTGCGGCGCGACGGCTGCGGGAAGCTCGGGGGCGATGACCCGCCGCGGCCGTGCTCGCGCGGCGCGAAGGAATGCGTGCTGTCCGCCGACGTCGAGTCCCAGTCCATCCGCCAGGGCGTCGACTGTTCGGCGCTGGGGAGACGTGCTCGCGCCGCGTTCGAGGTCGCCGATGGTCCGCTCGCTCACCCCCGACCGCACGGAGAGCGCTTCGAGAGTGAGATTCGCTCCGAGGCGGAGGGAGCGCAGCAACAAGCCGAACGGAGTGGGTTCGGTCACGGCGGTCCCTCGGTTTCTGCCGCGGTTCTGGACACGCGCCACGACGTTCCCAGCATGGCCGTCGGCGCGCCGCCGTGGCGAATCGATCCGGCGCCGCCCCAGGTGCGCCGGATCATGTCGAGCGCGGAGCGGCCGTCGCGGCGGCGCGTCGCATCACGAGGGCGGCCGCCACGGTCGCGATGAGCACGATGACGGCGAACACCAGCAGCACGGTCGTCTGCGAGGCGAAGGTGAGGATCAGACCGATCGCCAGGACGGGCAGCGCCAGGCCGCAGTAC
>JAQZBG010000445.1 GCA_029239165.1 Microbacterium sp. | reverse complement strand
GTACTGCGGCCTGGCGCTGCCCGTCCTGGCGATCGGTCTGATCCTCACCTTCGCCTCGCAGACGACCGTGCTGCTGGTGTTCGCCGTCATCGTGCTCATTGCGACCGTCGCGGCCGCCCTCGTGATGCGACGCGCCGCCGCGACGGCCGCTCCGCGCTCGACATGATCCGGCGCACGTGGGGCGGCGCCGGATCGATTCGCCACGGCGGCGCACCGACGGCCATGCTGGGAACGTCGCGGGGCTTGCCGGGAGCAGCGACAGGAACCGAGGAACCGCCGTGACCGAACCGTCGCCCTTCGGACTGCTGCTGCGCTCCCTCCGTCTCGGCGCGAATCTCACTCTCGAGGCTCTCTCCGTGCGGTCGGGGGTGAGCGAGCGGACCATCGGCGACCTCGAACGCGGGGCCAGCACGTCTCCCCAGCGCCGAACCGTCGACGCCCTGGCCGATGGACTGGGACTCGACGTCGCCGGACAGCACGCATTCCTTCGCGCCGCGCGAGCACGGCCGCGTCACACCGTCGCCCCTCCGCTCCCTGCGTCCGTCGCGCCCCATCGGGTGTTCGACTTCTCGGGACGCACAGAGGAGATCCAGCAGGCGCTCGAGATCCTCGAAGGCGACCCGGCTTCGGGCGGACACCGGCCGGCGCTCGTCATCAGCGGCGCACCGGGCATCGGCAAGACGACCGGCGCCCTCGAGATCCTCGCCCGCAGCAGGCTCACGGAACTTCCGACCGTCTTCGTGAGCCTGGACGGGTTCAGCGCCGCTCCCCTCACGCCGCTGCAGATCATCACGACGATGCTCCGTCAGCTGCAGGGGGCCCCCGAGCAGCCGGCGACCGATCTCGAAACGGCTGCTCGGCAGTGGCGTGCCGCGGTGGAGATCTCGCCGGTGCGCATCCTGCTGGACAACGCGGCGAACGAGAGCCAGGTGCGGCCCATCCTCTCGATCTGCGCGGGAGACCCCCTCGTCGTCACATCGCGGCGCAGCCTGGCCGGGCTCGAGGGCGTCCGCCGGCTCCGCTTCGGGCCCCTGAGACGGCGCGACAGCATCGCCCTGCTGCGCCACCTCATGCCGCAGACGGACCCCGACATCGACGCCCTGAACGAGATCGCGAGTCTGTGCGACGACATCCCCCTCGCCCTGCGCGTGGTGGGCAACCGGATCGCCAGCAGGCCCGGGTGGACGGTCGACGATCTGCTCCGCAGGATGCGGACGTCCGAGGACCGTCTGCGCCTGCTCGTGGCTGGCGATCTCGCCGTCGAGACGGCCATCTCGCTGTCCTACGAGGAGCTCGACCCTCGTACCGCCGCCCTGTTCCGATGGATCTCGCTGATCGACGGCAAGACGTTCACCGCCGAGCTCGCGGCGGTGACCATCGACTCCACCGAGATCGGGGATGTCGAGTTCCGGCTCGACGATCTGACCGATCTCGGGCTGCTCGAGGCACGAGGCGGAGACCGGTACCGCTTGCACGACCTGCTGCGACTGTTCGCACGGAATCGCTTGGGTTCGGTTGCCACGGATGAGGAGATCGAGGAGCGTCGCACGCACGTCGGGTCATGGGTGCTGGGCACTCTGGAACGCGCCGGTGCGTGGTTCGAACCCAATCGCGAGCCGCGCGGTGTGGCACGGATGGGGCGCGGATTCATCACGGCCGACTCCGCGGGAGTCTGGATCCGATCGGAAGCGGAGCACTGGTGGCCCGCGTACGTCGACGCGGCCGAGCACGGTCAGGACGATGTAGTCGTGGATGTCGCAGACGCGCTGCACTGGTTCTCGGACGTGTGGCTCGCGTGGGGCAACTGGCACCGCTTCTTCTCGCTGGCCGTCACCTCCGCGCAGAACCTGGACGACCTGCGGATGGAGGCGACCCAGCTGGGTTACGTCGCGTGGGCCGAGATCGTGGAGCTCGGCGACCGCGAGCGTGCCGTGTTGACCGGACGAGCTGCACGGAGTGCGGCGGAGCGCGCCGGGGACGCCGGTCAGATCGGATGGGGCAACTACTACATCGGGTGGGCGTGCTGGCTGCTGAACCGGCTGGATGACGCTCAGGCCGCCGCGGCCGCCGCCGTCGCCGCCTTCTCGAGCGCCGACGATGCCGCGGGTATCGAGAACGCCGATCTGCTGTCGACGATGATCAAGAATGCGCGAGGCGAGCACCTCGCGGCGATCCAGGAGATGGAGTCGACACTGGCACGGGTGCAGTCCGATACCGAGCAGGCCACGAGCTTCATGAGCCTCCTCGTCCAGTCGAGCGCGTACCTCGACCTCATCCACTCTTACATTGCCGTCGGCCGGTACCGGGATGCCGTCGACGCTTCCACCACGGGGATGCGCATCGCGCGTTCGCTCGACGACGACGCCCGTGTGGTGATGATGCTGCGGCGCAGGATCTTCGCGATGATCAAGGCCGGTGACACCGATGCGGCGTTGGCAGAGATCGATGAGGCCCTTCGGATGGTGGGGCCGGGGAGCAGTCAGGCGTACATCTTCACGCGGTTCCGTGACGAGATCCCCGACATCAGGGCCGGGCGGCTCCCCGCCTCTCACCTCGAATAGCGGCCTCAGAGCGGCAGCGAACTACCCAGCTGTTGCCCGTACCGGGCGATGGCCCGACCGACCGGCAACCGGTCCTGGTCGTACTTCCGTAGAGCGTCGGTCATGGAGGGCTCGGACTCGAGC
>JAQZBG010000444.1 GCA_029239165.1 Microbacterium sp. | reverse complement strand
ACTTCGTCACCCGGCTCACGGTGCGCCAGCTGGTCGGTTTCGGACGCTTCCCCCATTCGAAGGGGCGGCTGACCCGGGCGGACGAGGAGATCATCAGCCGGGCCATCGACTTCCTCGACCTCGGACCACTCGAGGGACGTTATCTCGACGAGCTCTCCGGCGGGCAGCGTCAACGTGCCTACGTCGCGATGGTCCTCGCACAGGACACGGAGTTCGTGCTGCTGGACGAACCGCTGAACAACCTCGACATGCGACACGCCGTGCAGATGATGAAGCACCTGCGGCGGGCGGCGGAGGAGCTCGGGCGCACCATCGTCATCGTGTTGCACGACATCAACTTCGCGGGGCATTACGCCGACCACATCTGCGCCATGAAGGACGGTGCGGTGGTCGAGTTCGGTTCGCCCGCGGAGATCATGACCGATGACGTCCTCACCCGCGTGTTCGAGACCCCGGTGCGCGTGATCGACGGACCGTCCGGACCGCTGGCTGTCTACTACTGAGCAGACGGTGGGTGGGCGGGCCTTCGCTCAGAGCTCGATACCGTGGTCCTCGTCGTTGACACCGGCGTTGTTGCCGCGGCGCGACTCGTAGCCGAGGAACCACCCCAGCCAGACGAGGGCGGCCAGCAGCACGCCGAGCCAGACGTTCTGGAAGATCAGCCCGATGACGACCCCGACGATCAGCAGGCCGACGGTGATCGAGATGCGCAGCGCTCTACGGGACATGGCCCCAGCATAGGCGGACGCGCTCAGCGGCCGCGGTGGTCCTCGGGGGCGAGACGCGGACCGCGCCGCGGCTCCTGAACCCCACTGGCGAAGATCAGGCGGACGACGCGCTGTCGCTGGCCCGCCCAGGGGGCGAGGAGCTCGAGCATCCCGTCGTCGTCCGTGCGTTTCCCGGTGAGCGCGTATCCCACCTCATGTGCCAGGTGATAGTCGCCGACGCTGACAGCGTCGGGATCGCCCAGGGCGCGGATGCGGGTCTCGGCCGACGTCCAGACGCCGACACCCGGGAGGCTGGTGAGCACGCGGTCGCGGTCGGCCCCGGTGGGAGCGGCGTGTACGGCACGGGCGATGCGGTCGCCGCGCTCGGCCGCGCGCACGATGGTGCGGGATTGCGGAGGCTCGACCCCGGCGCGGTGCCAGGCCCACGAGGGGATGCGGTACCACTGCGCGGCGGTCGGCGCGGCGAACATCGGCCGCGGTGTGGGGCCGGGGGCGCGCTCGCCGAAGCGGGAGACGAGCCAGCGCCAGGCGCCGAAGGCCTGCATGCCGGTGACCTTCTGCTCGATGATCGCGCATGCGAGGGCGTCGAACACCGCGTCGGTGCGTGTGAGTCGCAAACCCGGATGGCGTCGGGCCGACTCGGCGATGAGCGGATGCCGCGACGCGTCGAAGTCGCCGGGGTCATCGTGTGCGCCGCAGAGTGCGGGAACGAGCGTGAGGGCATGCTCGGCTCCGGGACCCCAAGCCGACACCCGGACCTCGTCTCCCGACATGCGCAGCGCGAGTGTCGCAAGGCCGAGCGGGGTGCGCACGGCACGCCAGATCACGGCGCCGTCGATGACGGTCGTCGGGTCGGAGCCGCCGCGGCGGAGCATGCCGACCGTGCGTCGGAGGTCGAGAGGATGCGATGGTCGGTAGACGGTCTCCCGACGAGCATCCGCGGACGCGGCATCGGCCGCTGCAGGATGCTCGATCAGGGTCATGCGCCCACCCTACGCGCCGGCCCTGACACCGACCCGCGAGCGCTCAGAAGCGGTCGGGCGAGGGGGTGCCGTGGCCGTAGCGGATGACGACGTCGGCGTGGCGGTCGAACCGGTAGCCGATGCCGCGCACGGTGCGGACGATGTCTTCGTAGCGACCGAGCTTGGCGCGGAGGCGGCGGACATGCACGTCGATCGTGCGCTCACCGGGCGTCTCGTCGTCCTGTGCCTGCCACAGCGCGGAGACCAGCTCGCTGCGCTCGATCGTGCGGCCCTCGCGGAGCACCAGGTACTGCAGCAGCTCGAATTCCTTGTAGGTGAATGCGGCGGACTCTCCGTCGATGAGCACGCGCTTGCGGGAGATGTCGACGGTCACGCCGGTCTCCTCCTCCACGGTGTCCTCTTCGGCGGCGGCCTTGGTGCGGGCGATCGCACCCGGCTCCTGCAGGGCGAGTCGCACGACGTCGAGGTCGCGGCCCCCCGAGCCGTGCGGTGCGAGAGCGACCGTGGCGTGCGTCTCGGCACCCGGTGCGAGCTCGGCGAGCGTGCGACGCAGCGCGTCGACCAGCAGGGGGAGGCTGACTCCGGCCTCGGCTGCCTTGATCTCGTCGAGTCCGACGTAGAGGGCGAAGCCGCGGGGCGAGCGGACGGCGGGCAGATCTGCGCCGGCAGCGGCCAGGGGCGCAGCGGCCTCGGGCTGCGTGCGGATCGCGGCGGTGGTGGCGGGACGCTCGAGAAGTGCGATGTTCGACATGATGATGAAGTCCTCAGGACGTGAGCCCGGATCGAGCGGGGCTCTGATGCGTTGCATGAATGACCGGCGGAGCCGGGAAGCGAGCGTTCAGCGACACATTCGGCAACACATGCCAACGCGACCGGGCATCATCATCCCGGCAGTCCTGTTCGCCTCCTGGGCGGACAAAGGGCTTGCGTTGGTGGTCATGGGGGGATTATGTCCGATCGTGACCGTCTATGTCAAAACGCCCGGGCGTCCGTGAGCGGGCGTAACGTTGCTCGGATGACGATCTCGCACACTGTCGGAGGCTTCATCCTGACCGACGAGAAGGACGCGTCCCGCTACACGCTCATGCGCGACGGCAAGCTCGTGAGCGTTCTCGACTATCGCGACGACGGACATACGATCGCGCTCACCAGGGCCTTCACGGTCCCGACTTTCCGCGGCAACGGCTATGCCGGAAAAGTCGTGGAGGGGGCCGTCGCCGACATCGAGGAGCGCGGCGACCGCAGGGTGGATGCCGTCTGCTGGTACGTCGCCGACTGGTTCGCAGCCCACCCCGAGCACGCTCCGCTGCTGCGCTCGCGCTGACTCGCCCGCTCTATGACGCCGTGTTACGGACGGCTGCTGCGAGGATGGGGCCCATGAAACTCGCCGAGGCCCTCACCGCGCGCGCCGATCTGCAGCGTCGCATCGAGCAGCTGCGTGCGCGGATCGTCGCGAACGCCCGCTACCAGGAGGGCGAGGAGCCGGCCGAGGACGCCGCGGCGCTCATCGTCGAAGCGGACGCCGCCCTGACCCAGCTGCGCGACCTGATCCGACGCATCAACGCGACCAACGCACGGCTCGTTCTCGGCGCGGACGGCACGATGACGGATGCGCTCGCGGCTCGTGACGTGCTGCGCCTGCGCCACTCGGTGCTGACGGATGCGGCCGCCGCGGCATCCGGATCCCACGACCAGTACCTGCGCCAGATGCGGTCGGAGCTGCGGCAGGTCTCGGCGCTGCCGGTCGCGCAGTTGCGATCGAGGGCCGATGCCGTCGCGCAGGAGCTGCGGGAGCTCGACAATCGCATCCAACAGGCGAACTGGTCGAAC
>JAQZBG010000443.1 GCA_029239165.1 Microbacterium sp. | reverse complement strand
AGCGCGGCCTCGGCGTCGAGCCACTCCGTGGGAGCGGAGGCGGGCCGGCCGAGCACGTCGACGGCGACCCAGTCGTCGCCCTCGGGATGGATCCACCCGAGCAGCTCGCCGTCGTCGCGGCGGTGCGGGGTCCAATCGGGTCGTGGCATCCCTCGATGCTAGCGAGGGGAGCGTGATCTCAGTGCGTGTACTCCATGAGCTCGACACCGAGCACGCGGAAGGCGTCGTGTGCGCGGAGCCGGTGCGTGATCGACAGGTCGTCGAAGCAGACGATGAGCGAGTAGGCGACGCCGGCGCGTGGCCCGGCGAGCACACCCGCCTCGGCGCGCACCCCGCGGTCACGGCCGGTCTTGTTCACGAACAGCAGCCCGTGCGCATCGTGATCGTGGGCGAACGGATCGAGGCCGGTGGATGCGGCGACCAGACTCAGGTCCTGGTTGAGGCTCAGCCACTCCGACACCTGCGCGCTGACCGCGGCGTCGACGACCTGCGAGTTCACCAAGGCGGAGAAGAGGCCGGCGAGTTCGCGGGCAGAGCCCACGGCGACCTGGGGCGCATCGTCGGGGCCACGGCGGTCGCGGAAGCGGTCCAGGAGGGCGGTGCGGCGGAGCCCGAGCGACTCGATGCGCTCGCGCACCCGGTCGTGACCGACCTTCTGCAGCAGGGCGTTCACGGCGATCGGGTCTCCGGCGGTCGCGGCCAGCACGGCGAGATCCTCGAGAGGCAGCGCCGGCGCGTGCAGATGCCGCCACAAGCCGGAACTCTCGACCGCGTCGACACTCTGACGCTCGACGATCTCGAACGGATCCAGGGTCCCGCTCTGGAATCCGGCGGCCACCTCGATCAGCAGAGGCACCACACCGAGCCCCGCGACGGGCATGGTCACGTGATCGTCCCCGGCCAGCACATGCACGTGGTTGTCGAGGTCGACGACGTGCACCGAGACCTGGGCTCCGGAATCCACGAGCCCCTCCAGCGCGCGGAGCGTCGCCGTGAAGGACCGGCGCCCGAGAGCCGCTCGACGCGGGAGGCGGCGGCTCGTGCGCTGAGAGCGACGGCCCGCAGAAGACTCCGGGGCACCGCCGAGGGACTCGGGGGTCGAGGAGTTGCGGAACCCTTCACCAGGCTCGAGAGCGCCCACGCGTGAGCGGGGAAGCGCTCCCCAGCGGCAGGGCTATCGTAACCCCACCGCCGGGGGATGCATCACAGAGTCAGACGATTGGTCACCAGATGGTCACACGCGACGCCTCGGGGAGCCAGAGGGCATCCTCTTGGCTCACACCGAACGCCTCGTAGAACGCGTCGATGTTGCGCACGATCTGGTTGCAGCGGAACTCGTTCGGCGAGTGCGGATCGATGGTCAGCAGGCGCAGCGTCTCGGCATCGCGGCTCTTCTGCTGCCACACCTGCGCCCACGAGAGCAGCAGCCGCTGCACGCCCGTGTAGCCGTCGATGACCGGAGCCTCGGCGCCGCCGAGCGACAGCTCGTAGGCCTTGAGCGCGATGCCGAGACCCCCGAGGTCGCCGATGTTCTCGCCGATCGTGAGAGCCCCGTTGACGTGGTGCTCGGCGTCCAGCCCCTCGGGGACGAGCGCGTCGTACTGTTCGATGAGGGCCTTGGTGCGCTCCTCGAACGCCGAGCGGTCGGCATCGGTCCACCAGTCCTGCAGTCGGCCGTCACCGTCGTAGCGGCTGCCTTGATCGTCGAAACCGTGACCGATCTCATGGCCGATGACCGCGCCGATGCCGCCGTAGTTCGCGGCGGCATCGCGGCCAGCGTCGAAGAACGGGTACTGCAGGATCGCGGCCGGGAACACGATCTCGTTCATCGACGGGTTGTAGTACGCGTTGACCATCTGCGGCGGCATGTGCCACTCGAGGCGGTCGATGGGCGTGCCGACCTTGTCGACGTTGCGGTCGTGCTCGAAGATCGATGCCCGGCGCACATTGCCGAACAGGTCGGCACGGTCGATCTCGAGGCTGGAGTAGTCGCGCCACTCCTCCGGGTGCCCGATCTTCGGGGTGAACGAGTCGAGCTTGGCGAGCGCACGCTCGCGGGTCTCGGCCGTCATCCACTCGAGCTCGGTGATGCTCCGGCGGTAGGCCTCGATGAGGTTCGCCACCAGCTCGTCCATCGCAGCCTTGGCCGTCGGCGGGTAGTGGCGTTCGACGTAGACCTTGCCGATGGCCTCGCCGAGAGCACCTTCGGTGAGGGAGACACCGCGCTTCCAGCGCTCGCGGATCGTGGGGACGCCGGTGAGTTCGGTGCCGTAGAAGGAGAAGTTCTCCTGCACCAGGTCGTCGGTGAGGTACGGAGCCGCGGCGTGCACGGCCTTGGCGCGCAGCCACGCCTTCCAGTCATCGAGGCGCTCCGGCGTGAGCAGCGAGCCGAGTCCTTCGAAGAAGCTGGGCTGCGAGACGACGACCTCGTCGAAGGCAGCGGGGTTCGACGGCGAGACCGCTTCGCGCCACGGAGTCAGGTCGACGCCCGCGAGCTCCTGAAGCTCGTCCCAGGTCTTGAGGTTGTAGGTGGCGACGGCGTCGCGGCTGCGGACGTTGTCCCAGTGGTGCCCCGCGAGCTCGGTCTCGAGGGCGATCGAACGGTCGGCGTTCGCCGCCGCATCCGGAACACCGGCGAGGTCGAGCAGCCGCTCGAGGTGCGCCCGGTAGGCGGCCCTCGTGTCGGCGAACGTGTCGAGGCGGAAGTAGCTTTCATCCGGCAGCGACAGGCCTGCCTGCACGAGCACGGGCAGGTAGCGCTCCGGATCGCCCGGGTCGCCGTCGACGTACATGCCGATCACGGCCGCGCGACCGTCGCGGTCGTAGGCGCCGACCGTGCGCAGGAACGCCGGGATGCCGTCGATCGCGTCGATCTCGGCCAGCGTCTCCGCCAGCGGAGCGAGACCGGCGGCATCGATGCGCTCGGTGTCCATGAAGCTCGCGAACAGGTCGCCGATCTTGCGGGCGAGCGTGCCCTCCTCGGCATCCTGCGACTCCTCGATGATCGCGCGGACGTCTTTCTCGGCCTGCTCGGCGAGGAGGTGGAACGAGCCCCAGCGCGCCTTGTCGCCGGGGATCTCGGTGCGCGCCAGCCAGGCGCCGTTCACGTGGCGATAGAGATCGTCCTGCGGGCGGATGTCGGAGCTGAACTCATCAAGGGCGAGGCCCACGGGAAGAACGTCAGTCATGCGCACCAGCCTATGACCCGCCTCCGACTTCAGCGGCGTCGTCTGCCGAAGCGCCGACGCCGCTGTTCCGGCACGGGCGCCGCCGCCGGCCTCGCCGACCGCCGCTCCGCCCACGCCGCCACCTCGGCATCCAGATCCCGTGGTTCGGTCACGACCGGCGGTCCGCCCTGGAGCTGGCGACGCGCTTCGCGCACGCGCCGGTTGAAGTCTTCGAGCACGTCGCGTACGTCGGACTCACGGCCGAGCAGGTCGAGCTGATCGTTCAACTCCCGGTCTTCGGTGCGCAGCAGGATGGCGGGCGGCCCGAGTCCGGTGAGGTTCTCGGTCTCGATCTTGCGGCGTATCCACCAGTCCGGATCGTGGTGCGTGCCGAGTCCCTCCAGCGGCTTGCCCGCGCCGGGAAGGTCGTCGAAATCGCCGCGGCGGATCGCCACCTGGATCGCCGTCTCGATGAAGGCGGCCCTGTCGACCGCCGCACCGGCACCGGGCGGAATGCCCGACTCCTCGTCGCCGTCCGCATTCTCGCCGTGCAGCTGCTGCTTCGCGCGGTAGCGCGCTGCAGCCTCCCGGGGATCCGTCATGATGCACCTCCGCGGCATCCGATTCCGTTCCACCCTACGACGGCGCTCGGGGGCGCGGGCGGACGAGGTCG
>JAQZBG010000442.1 GCA_029239165.1 Microbacterium sp. | reverse complement strand
CTCGCTGCGTGGGCCGACGCGCGCTACGCGGGCGATCGTCCCGCCGATGCGGTCGCCGTCGTCCCCGCCCACACGGAAGACGCTGCAGCGCTGTCCGCGCTCTCGACCGAAGTGACGATCAAAGCCCTCGCGCACCGCCGAAACGACCCGGTGTGGATGCTGCACGCTGCCGGACTCGCCACCGACGACGGGCGCGTGGTCGTGCTCAGCGCGGCCTCCGGCACCGGCAAGACGACCGCGGCCCGCCACCTCTCGAAGCGCTATGCCTACGTGAGCGATGAGACCATCGGCATCGACGACACGGGTCGCGTCGTGCCCTATCGCAAGCCGCTGTCGATCATCGAACAGGCTGCCGTTCCCAAGACTCAGGTGGCGCTTTCGAGCATCGGGGGAGCGCACGCGCTGCCCGACGAACTGCGCGTGGCGAAGATCGTCGTGCTCGACCGCTCACCAGCGGGCCCGGAAGCACCCGAGATCGAGACGCTGGACATCGCCGACGCCCTGGCACTGCTGGGGCCGCAGACCAGCTACCTCTCCGACGGCCCTGCGCCCCTGCAGCGGATAGCCGCCCTGCTCGCCGCAACCGGCGGCGCCGTGCGACTGCGCTACCGGGAGGTGACGAGCATCGACGGGATCATCGACGAGCTCCTCGATGTCGAGCCCGCTCCGGTGCCGCCGATCATCGCCCGCACCGCACCCGTGGTCGGCGCGTCAGCCGTGGACGCATTTCGCCGGGCGGACACCGTCGACGAGCTGCTGCTCGACGCTCGCATCGCGGTGCTGCGGCGGACGCCGACCGGGGGACAGGTGCACGTCCTCGACGGCATCGGTCCGACGATCTGGGCCGTGGCCGCCGGCGGGAGCACGCTCGCTGAGATCGTCGACGCCGTGGTGAGCGCGCACGGGGAGCCTGCGGACGGAGCGCCCGCCTCGATCGTTCAGGCCGCCGTGCAGGCGCTTGTCGACGATGGGCTCCTGCTGCCGCCGACTCCGAACGGCGCGGCGACTCAGACCTGAGCGGTGCCGCGCCGACGCACGCCGGGCTCGGCCTCGGGCTCGGCGCTCTCGTCGCCGTCCTTCGCGTAGCGTTCGTACGCGCCGTAGTACTCGCGGCCGTAGTAGGCCGACTCGGCGCCCTTGCGGGGCACGCGGTTCAGCACCACGCCGAGCACCCGACCGGTCGTGCGCGTGATGTTGTCGATGGCCCGCTGCAGCATGTCGAAGGTGGTCTTCCCCGACGAGACGACGATCAGCACACCGTCCGCCCCGGCGGCCAGCACCGCGGCGTCGGTCACCGGCAGCACGGGCGGCGAGTCCAGGATCACGATCGCGGACTTGCTGATCTCCGCCAGGAAGTCACGCATGCGCTGCGACCCCAGCAGCTCGCTGGGGTTCGGCGGGATCCGGCCGGCGCCGACGACGGCCAGCGGGATGTCGCGGGACGGTCGATGCGCCACATCCTGCAGCTCGGCGCGACCCGCGAGCACGTCGGTGAGGCCGACGTCGTGGGACATCCCGAAGATGTCGGCGATGACCGGGCGACGCAGGTCGCAGTCGATGAGGATGGCCCACTGCCCGGCCGCGGCGAGGCTCGACGCGAGGTTCACCGACACCGTCGACTTGCCGTCGCCCGGCACGGAGCTCGTCACCACGATCACGCGCGGCGGGTTGTCGACGTCGATGAACTGCAGGTTCGTGCGCAGCTCGCGCATCGACTCGATGAGGTGATGCGACACCCCGTGCTGCGATTCCAGTGAGAAATCGATCACCTGTCGTTCGCCGGCCATCGTCTTCTCGAGCGGAAGGGTGCCGATGACGGAGACGCCGGTCTCGCGCTCGATGTCGCGGGGGTGTCGCACGCGACGGTCGACGGTGTGCCGCACGAACGCGTAGACGAGGCCGAGGGCGAGCCCGGCGAGAGCGCCGATGATCACGTTCAGACGCGTGTTGGGGGAGGAGGGGGCGTTCGGGAGACGGGCGGAGTCGCCGACGATGAGCGAGATCGCTGCGGGCGTCTCCGCCGTGCCGCCCTCGAGCTTCTCGATCTCGATGGCCATGCCGTCGAGCCAGGCCTGTGCGAGAGCCTGCGCCGACTCGGGCGTCGATCCCGTGGCCGTGACCTTCAGGGCGGTCGTGTCGATGGGGTTCGTCACCGTGACCCGGTTCACCAGCACGTCGGGTGAGGCGTCCAGATCGAGCTCGTCGATCGCGTGTTCGGCGACTGCCCGCCAGGAGCCGAGGTTGAGGTACGACTTGACCCTGCTCTGGGCCAGCTGGTTGCCCACCAGCGCGGAACCGCTCGTGCCGTCGCCCCCGACGGCCGTCACGATGCCCGTCGTGTCGGCCGAGTACACCCGCGGCTGCAGGGAACTCCAGCCGAACGCCAGAGCCGCGCCCACCAGAGTGGCGACGACGATGACGATCCAATGCGCCCGCAGAATGCGCGCGTAGTCTCTCAGTTCCAACTCTTCATCCCCTCGCACATCCCGCGGGGAGGTCGGGATGCAGACATGAGAATGAGCATACGGTGAACACCCCTCCGCCGGAGGAGCACACGGCTCACGTCAGAGCGGCGCGCACGATCCGTTCGACCTCGACCAGCGCGGGAGTCAGTTCCGCCGCCGACCGGGCGTAGGTCTCGCGAGACCGACGGTAGGGGTCGATCACGTCATCGTCGTCTCCGGAGGCGGCGGTGA